>JAWOCM010000080.1:0-105258 GCA_046483795.1 Desulfuromonadales bacterium | reverse complement strand
TCGCCTCGAGATCGCTTAAACTGGTCCCGACCGGGGTACAGAACTTTATGGAGTCAGTGGTCACCGGTATCGAAGGGCTGATCGAGGATACCATGGGCGCCAAGGGCAAGACCTATTTCCCGCTGATCGCCACCCTGGCCCTGTTCATCCTGGTATCCAACCTGATCGCTCTGGTGCCGGGTTTCTATCCGCCGACGGCCAATCTGAATACCAACGCTGCTCTGGCCCTCACCGTCTTCGCCATGACCCACATCATCGGTGTCAAGGAGCATGGCGCGGCTTACCTGAAGCACTTCATGGGGCCTATCTGGTGGCTTGCTCCGCTGATTTTCGTTATCGAAATTATCGGGCATCTGGCGCGTCCCCTGTCGCTCTCGCTTCGTCTTTTCGGCAATATGTACGGCCACGAGATCGTTCTGATGATCTTCCTCGCGCTGGTGCCCATGCTCCTGCCTGTGCCGATGATGGTCATGGGCGTACTGATCGCCTTTATACAGACCTTTGTCTTCACGCTGCTGGCCATGATCTACATCGCCGGCGCTCTTGAAGAAGCCCACTAGATTCGCCTCAGGCGATTCGCGATAAGTCCTATAGAGTATAGGAACAACAAAAAAACAGAGTTTCAAAGGAGTCAAACAATGGAAAGCTTTTTCGCATGGTGTATGATCGCAGCCGGCTTCGGCATGGCAATCGGTTCTTTCGGTACCGGTATCGGCCAGGGTCTGGCTATCAAAAGTGCGGTTGAGGGCGTTGCCCGCAATCCCGGCGCCTCCGGTAAAATCCTCACCACAATGATGATCGGCCTGGCCATGATCGAGTCCCTGGCCATCTATGTTTTCGTTGTGGCCATGATTATTCTCTTCGCCAACCCCTTTACCCAGTATCTCGTGGGCTAAGCACCTCAGGCACGAACGAACGGTATAAGTAAAAAGGCAGACTCATTCGAGTCTGCCTTTTTTTCTGCAGCTGGCTTCCAATGTTTTTTCTTTGATTGGCCCTTTAATTTCTGACCAAAGGAGTGCCATTCCAGGATGTCTCATCAGGAGATGATCTCCTGTTCTCCCGCAGCCGGCTTTGTGGTAACATGAGAAAAAAGTGTGAGAAAGGGCAATATGGGCGAAACAACCGATTATAAAAGGGGGATCGAGGAACTCCTTCGACTTGAGGACGAAGGTCGTAATACGGAAGCGGCTTCTCGAGCCCGAGAGATTGCAGAACAGGCCCGCATCAAGGGAGACGAAGGATATGCCCTTTTTTTCGCCGGTGAAGCATACTGCCTCGAAGGTGCTCTGCGACACGGAGCCAAGCTTCAACAATTAGCCGTTGAACATGTCCCCGACAACAGTTCAATGCGTACCAGTCTTTCTGTAATTCTATCCATTATTGGACAAGTCCCTGAAGCCCTTATGCATCTAAATCGGGCACTCACTCTCGATTCACAAAACACAGAAGCCCTCGGGCAAAAAGGGGTCTGCCTGGCCAAGATCGGTTACAAGACCCAGGCGCTGCACTGCTTTGAGAAGATTTTGGCTTTGGATCCCGAAAACTCCTACGCCCAGCGCAACAAGGCTGTTATCCTCTCCCGCCTCGGCAAGGAGAAGGAAGCCCTGGATCTGCTCAACAAAGTCCTTGAAGACAATCCGGATGATTCTCACGCTATAACCGAAAAAAATATTTTGCTCGACGAAATGCGTCTGCGCGGCACGCCACTGGGCTGGCTCTTCCTTTGGGTTCGTAAGACATTGATCCCTTTTTTACACCGGCTGCGCCATCCTCGCGTTTTAGACAAAACGCCCTAGCTTGTGACGATGCGGATCCCCTTTTGTTGTCCGTGCCACTCCTCTTGAAGAAGTGATCTCCTGTCCGACTTCATCCTCGGTTTCTATATATCCTCATTCCCAGAACCCCTGCCAGTGACAAGAGAATTCCTCCGGTGAGCAGTAGATAGCCGAGCGGACCACCCTGAGATCCCTCCGGGGAAAAGGTCTTGTTCAGGACAATCATCGTGATGCCTGTGAAAGCACCGATACCGCCAACGACATAAATACTCAAAGCCGTGATCGCGAGTCCTGCTCCCTGCATGTTTACCCCCTCTCTGTTATGCCGGGAGGATCCTCCATTCAGACCCTCCCGGCTTTTTTGATCAACCCTTGATAAATGCAACCAGCATCAGGAATGCCAGACCCAAGCCTGTAAATAGAGCCAAGAAGCCAAAGCCCTTGAGCAAGAAATCGTACAGGACACCACTTGTTTTCTCTTCGTGGAAGTTTTCTGCAATCCCCATCTCCTGATAGCGCTCCCACTGGTCTCCGCGTTCTTCGATGAACTCTTCCTGGGTGATTCGGCCATTGAAGATGACGAAGTCCATGGGGAATTTCTCAGGCCTTCCGTGGGTGTTGAAGAAGTGGACAGTGAAGATGAACCCTGTAGCGAGGAGGGCTTCGTCAGAATGCACGATCGTCGCCACATTGAACATCCATCCCGGCAGCAGGGTGGCGAAGAACTCGGGAAACCAGAGCAGGAGACCGGATCCACCGATAGCGAACATACCCCAGAAAACAGCGAGAAAGTCGAATTTTTCCCAGTATGTCCACCGTTCGAAGGACGGTTTTGGACCCCTGAAGAAGAACCACTTCACCATGGCTGTAACGTCCTTGATGTCGCGCAAGTTCGGCATCAGGGAGTCCGGCCCGAAGAGGCGCTGAAGCCAGTGCGCCTGGTGTCCGTTTCGTGTTTTGACGTCCTTTCGAACAAACAGGAAATCAAAGCTCATCACCAGGGCCATAAAGAAATAGTAGAATGTCAGAATGGCGCAACCCCTGTGAATAAGTCCCGCATAGTGGACACCACCGTAGAAGGACATCATCGTCTTGGCCCATTCCTGCCCGCTGAATTTTAGTGGAAGACCGGTCAGGGACAGACCCAGAAAGCTGATGATTACGGTAATGTGAAGGAAGATATGCTGATTACTGAAACGCCTGTACAGCCTTGGTGCCTGAGCACTGGCCGCATGACTCGCCACCCCTGCGCCAGCGTAGCCAGAGACCTCCGCTTCCAGTATGCCAGGATCGATTGCGGCGCCAGCGGAACCGCTGGAGACTGCATTGGTCACTATGGCCGCGTTGCAAGCCTCGACAGCTTCTCTTTCCTTCTCTCTGTTCTCCACGAACCCACGGAACATCCATAACAGGGTGTGCAGCCAGAACACTGCAAACGTTCCCACCAGCAACCCGGTCATACCCACGTAGGTCCAGTACATTACAGGATAATTGCCACGGTCGGAGTGGCTTCCATGGGCATAGAATGCGGCAAATTTCTTGCTCGCTTTATCGTGACATTTCGCACATGTGGCGGCCCTGTTATCGGCGTGCATAAGAGAGGCGGGGTCGCTCGCTGGGAGAGCTCCATGAGCGGAGTGACAATCTGAGCAACCAGCGCCATCACCGGGGAAGCCCAAACTATAGCTTTTTCCGTGATAGTTCTCTTCATAGGTCTCCACAGCATGTGGGTTGATGCCGTTGTGCTCCATCATTTCTTCGTTGCTGTGGCAACCAACACACGCTTCTGTCTGGAATGTCTCGTACTGTTTTGATCCCTCAGTTCCCACCGGAGTCACATCGTGCAATCCATGGCAGTCATGACAGGCCGCAGCATCTTCATTCCCGCCTGCTACCCCCTGGCCATGAACCGAATTCAGATAAGACTGTCCATCATGGCAACCAGTGCAGGTAACCACAACAGCCTGCTTCTTGCTTTCGGACATTGAACGGTTATGGATATTATCATGACAGGAGGTGCAACCGATTCCGCTTTGATGATGAACGCTTTGGAGATGCTCAGCCTGCTTCGTTTCATGACACCTGGCGCAATCAACCTCCTGGATTTCGATATCGCCCATCATGTGACGGTCGATATCGGTGATCTCCACATGGCAACTGTTGCAGGCCAGATTTGCATGAGCTGATGCCGCAAAAATAGTGCTGTCCGGATCGCCTTCGTGGCAATGCAGACAATTCAGCGGATCCTTAACCAGGTTGATTTGCGCCGCCCCGGCGGCAGTTATGAGACCTAGAACCAGCCCCAAGCCGATTAATAAACGCAGTGCTTTCATCCCTTTTTCTCCTTCATTGCAATGTTTTGATCCGTCCGCACCTCGTTTTCCAGGCTACGCCGAAGAAAAGAGAGTACTTTTTCAGGATTTTTTTGACTGAAACGAAAGGCCATTTCCTGAACAAACAGGGAAAAATTATCTTGATAACCTCCCCGATAATGGCGAAGCCTGTCCCTGGCGAACACCCAGAACCTCTCTACGCGCCTATGGTCCCGTTCCAGGGGCTGTCCTTCACACCACCATATCTTTTGATGAAACCGATCAATAAGCAATCGTTCAAAATCTGTGGCCTGCGAGGCATAGACCACCCCTGTTGCCAGAACCCCTTGCGGTGGCGGCGGTGCTATTTGTAAGAACTCTCGCTCATCTTCTGGAAAGGAGACCAGGAGATGCTCTGCGAGGAGATAGAACCAGAAAACGGGGTGTCTCGGTACGATCGAAAGGCTCCCCCAGGTGGCAGAATCAGGCCTTGCTGCAAGGTCTCTGTTTTGGATCAACGCAAGAGCGTCCTCCTGCTTTCTTCCAATGGCATAGCGCATCATTCCGTAATATCGTTGCATGGTCTTGCGGTTTATTCCGAGTCTCGGTGCGGCTTGCCGCGCTGGAACCATTTCCCAGAAAAGTCGGCTCGCTTCACGGCGAAACTCTTCCCCCAGAGGTAGGCGGACAAATCGACTAGTGTATTTCTTTCGGCAAGATCGACATTTTCTGCGACCATCTGCCAGGTTATAATAATCACCCGAATCGCAATGCGGGCACTGCGTCTGGCCTTTATCAGAACCACCGCTCAGAGTCATAATCTTCCTCATCATCACAAAAGGAATGGTCCGCAGCTGGGCTATTCAAAAAATCGTCACACGAATGGCAGCGCTTCCTTTTCGAGCACTGCCCGGGAAAAAGTACCTGGTCAGCTGTGACGCCTGGACAGTGATCCGTTCCCGGCGAACTGACCTCTTATTTTTCTGATAAGACAGCGTCCGGCTTGAGTTCTCCGGAACGCCACCCCTACCGGTCCTATCCTGCGCCGGGATCCCCCGGGCCATAAGGCCTGGGGTTCCCGGTCAATCGCAAGGAGGAGTTAGGCCAACTTGCCCATCAGTTCGAAACAGACGCTGCCCAAGCAGGTGAAAGACCACAGGATAAAGATTGCTAGGGAAATACTTACAAATCCCATCGCCCCATAAACGCCGACTCGGTAGGAGGTCTTCATCGGTTCTGATACAAGATTTTCAGCTCTCATGGTTCGACTCCTCTCTTTGGCTGCCCCTTCCGACAGCTCAGTTTTGTGTTTCTGCTCGTGCGCTTTCGCTATCAGACAATCTTGCTCCCCAGATGGACCAGGGCCGGCCATGCCACATAAGTGCCGGCAGAGAAAGCAATGATTCCCAACACCACCAGGGCACTGCTTACATAGCGACTACCTTCTAAGGGATTGGTCCGTACATTCTCTTTTTTCATCTCATTCCTCCTTTCCAGGTTCGATTCCCGACCGATACCTGTCGGTCGTTTCTGCTGCTTAACCTTTTTGATCCGTCTACTGGTTGGGCCAGGAGGCAAAAAGGGCTTCCCGGACTATTGGCGGCCATCGTAAGCGGCAAACTTTTTTCCCTCCATCTCTCAAGCATTGAAGCAACACTTCCCGAAGCTGCCTGGTAAACCTTGATGCCGCTCTGGTGAAGGTGACGAAAAGCTCTTGGACCGATCTCCCCGGTGAGAACCACTTCCACCCCGGATTCAATCATTAAACTGGCTGTTTTGATGCCGGCTTTTTCCTGTGCCAAACGATTGATGCTGTTTTCAAAAACTGCCCAGGAATCGGTGGCCTCGTCGTAAACCAGGAGATAATAAGCGCGGCCGAAACTTTCATCGATTTCATATTCTGGGCCTGGCCCGCGTGAAGAAAAGGCGATTTTCACTTTTTCACCTCTACTCCCTCATTAAAGAACAGGCTCTCTGCATCCAGTCCAAGAGACTGCCAGACTGTGGTCCATCCTTTTAAGTTCTCGCCATCTAAGTGGCAATGGACGTCAATGCCCGATGATTCCAATTGGCGTCGCACGGAGGGAGGACAATCGATGCAAACAACCTGGCCAACACCTCTCTCCACAAGCCAGTTGTCGAATTCGGTACAGCTGTTCGGGTTCCACACGTCCATGCGGGTTTTGTCTTTTCTGGATGCGCCCTCTTCCGGGTCGGCGAGGAAATAGATTCGCTCAAAGCCTTTGCCGGGTCGCATCAGAAAGCCGTAATAAGGTATCGCTATGCAGGATCCTGAATTCAATCTCATCGGCCAATTGCTCCTTTGACTTATCTATGTTCCAAGAGACGTGCCATCATGACGACTTTTTTGTTTTTTCAAATAATTCCCAAACAATTCCGGTTAGTTACAGAAGAAACAAAACTCACCACTTGACGCAGACCACAAAAAAAGACCGTTGCACCCGCAACGGTCTTTGGTGCGTTGCAGCCTTGCAACGCGGTAACTTATTGATTTTTAATGGTGTTTGGTTTGCAACACAAACGCAACACACCGTTGCGCTGCAACATGGAACCTTATTGAGGCTTTTCAATCTTATGGCACATAGGAGTCAAAAAAGGAGGGTGGGGATATCGAACGGGAAAGGCTACAGCTCGAAGCGCTTCATCCACCGCCAGAGCGTCGTGCGATCCACCCCGAGTTCGCGGGCCACCTGGGTTCGATTCCCGCTGTATTGTTCGAGAAGATCAATCAGATCATCACGGGTGACGCGCTTTTGAGTCGAGCGTAGGAGGGGACCTTCGGATCGGTGATGAGACAGGAAGGATTCAGGGAGATATTCAATGCCGATCTCTCCGCTTCGGCATAGAATCACAGTCTGTTCAATGATATTCAACAACTCACGGACATTGCCGGGGTAATCATGGGTGAGCAGCAACTGCATAGCCTCCGCCGAGAACCCCTTGATTTTCTTTCCATAGGCACGATTGAATCGATCGAGGAAAACATCGACCAACAAGGGGATATCTTCCTGGCGTTCACGCAGAGGCGGAATCCCCAGGGCGACCACATTGATACGGAAATAGAGGTCTCTGCGGAAAGAGCCTTCCTGGACCATGGCATCGAGGTCCCGGTGGGTGGCTGCGACGAAACGTACGTCCGCCTTTAGAGGATCTCGAGCACCCAATGGCTGATACTCATGGTTCTCGAGCACTCGCAACAGCTTCACCTGAAGAGGCAGCGGCAGATCGCCGATTTCATCGAGAAACAGGGTCCCGCCCTTGGCCGTCCCGAGGCGCCCCGGGCGGTTTTCCACAGCTCCAGTATAGGCTCCCCTTCGCGCGCCGAAAATCTCTGCTTCCAGGAGGGGCTCCGGCAGCGCCCCGCAGTTCACGACAACAAAGGGGCCCTCCCTGCGAGGGCTCAACTCATGCACCGCCTCTGCAAAAAGCTCCTTCCCTGTTCCGCTCTCGCCATTAAAGAGAACCGTCGCCTCGCTGGCCGCAATATCGGGGAGAACATCGAAGAGGCGCTGCATGGCCGGATTGCGGCTGATGAGATTCTTGAATGTATACTTTTCTTCGATCTCCCGTTTCAGGGTCTGGATAAGTGTTTGGTCACGAAATGTCTCCACACCGCCGATCGCTCTGCCATCGGAGCCTCGAAGAACGGAGGCGCTGATGGAGATGGGGACCCTGCGGTTGTCCCTGGAGACGATTTCCACCTCGCGATTGACCACCGGATGGCCGGTTTCCATGGCCTCTTTCACCGGGCAGGTGGAGAAACAGACATCGGTCCTGAAAATATCGTAGCACCGCTTGCCAAGAGCCTCCTCCTCGGAGAAACCGGTAATCTCTTCCGCAGCGCGATTATAGGTGGTGATTCGCATATTCTCGTCGACGGTGAATACACCGTCAGCCACGCTGTCGAGAATTGTCTGCAGATAGTCTCCGTCGTCCAGGCTCATGTCTTTAATGAGAACACCCGTCGGTCAGCCCAGAACCTCCGCAGTGACGCCGAGAGTCCCGTCTGTAAAGATTGGTCATTGGTCTATCATGATCAGGGCAGTCCGCATGGCTCTTATCCCTTTGGCCCTTATGCCGTTCAACACGAGGGTCTTCATCCTTTAAGGCGGGGGGACCAAGGGAGATCCGGGGGTTCGAAGACTCTGGTATCGGAACCGTCCCTGATCGCGGATCGGTCCTCACTAAAGGCCCAGGGGCGAACGTCTCGTCGACGCCTTACCGGTATAAGGCCAAGGACGATGAGGCGAGCTTATTCTTTCGCCGCTCTCGCCGTCCCTGCCTTGTCGTTCCCGACCGAAAAGTCGTTCCTTCGGGCCGAACGGCCTCTATCAGTGGCTGCTTTCGTCTTTTTGATCTCCGCGAGCGCGATTATAGCCCTTGACACCCACATGACAGGTGGCGCAACGGGTATCGGAGGCGAAGGCCATGCTACCGTCATGACAGCTGCCGCAATATTTTCCCTTGTAAAGAGCCTCCATGTTGAAATCCTCGTTTTCCTGGGCGGCCTTTGCCTTCATGGTGAACGTGTCCATGTGACAGGACTCGCAGTCGAATCCCAGGTCGTCGACATGAACCTGATGGTCGAAAAGCACCGCCTTGAGAGGCTTTGTATAATAAATATCCTCTCCGGTCTCATGGCATGCAGTGCAGTTCTCCCTGGCAGAAAAGGCCATCTCTCCGTCGTGACAAGCGCCACAATATTCACCCTCATAGATAGTGTCCATGGAGAAGCCTTCGCTGCTGGTCATGGCGCCCGCTTCCATGGTGAACAGGTCATCGTGACAAGCTGAGCAATCAAACCCGAAACTATTGACGTGTGTTTTGTGGCTGAAGGAACTGGAATAATAAGAAATCTCACCTCCGCCAAAAACCTCGGCCTCGACGAGGTTCGCGCCGAGAGCGCCGCCGGCCAGCAAGATTGTTAATATGAAGAGCAGGTTCCTCATTGGATTTATCCTCCGCTTTACAGGGGTACAGTCGTTTCTGGGGCTATCAGACTAACCCCGGGTATAGAAGATATTCGGCTTGGTTCCAGCCTCGGGTCGCAGCACCCAGACCGTCTGCCTGATCCGGTGAACCGTTTTGTAGACCGGATCATAGGGATCAGAAAGGTCCCCGAAAGTCCGGGCTCCCGTCGGGCAGGCCTCGGAGCACGCCGTGAGTTTGTCGCCTTTGGACAAACGGGTATCGAAGCAGAAATTGCACTTGTCCACAGCGTGTTTTTCTTCGCTGAAATATCGTGCATTGTAGGGACAGCCCAACTGACAGGTCAGGCAACCGATACACTTGGTGATGTCCATCATGACGATGCCGTTTTTCTGATCCTTGTAGGTCGCCTTTGTGGGGCATACCCGGGCGCACTGCGGCAGATTGCATTGATTGCACAGCACCGGTATGAATTCCCGCTTCTGTCCAACGGCTTTTTCCACGTTGCGCTCAAGGATATTGGTCCGATAGCCGTAATCCGGGACATTGTTGGTCTCTCGACAGGCCTTGAGACAGAGTTCACAGTCGATGCAGAGATCTTGGCGGATCAGCATGCTGTAGTGGGGCTTGTAGGGATATTTTTCAAGGAACTGGGCTCTGGATCCATAGGCTTTGTCTATGGAGGAGACAAGGGACAGCATACTGCCGCCGGCAAAGACGCCGGTGACCGTCAAGCCCATCTTGAGAAAATGACGCCGTTCCTGCGACGATATGGATTCCACACCTTCGTTTTTCATTCCGTTATCAATCTTTCTGTTTTTCATCTTTTGACTACTCCCGCCTCTATTGAGCAGCTGAGCCGCACGCGGCTTAGTGATGGTTCACCTCGTGGCCCATGAAAAGTTTCTCCCCGACCAGGAAGAGAAAGAAAGCCACTCCGAAACCTCCCAACGTAATCACGATCTCATGCAGAGATGGTGTATAGCTGAGCAGGTGCTGAAATTCGTTGACTCCGAGCTCGTGGTAAACAGGAATGACTTCGCCAACGATGACCAGGTCATAACGCATCATGAAGATACCTACGATCATAATCCCAGATGCAAACGCCATCATTTTAATGTTCTTGCCCTTGGAGAGGATGAAAAGGATTGCGGGCAGAAGCATGGCCAGACCGACCTCGAAAAACCAGAAGTTGAAGGCGTAAGGGCCACTGATCAATGCCATGACAGCCTCGTATTTGCCGCCGGGCTGGCCTGCTATGCCCGCCACAAACTTCCATGTGGTGAAGAAGGCAATCACACTGATCAACAGGATGCCGAGCTTGCGAGTGATGTCCATCGATTCCATCATATCCGGGCCAAGGGGCTCATGATTGACCTTCCCTGCGAGATAATGGAAGAAAATGATCACCGCCGTACCTGTCATCATGGCCGAGGCGATAAAGTAAATGGACATGTAAGGTCCGTGCCAGAACTCGCGGCCATTCAGCAAGCCGAAAACGGCGCCGAGGTTACTGTGGGCCGCAATACCGGCAACCGCACCCCCGAAGCCGAAGGCCACGGCCGGCTTATGCTTGTTCAGGTTGAGAAAAATGAACTCAAACAGCATCAGGACCAAGTAGATGCCATAGAGGGTTCCCATCCACCAGATGTTGGAAGAGAGGTTTGGCGAGATGACATTGTAGACCGCCATGCGCCAAGGCAGTTTGATCTCGAAGGCGATGACGAAAAAACCCGCCAGAATCGTGGCAATCGAGAGGAAGACTGAACGCTTGGCGATCGGCATCATCGACTGAACTCCGAATACGTGGCCGATACAGGAGACCAGGCAGAGCCCTGTCGAGGTCACCACGAAGAACACGTAAGCGACGATCAGGAGACCCCAGGGCACCTCCCGGCTAACACCGTAGACGTGATCGTGGCCGACGATAAATGCGTGTATTCCGAAGCCGAGCGCTGCCAAGACAAGCAGCGCCGATACAATGACAGCAATATAGTAAACAGGACCTCCCGACAACAGGCGCTTGGAAACCTCCGCCTCAAGTTCGTTGAGCGTCCTCTTCTGGCCTGCTGCCGTTCCACGCTCCTCTTCTTTACTCATTCCGTCCATTACGTACCTTCCCCCAACCGTTGGATTTGTAATACGCCGGACAGCAACACAGCAGTAGACGACCCGTTGCGACCGTTGCGGGCTTGGCCTGCCGTTGCATGTCCTGCAACACATCTAAATGTCTAGAATCATGATCGTTTTGCTGAAATGCCCTGACTCAGGCCTGTTTGATCGTTGCATTTGCATCGATTTTTTACCATACCCCCCATTTCAGTTCAACTTAATTTTTCTTTTCTGCGTCAATTTTCCTCACCCTGCCTGACTACTCCTTTGCATTACTGCCTTGCAAATGCCGTTTCCATGATAAGTCAGGACCGGGCCTCTTAGCTTTGAACAGGACCGCTGGGACCTTCATTCCAGCCTATATTTGCAGTGCCGCCCTTTTCCTGTACACTTTCAAGATATTCCTTTCCCGATCCAATCTTGGATCCTGCGTCGGGCGTCTGTCGCCGGGGAGAATTGAGCATGCCGGGGAAAGTCAGCGAAATCGTCCATACCTTTTTCAGGGGGGTTGCACGAAGCCGTGTCTCTCTCCTGGGTGCGATCATTACAACCTTCGTGTTCCCTTTCCTGCTGGGCCTTGTTCTTGTCGACGCATGGGGGCATATCGACAACCCCTATTTGGGGGCCATCATATACATGTTGCTGGGGCCGGCCTTCGTTTTGGGGTTGGTCATGGTCTTCATAGGACTGTTCTTCCTCAAAGGCAAGGATGAGGTCCGGCTGTTCACGCTGGACTATCTGCGCGAACACTTCACAGACGAGACTCGCTTCACCCGGGTTCGAAAACTCATCTTTCTGGGCATCTTCCTGACCGCTGTCAATCTCTTCATTTTTGGCCTCATCGGTTACAGCGGTTACCACTACATGGAATCAAACGCCTTCTGCGGGCAATTTTGTCACACGGTGATGAACCCCGAATACACCGCGTACCAGAATTCACCCCACTCCCGAGTCCAGTGCGTGGAATGCCACATCGGAAGCGGTGCCACATGGTTTGTCAAATCCAAGATTTCCGGCGCCAGACAACTTTTCGCGGTGGCCTTCGATACTTACTCACGCCCCATCAACACCCCGGTTCATGAATTGCGTCCCGCACGGGAAACCTGCGAGCAATGCCACAGACCTGAGAAGTTCCACGGGGATCGACTTTTGGTGAAGCATAAGTACCGTCCCGACGAAGAGAACACTCACGTTAAAACGGTTCTGCTGATGAAGATCGGATCAGCGGGTGGACGAGTGCAAAGCCCTCACGGAATTCACTGGCATGTGGCACCTGAAAACGATATGACCTACAAGGCCGACTATGAGCGCCTGGTGATTCCCGAAGTCACGCTCGTCACGGCCGAGGGCGAGCGGAAGGTGTACAGGAGCCCGACGGATCTGGTTCCCGAAGAACTGGACAGCCGAAAACTGGACTGTATCGATTGTCACAACCGTCCGACCCACATATACCGCGGGCCTGATGAAGCGCTGAACGAAAAAATATTCGCCGGAGACATCCCCCGCGAACTGCCTTTTATCAAGAGGCAGGGCCTAGAAGTGATAACCCGAAGTTATGAGACCAAAGACGAGGCTCTTGAAACTATCGAGCAGGAGCTTGACGCTTGGTACAGCGAATATTATCCGGATCTGATCCGCCAACAACCCGATCTCCTGCAAACTGCCATCTTTGGAATCCAGGAGGCCTACAGCCAGAATGTCTTTCCTTCAATGAACATTGGATGGACCACCTATCCCAACCATCTCGGTCATGGACAGTCTTTCGATACCGGCTGTTTCCGGTGCCACGATGGCAATCACGAAACAGCCGAAGGAGAAATAATCTCGGCCGATTGCAGTGTCTGCCACATCATCCTGGCAGACGAGGAAAAGAATCCGGACATTCTCCAACAGCTTCAGCTCAGATAACTCTCAGGGGCTTGCCCGTCTTTGACGGAAAGGGCCTTCCAGGAGAGAGGACTACGTGACGCAAGGCGTTGCAAGAAGACCAATCCGTGCTACAAGATGAACAAAGGATCTCATTACAAAGGGGGAACTTATGCCAGAAAACGCGCGCAAGACATTAGCTGGAAGCTTGCTTCTTATTGCCGGCGGCGCTATCGGTGCCGGCCTGGGGATTCTTTACGCTCCTCAGTCAGGCAAGAGAACTCGCAGGCAAGCAAGCCGTTATGGCCGTAAGCTGCGAACAGAAACGGAAAAAAAGGCACATAAGGCAACCGAGTCAGTCTCTGACTTTATCGATGACTTGGGGGATCAGACAGAACATCTTGTCAAACGAGGAGGAGAGGTAACCGATGATCTCCGCAAAGAGCTTCTGCGTTCGATGGATTCGGCGCAGAAATCGCTCGATGAACAACGGAAAAAGCTAAAAGGCCTCTGAGGCAAAAAATCCGTTCAATTTCATCATCACAACCAACGTCAAAGGCCGCAGAATTTTCCTGCGGCCTTTGACGTTGTCATTCATTGCTGCGGGAACCGTCGTCCCGACCGAAATTGTGAAATTCGCCGAGATTGCTGAATTCGCCCCAGGCCAGATACTCGTTCGGAGCGTTGACGAAATCATAAGCGGCCTGAATTTCATCATGCTCCCGATGCTCCACCTGGGCGATTTCGAGCAGTTTGTTTTTCAGTTGAGCATCCTCCTCTTGTTCGGCTACTTTCTCGTACATCTTGTAGAGTTTTTCCTCTACCGCCATAATGAACCGGTAAGCATCCAGATCATTGTCGATTTTAGCGAGAACCTTTTGCGGATCGAGTCCCTCTGCGAACACATTGGTCTCCTCTGCAAGTCCCCGGGCGTCCTTCAATGCTCTTTTCGGAGCCTTTTCGCGCATTTTCTCATACTGTTGAAAAAGGAATTCCTCATCCTTGATCATCATTGAGAAAATTTTCTTGAGGCCGGGATCGTCTGTCGCTTCGACCATTTTGCTGTAGAACTTCATCCCGCTTTTCTCCATACTCATGGCGAAATCGTAGATATTCATCTTCGTCTCCTTTCCTGAGACAAGTCCTCATGTCCGATTTTTTCCCTCCGATACAAGATTCAGAAAATAATTCTTCCTGATACTACAAAGATACCGCCAGCTGCAGGGGCTGTCAACATAGGCTCAAACGCAAAAACCCCGGCTAGCCGGGGTTTTTGCGTTCTTGGGACCAATATAACCTGGATTTCTTCAGGAGTTCCTATCTCTCTGGAACGCCCAGTTTGCGCAAAACGGTCATCATCGGACACCAGTCCGTAAAGGCGCTCTGGACCAGGTTGATGCCGACAAAAGCGGTCAGGAACAACCAGTAACCGGAGTGGATGTAGGCGAGCAAAACGCTGAGAGTAACGACGCAGCCGGCAATAAGCCGAAGGTAGCGATTGACAGTCATTGCTGAAACCTCCTTTGGTGCTCATCGGCCTTTTTGCCGTAAATGAGCCAATAGACGACGGGAATAACGATCAGGGTAAAAGGAGTCGAAGCGAAAACCCCGAAGATAATGGCCCAGGCCAGGCCGCTGAAGATCGGATCGAGGGTGATAACCCAGTTACCGAGCAGCGCCGCGCCGGCGGTCAGCAGGATAGGCCGGATACGAACTGCACCGCTCTCGATGATGGCCTCCTTGAGCGGCTGGCCGCGACGCAGGGAGTGATGGATGAAGTCTATAAGGATGATCGAATTGCGGACCACGATTCCCGCCAGGGCTATCATGCCGATCATTGCCGTGGCGGTAAAGAAAACGGGTGTGCCGTACCCCCCCACCGGTTGGTCGGCGATAACGTTAAGCAGCCAGAAGCCGGGCATGATTCCGATCATGGTCAGGGGAATGGCAGCCATAATGATCAGGGGCATAACCGGAGAGTTGGTCTCGATGAGCAGCAGAATATATATGAGCACCAGAGCAGCTCCGAAGGCGATGCCCAGGTCCCGAAAGACGGTCAGAGTGATTTTCCACTCCCCTTCGCCCCTCCAAACGACGCTGGTCCCCTCAGGCAGGGGGTTGTCGTTGAAGTGGCTGGAGAGGTTGAGAATCGCATTGACCGGGCTTTTTCCGGCCATCTCGCCAAGGACATAAACCACCCGCTCGAGATTTTTGTGGTAGATCGTCGGGTCCAGAGTCTCCTCCACAAAAGAGCCGAGCTCCGAAAGGCGTACCGACTGGCCTCCTGCCCCCTTGACCGTCAGCGCTTCCAGTGACGCCGGAGAGGAACGATCCTCTATCGGCAGGCGCAGAACGATCTCCAGCGGGTTGCGCTCGGTGTCACTGTGCACCGTTCCCACGGCTTTTCCCCCCAGGGCGATGGAGAGCGTACGGGCAATGTCGGCGTCGCTCACTCCTGACAGAGCCGCCTTTTCCCGATCGGGAACGAAGGTCAGACGACGTTGTGGCGCTTCCACGTAATCATCAACATCGACCACTTTGTCCTCGGAACTCATGCGCTTCTTGATCTGCATGGCGGCGGCGATCTGCTCCTCGTAAGAGACACCCGGCTCGGCATAAACCTCGGCGACCAGGGTGGAAAGAACAGGCGGTCCGGGCGGAACCTCCACAATTTTGAGATTGACATTGTTCTCGGAGGCGATTTGAGTCAAGTCGTCGCGCAATCGAAGGGTCATCGGGTGGCTCTGCATAGCCCGTCGTCCCTTCCCCGCCAGGTTGACGCGGATATCGGCGACGTTGGGTCCGCTGCGCAGATAGTAGTTCCGGACCATGCCGTTGAAATCCATGGCGCTGGCGGTGCCTACATAGGCCTCATAATCGGTCACTTCGTTAACCGTCGCCAGATAATCCTCAAAGTCCCTCACAGCTGCGTCGGTCTCCTCCAGGGTCGTGCCTTCCGGCAGGTCGATAACCAGCTGGAACTCGTTCTTGTTGTCGAAGGGAAGCATCTTCAGGGGAACCAGATTCAGCGCCGGAAGAGCCATGGAACCGAGCAGAAGCACGACCACGACACCGACCAGCAGCCACGCCTTGCGCCGGGATTCAATAAAAGGCTCCAGCATCCGTCGGTAAACCCGATAGACCCTGGTTTTCTCCAGCACAAATCCTTCTTCCTCGTCCCCAACCTCTTTGTACTGTCCTCGCAGGATATGGTAAGTCATCCAGGGAGTGACGGTGAAGGCGACCAGAAGCGACATGATCATGGCGACCGGCAGGTTGGCTGCCATCGGCCGCATATAGGGGCCCATCATGCCGGTAATGAAGAGCATCGGCAAAAAGGAGAAAATAACAGCCAGGGTCGCTATGATGATGGGCGGACGGACTTCGTCTACGGCAGTGAGGACCGCATCGCGCGGCGGCTCCTTCTTCATCTTGAAGTGACGGTAGATATTCTCCACATCGACGATGGGATCGTCGACCAGCAAGCCCAGTGAGAGCACCAGGGCAAAGAGGGTCACCCGATTGATGGTGTAGCCGAACCAGTAGTTCACCAACAGGGTCAGCGCATAGATGATCGGAATCGAAACAGCGACGATCAGAGCCTCGCGCCAACCCAGGGCAAAATAGATAAGGGCGAGGACGGTAACGACCGCGATCACCAGGTGGGTGATGAGTTCGTTGACCTTGTGGTTGGCGGTTTCGCCGTAGTCTCGGGTGACCCGAACCTCGATGTCCCCGGGGATGATGCTCCCCTCCATCTCTCGGACAGCGGAGATCACCTCCTCAGCGACGTTTACGGCATTGGTCCCCTCCTTCTTGGCCACAGCGATATTGACGGCCTGAAAGGCCTCGCCGACAGAGACCTCAGAAACCTCCGCCGCCGGGCCGAAACGAAGCCGGGTATAGGTTTCGGGTTCAGCAGGACCGTCGGTGACTCGGGCCACGTCCCTCAAATAAATCGGTCGCCCGGCGGCGACACCCACCACCAGGTCCTCTACCTCTTCAGCGCTGCGGAGAAAGTTCCCGCCGCGCACCAGCACATCCCGGTTGCCCTGCTGAAAGGCCCCTGCCGGCAGTTCCAGGTTGGCCCCTTTCAAGGATCGCTGCACCGCCATGATGTCGAGCCCCCGGGCAGCCAGCGCCTGGGAGTCGAAATCGACCCTTATCTGCCGCGGCCGGCCTCCGATGACCTTCGTATCGGAGGTGTTCTTCACCGACTGCAGCCGGTCGACAACTTCCTCTGCTACCCGGCGCAGCCGATAATCGGAGGCCTCCTGACTGTAAAGGGTGAGGTTGACGATCGGCACATCATTGACGGAGATCGGCTTTATGGCCCACCCGCTGACACCAGGCGGTATCTGATCAAGATTGGTTTGCAGTTTGTCGTGAAGCTTGACCAGGGACTCGATGCGTTTTTCACCAACGTAGAAGCGGGCGGTCACAACTGCAAGGTCCGCCCTTGACATGGAATAGACATATTCCACCCCTTCCACCTGCCAGAGCAGCTTCTCCAGCCGGGCGGAGACCTGGCGTTCGACCTCTTCAGCGCTCGCCCCCGGCATGTGAACATAGATGTTTGCCAGGGGCACCTCGATCTGGGGCTCCTCTTCCCGGGGAGTCAGAACGAGGGCTGCAATACCGGCGATCAATGACAGGACGATGAGAATGACCGACAGATTGCCATCGAGAAACTTGTCGACGATCCGGGTCGGCAGGGAATATTTCTTCTCTGCCATTTATCCGCCCTCCACGCGGGCACCGTGCCGCGCTCGTCTGACCCCGTCGACGACGATGATTTCATCGCGGTTCAATCCGGAGAGAATCTCGACTCTGTCGTCGAAGCGTCTGCCAACACGCACCAGACGGTAATGCAGGCGTCCGTCTTCGACAACGTAAAGGCCTTTCAACTGCCCCCGCTCGACCACCGCCTCCCAGGGCACCAGGATGACAGGAGCCTCTGGCGCAGGGGCATGAACACGGGCAAAAAGCCCTGCAGCCAGATCCGGCCCATCTTCCAGGGATATTTTGATTTCGAAGGAACGACTCTGAGGATCCGCAGTGGGCAGGATCTCAAGCACAGTTCCGGTGAGTACCAACCCCCGGGAGGGCAATTCGACATTGAGTTCCTGTCCGAGGGTGAAACGAGCGGTGCGGGACGCGGGAATAGTGGCCCGAACCTGCCACTCGCCTTTGCGATCAAGGGTCGACAGGGGTGCTCCCGGCATCACGGTGGAACCGACCTCCACCTGGTGCCTGACGACGTGCGCTGCATATGGAGCCCTCACTCGGGTCCAGGAAACGGCCATCCGGGCCGCCTCCATCGCAGACCGAGCCCGGGAGCGAGCGGCCCTGGCCTGTCCCACCTGCTGCCTGGCCTGTTCGAGTCGGGCCTCGACTTCATCCATTTCCTGGGGCGTCACTGCCTCTTTGGCCCGCAATTGAGCATACCGGTGGTAGGTCTTCTCCGCCAGACTCAGACCAGCCCTGGCGGCGAAAAGCGCTCTCTCGGCTTCGGAGACGGCGCTTCGGGCTTCTGCGAGGCGATCGGCGGCCTGATTGTCGTCCAGGACCATCAGCAGGTCGCCTGCTTTCACCTCTTTGCCTTCGCGCACGGCTATCTCGGCAACCCGACCGTCGATACGGGCGGACAGAGCAGCCCGGTCTCTGCTCTCCACTGTCCCGACATAGCTCCCTGACCGGGACACTGATTCCGCCTGCACCTTGTGAAGGGAAAGATCGCGGACCACGGTTGCTTCGGATCTGGTTTGGCCCGGCTCGATATCCTCGCCACAGCCAACTAAAAGGGTCGCCAGTACGAGGAAGGCAATGATAGACACTCTATTCACGGATGATCTCCTCATATCCAAGCAGGGTTTGCAAAAAGACCCCCTTCTGAAAGCGGATGTTACCCAACGCGAGGATCAACCGGCTCTCGGCCTCTACCGCATCGGTCCGGGCCTGATCCAGGGCAGCTCGTACCGCCAGGAGATCTGACAGGTCGGAAAGACCCGCCTCGTATCTCTGCTGCAACAGCCGGTGGCTTTCATCAGCTTCTGCGACCGCCTTCTGAGCGGTTTCCAGATGGGACTCGGCCTCCGCAGCGCGCAATACGGCTTCCTCCACCTGCAGCTGCGTCTTTCGGGCGGCCTCCATATGGGCCTGTCGGCTGGCCTGCAATTGGGCCGCAGCCATGGCTCGTTGGTTTTCTCGCTGGAAACCGTCGAACACGGTCCA
Source organism: Desulfuromonadales bacterium (assembly GCA_046483795.1). Classification (GTDB taxonomy): domain Bacteria; phylum Desulfobacterota; class Desulfuromonadia; order Desulfuromonadales; family JAWOCM01; genus JAWOCM01. Next base: position 86,006 of record JAWOCM010000080.1, on the reverse strand, counting down.
GCTCAATCCAACATTGACAGTCCAGTGGTCCGCCTCGTTCCCGAATGGCGTTTCGGGGTCGTGCATCTCGTAGGCTGCGCTGGCATTGAGCTTTGGCAGATAGGCCGCTTTTGCCCCGCGCTGAGCCTCCCGCATCGCTTCGGAGCGGTGGGACATAGCCTCCAGATCGCCGCGCTGGATCGAAATCATACCGACCTCCTCGGCGAACAGATCCGGGGTCAGGGTTTCTGCGATCCCGACTTCTCCTTCCGAACGTCCAAGCGCCAACGCCAGACCTCGCCGTGCAAGCTTGAGGTCGTTGCGCACCGTCAACAGGCGGCGCTCTGCTTTGGACAAGGCCACTTTCGCCCTCAGCTGGTCGGCTCTCAGTCCAACCCCGGTTTCATAGCTCAAACGGGCCAGCCGCAACACTTCGGACGCTTCTGCATGGGAACTCTGCGCCGATTCCCTGGCTGCACGGGCCTGCTGCACCTCGATATACGCGCGGAAAACTGCAAAGGCGGCCTGCTCCTCGCTCCAGGCCGCCATGGCTTGCGCCGCCCTCGACTCTTGGCGCGCCTGCCGCTGCCCGAAATAAATAGCCGAATTAATCAGGGGCTGACGAAGAGAGAGGCGAGTCATAAAATTTTCCCTGGTCGTATAAAGATTTTGCGAGGGATCCAGAGAAAAAGCCTCCTGGTTCAAAGCGATAAAGAGGCCGTTTCCGGGCTGACTGGTCCGCTGGTAATTCTCCTGCAGGGTCAGATGGGGAAGGTAACGCCCCCCTGCCGCATCGGCAGCGGCTTCGGCAGCCTCGGAACGAGCTCGCTCTGCCCGGGCAAAAGGACGCTCCCGGACAGCTTCCGCCAAGGCCTCCCGTAGTTCCACCGTCTGCGCCCGAATCCCCCCGGGGACCATTATCAGCACGGCAAGGGCAATCAATATCCTTAACATTCAATTCCTCCTGAAATCATTGAGAAGAATATATATGATTTTTTATATTATTCAACCCTTTCCCGGCCCTTCTCCCTTTTTATCACATGACAGCGCAAACTCCAGCCGTTTGGGTGAGAAACCCTTGACCCTCGCCCCCCTCTGCATTATCGTATCGCGATGGCATAATGCATTTTTTTTCTTACCAGGAGAGCGGTCATGAATTTTCGTATCCTGCCGGCGATCTTCACCCTGTCTGTTTCCATTTTTCTCATGACAGGCTGCGAGCAACGTTCGTCTCCACCTTCCGCCGAAAAGCCGGTGGAGCAAAAAGAACAGGAACCTCTGGCTGACTGGAAGGCCGATTTCGACCCTTCCGGGGCGGACTATGTCTACACCCTTTCGAACATCGATCATCCGGCTATCGCCGGCATCGCAGTCGGTTATCATATCCGCGATGAAGTGTGGGAAAGATCGGACGGCCGGCTTTATGTCGACTTCCGGCCGCTGGCACAGCTTGGTGGGGAAAAGGATGTCTTGAGCAAGCTCAAGCTCGGAGCCGTCCAGGGCATGCTCTGTTCTTCGGTGGCGGCGGTCAACGTGGCCGATCGTCTCGGCCTGGTCAACCTGCCATTTGTCGTTGACACTTTCGATAAACTCGAACAGTTTCGAAATGACGAGACATTATTCCGGGAATATGGATCCACGGCCCTGAAGCAAGGGGTCAAAGTGGTCGACTTCACCGGCTACGGCTCCTACGGGTGGGCGACCGAGGAGCCGGTGCGTTCTCTGAAAGAGGCCGAAAAAATCAACTTTCGCATCGCCCAGGCTCCGGTCAACGCTGATATTTACAAGAGCTGGGGTCTGAAATTCACTGTCATGCCCTGGCCCGACGTGCCGCAGGCCCTGCAGACAGGTGTTATCAGCGGTCTTGATCACACGCCGATCGTCTGCAACATCACGCACAAATTCGATATGGTCAAAAACTTCACTCGCCTCGATTATGCACAGGGCCTCTATATTCACCTGATGAACAAAACCTGGTACGAGAAGCTTCCCGAGGATCTGCAGACCATACTTATGGAGGTCATCGCCGAAGAGAGCGCCAAGGCTCGCCAAAAGACCCGGGTGCAGCAACAACAGCAAATAGAAAAGGCCCGGGAGCAGGGAGTGAAGTTCTGGAACCTTCCGGAAAAGGAGCGACAGCGGCTTCTGGAGCTATCGCAGCCGGTTTATGAGAAGTGGCGTCCACGAATCGGAGAAGAATTCCTTGCCAAGGTGCGCAAGCGTTTGGACGACTGATGCAGAACAAATCTTAGATATCGTACAAAAAGCGGGGGCATGCCCCCGCTTTTTTATTTTAATTCTTGACCTCTCTAAAAACCCGTTCTACTCTCGGGAAATCAATAAATCATTATGTTTTCCGGTACTTAACTTTTTTTTCGTCCGGATGAATTGCCTTTCGGCATTGTCGCCATAAACCGGCGCCGGAAAGTTTCCCATCCGTTGTCTTACCAGGAGGAAAGTATGAAAAGATTGGGACTATTCATGGCCCTTTTGATGCTGGTCATGACCATCGGTTGCAAAAACGATACTCCTCCCCCTTCTCAGGAAAAACAGACGAACGCCACCTCCGCTGAAAAAGCAGAGGAAGAGGCCTCCAGCGATCCGCTTGCCGGATGGGAACCGCAGTTCGATCCGAGCGGAGCTGAATATACTTATATCCTCTCCAACGTCTCCCATCCAGCCATCGAAGGCATCGCGGTCGGCTACAAAATCCGCGACCGCGTCTGGGAACTCACCGACGGTCGCCTCTATGTCGATTTCCGCCCCCTGGCCCAGCTCGGTGGCGAAAAGGACGTCATCAACAAGCTCGGGGTCGGAGCCGTCCAGGGGATGATGAGCTCTTCGGTGGCCGCGGCCAACGTCGACGACACCCTGGGCATCGTCAACCTGCCTTTCGTCGTCGACACTTTTGACAAGCTCGACACCTTTCGCAACGACCCCGAACTCTGGGGCCCCTTCAGCAAGAGCGCTCTGGACAAGGGCATCATGGTCGCGGATATCACCGGCTACGGCACCTACGGCTGGGCGACCACCACGCCGGTGAAGTCTCTTAAGGATGCCAAGGCGGTCAATTTCCGTATTGCAGAGGCGCCGGTCAATACCGACATCTACAAGGCATGGGGACTGAAGTTCACGGTCATGCCCTGGCCCGATGTGCCCCAGGCGCTGCAGACCGGCGTCATTTCCGGCCTCGACCATACCCCTATCGTCTGCAATATCACCCGAAAGTTCAACATCGCCAAGAACTTCACTGAAGTCAATTATGCCCAAGGCCTCTTTATTCACCTGATCAACAAGCGATGGTTCGACAAGCTGCCGGAGGAGTTGCAAAAAACCCTGAAACAGGTCATCGCCGAGGAGAGCGCCGAGGCGCGCGAGTTGACCCGAGAGCAGCAGAAGGAGCAGGTTGCCAAGGCCAAAGAGGCCGGAGTCGAATTCATCGCCTTGAGCGAGGCTGACCGCCAGAGTCTCATAGAGCTGGCCGCACCGGTTTACGAAAAGTGGGGTGAAAAAATAGGCCCCGACTACCTGCAGAAAGTTCGCACCACCCTTGGCAATTGAGCACCGACCCTGTATAATCAGCCCGATTTAATCACAGGGCCGGGGAAAACCCCGGCCCTATCCCCTGATGCGGGCTGCCGATGATGAAAAAAGCCTTTAAAACTATTGACCGCGCCTTCGCCTTTGTCGAGGAGTGGTCGCTTTTCCTCACCGTGGTTGTTGCCCTGGTTTCGGCCATGGCCAACATCATGCTGCGCAAACTGACCAACGATATCAATATCTACTGGTCGGACGAGGTTGTTCGCAAGGTGATCTTTTTCACCACCTATATCGGCTGCGTGGCCGCAGTTCGCAGCCGTTCCCTGATCCGAATCGACGCCCTTCCACAGCTTCTCCCCATTCTGCGCAAGCCTCTGGCGCTGCTCAGCCACGTGGGGGCGCTGCTTTTTTCAGTCATCATGATTTACTTCGGCACCCAGATAACAATGTCGATGTATCATGACGAATATGCCCTCACCACCACTCTTCAGATCCCCGAGTGGTATTTTTACGCCGTTCTGCCGCTTATGGGCGTCATGATGTTCCTGCGCACCCTCATCGTCATGGTCGAAGACTGGACGGGCGAAAAGGAGATCACGGGCTAGCCCTGCTGGTTCGCCGCTTGCCATGAACACCCAGTACCTCTTGATAATTTCTGTGCTGCTCGGCTGCCTCGCCGGCACCATTCCGGTCTTCATGGCCCTGTTCTTCACCGGCATGGTCGGACTGGTGTGGCTGATGGGAATCGACCCCCAGGTCACCATCGAAGTCCTCTATCGCAGCATGGACAAGTTCGCCCTGATCGTGGTGCTCTTTTTCGTGCTGTGCGGCAATGTCATGACCACCGGCACCATTGTGCAGAAACTGATCAAGACGGCCAATACCCTGGTCGGATTTCTCCCCGGGGGCCTGGCCATGTCAGGCGTTCTCGCCTGCGGCTTTTTCGGTGCCATTTCCGGTTCGACGGTGGCCACAGTGGTTGCCATCGGCGGTTTCATGATCCCCGCTCTGATCGAAAACCACTACGACGATCGCTTCAGCGTGGGAATCATGACCACAGCGCCGATCCTCGGGGTGATCGTCCCGCCTTCGATCTCGATGATCCTCTATGCCATGGTTTCCAATGATCCGCTCGAATCGCTCTTCCTCACCGGATTCATCCCTGGCCTGCTGATCGTCGCCGTCATGTCGCTTTACGCCTATTTCGTGTGCAAGCGCTCGAATATGCCCGCTGTTCCGAGGCCCTCTTTCGGGGAAGTCGTTGCCGTGCTCAGTGAAAGCGCCTGGGCCCTGTTTTTGCCGGTACTGATTTTCGGTGGCATCTACTCGGGGCTGTTCACCGCCAACGAGGCAGCGGTAGTCGCCTGTTTCTACGCCTTTTTTGTCGAGATCTTCATCCATCGCGACATGAGGCTGCGCGATGTAAAGAAGGTGGTTGTTTCCTCTGCAATCACCTCCGCGACCCTTCTGGTCATCGTCGCCGGTGCTTCGGTCTTCGGGGAGTATCTGACTTTCGAGCAGATTCCGGCCAAGATCGCCAACGCCGTGGTCGCCAACATCCAGTCGCCGTGGGTCTTTCTGCTCTCTGTGAACATCCTGCTGCTGATCATCGGAATGTTCATCGATATCATTTCAGCGACGCTGATCCTCACCCCGATCTTCCTGCCGCTTCTGGCCAAGTTCGGGATCGATTCCCTGCACTTCGGACTGCTGATGACCTTCAACCTCGGTATCGGATACTGCACTCCGCCCCTCGGGGTCAGCCTTTATATATCCGGAGCAACAGTCGACCGCAACATTCTCTATGTCTCGCGCGCCGTAATGCCCTTTCTCATTCTTCAACTGCTGGTCCTGGGCCTGCTGACCTTCTGGCCCGACCTGGTACTGTTTCTGCCACGGCTGGTTTACGGTCACGGCGGATAGCAACAGGGGAGAACGACCCATGCCCGACAAAATCCTCGTTCCGATCGACAATTCCGGCACATCCCGGCAAACCGTCTCAACCCTCATCAGGCATAAGGAGCGCTTGACGCTGCCGGTCACCCTGCTGCACGTCGTCGATATAGAACGACTGGCCTATCGGATGATCCCCGATTTCCAGGTTTCGATGATCAAGGAGAAGGCCGATGCGGCCGCTCGGCAGTTTCTCGATGAACAGGGCCGGACTTTTGCCGACGCAGGGATCGAAGTGGAACTGCGCCTGGAGGAAGGATCACCCCGCTCGACGATAGTACACATCGCAAACGAGGAGGAATATCGCCTTTTGATCATCGGCCGACATACCATGGGCGAGATCAGGGACGTTCTCTTCGGTTCGGTGGCCAACCACATCATGCACAAGGTGCACTGCCCCGTTCTTCTGCTTTAGAAGGACGTCCCCTTAAAGTGAATTTCCGGGACAGAGGTCCTGGCGATGTCTCTGCGTCTGCGAATCCGGAGTCTCAAGCAGGAGCAATTTCTGTCCTGCTCTCCCAAAGCCCGTGCAGGTTGCAGTAGGCCCGGGCGATCAGTGTCACCGGCTTATCCAGCCTTACGTAAAATGTGGCTTGGGGAACGCTGAAATCAGGACGGAAATCCACTCGTCCTGCTGGAGCATTGCCCGCAAACAATTCCACATAATCGATATAGTGCTCCTTCGACATCGGATGTTCGACAGCACCGAGCGCCACGTTGATCTCGAACGTTTCATTTTTGGCGACCTTGTCCGGAAGATCTATGACGGGAAGGTGCTTTTTTTCCAGCAGGCTTTTTTCTTTGGAACTGTCCCCCCTGTTGATGCCCTGAAAGAGGTCCGAATCCACTTTCCTGTACGGTGTGAAATCGCTTTCCCCCCCTGCCAGCGCAACGGCGGGGCCTGCCACCAGAACCGCTCCTGCACCGCTGATCGCCTGTCCGATAAACTGTCGTCTTTTCATTGTTTGCCCTCCGCAGTGATTTGACTTTCCGGCAATACCGTCACTTCGCTGGTGCAATTATATCACTTGCTTCAAAAGATCAAGCTGTTATATATTGAAAGGCATATGATTGGAGGTCGTTATGGATATTCTCTGGTTTCTCGGTTTTATCGCTATCTGGTTCATCATCAACAGGTGGGTTTTGCCCAAAATGGGGGTTCAGACCTGACTGTCCGACAATTGCGCCCTCCCGGTTCGGGAGGAAAAAACGTCAGACGATGACGACGACAAAAAAGGGGCGGCCTGAAGGCCGCCCCTTTTTTGTCGGGATTTAAAGATAGGGCGAAAAAAGCTTGGCGGTGGCATCACGCATTCTGATGGGCAGCGACCGGCTGTCGACTTCTTCCAGACTGACCGACTGGGCGCTCTTTCTCATCTGATCGAAATGGTCGGCCAGATAAACAGCCAATGAATGATCGTAGACCTCCACGTTGAATTCGAAATTGAGCCGCATGCTGCGCGGGTCGAGATTGGCCGAACCGACAAGGACATAATAATCGTCGACCACGAACAGTTTGCTGTGGACAAACGGAGGAGGAAGGTAATAGATGCGGGTTTTGTACTGCAGCATTTCCCAGAGGTAGGCGCTCATAGCCCAGCCGACGTAAGGGAGGTTGTTTTTCCCCGGCAAAACGATTTCAACGTCGACACCCCGCAGGGCAGCGGCATCGATGGCGCTGATCAAAGCTCGATCGGGAATGAAATAGGGCGTCATGATGCGGATGTTACTTCGTGCGCAATTCAAGGCGCCGATAAGGATCCAGTAGAGTTTCTCGAAGTCCTCGTTCGGGCCGGCGCTGATGCCGCGACAGAGAGCCTTCCCGGGTATTTCGGGATCTCCTTTCGGTCTATCGGCTGCCTCTTCGCCGGTGGTGAAAGTCCAGTCTTCGTTGAACGCATCTTCGAGTTGGCTGACCGCCGGTCCGGTCATGGCAAAATGAAGGCCGATGACCCGCCTTTTGTTTTCCTTGTTTTCTGCAAGATGCCTGTCGCCGATATTCATCCCTCCGACGAAGCCCAGACGGCCATCGACAACCATGATCTTACGATGATTCCGGAGATTGAAAAAAACGCCCCGCCCCATCAAAGAGGGAGGAAGAAACCGCTCGATGCGCACCGGGGTTTTCTTGAAAAACCTGCGGATAGAGGGGAAAGTATACCGGTCACCGAGGGCGTCGATCAGAACTCTCACCTCGACACCGCGTTTGGCCGCATCCACAAGGGCTTTGGCAAACTTGCGCCCGGTCTGGTTAGATTCAAAAATATAGGTGGAAAGGCAAATACTGGTATTTGCTTCTTCGATCGCCTTGAGCATGGCGGGGAAAGCCCCCTCGCCGTTATGCAGAGGTTGGAGGTCGTTACCCGGAACTAGCGGCCGGCGGGTCACGCTGTCGACCAGATTGAGCTGTCCGGCAAAGTTTTCCGCCTGAATGGAGGGTGAGGCGAGCTCTATCCCCAACCGATGGGTGTCCGGATCCAGCTTGGGTATGCCCCTGCCCCCTTCCTGCCAGGTTCGGGCGCGGGTACGGATCCGGTTGACGCCGAGAAGCCAGTAAATACCAGCGCCGACTCCGGGCAGCGCGAAACAGATAACGATCCAGATCAGAGCCGCCCTCGGATCTCGTTTGTAAAGCAGCGCATGGGCGGCGGATACGACCGCCAGCGCCAAAAGGACGCCCCCCAAAATCAAGTCGAGCAAGACCCCACTCCTTCGCGCAGACAATCATTTCATGAAAATGGAAAAACCTGACGGTATCAGATATTAACAGAAAAAGCGCGGCGATTCATCTGATTTGCTGCAAATCAGCGACGCAGGTCTGTCGCGCATCGGGGGCAAGTCAGGCTGCTGGTCGTCTTGATACTGTGTCCACAGGTGGGGCAACTGAACCAGTGGTTGCAGTGGCGGCACTGACCCTCGGAGAGCCCCTGCTTTTTCCTGCATTTCGGACAGCGGCGGTACATCTTCCGGCGCTCTATGAAGTCCTCGAAGAAAAGGCCGCATCGAGGGCATTCCCTGGCGTCCCTTTTGCGGATCGGGGCTCCACAATTCTGAAGAGGGCAAACGAAAACAGTTTTGCAGGCATCACACCAGTATTTGCCTTTTTTCTCTTCTTTACAAACGGGACATTTTTCCATGACAAAACCTCAAAAAAAAAGGCCGGACCCCTCCGGAGCCCGGCCTTTAGGGAGTCTTCGCAGCTGTCAGTCGATCTTGTTAAAGGCTCGCTCCGCAGCGCCGCAGACCTCGCATGGTCCGCTCGGTGGCCCTTCGATGGTGTGGCCGCAAACCTGACAGACGTAATACTCGACCGCTTCATTACTGCCGAGATTATCCAGGGCCTTTTCGAAGAGTTTAGCATGCACTTTCTCCACCGTATTGGCAAAGGTGAAACTTTTCAGTGCAGCATCGAATCCTTCGTTGGTCGCGTCCTGGATCATCTGGGGATACATCTCGGTAAATTCATGCGTTTCCCCACTGACGGCCTCTCTGAGATTGTCCTCGGTGCCGGCGACCCCCTCCATCACACGCAGATGCGCGTGGGCATGAACCGTTTCGGCGGCTGCAGCTGCGCGGAAAAGCCGGGCCACCTGGGGATGACCTTCCCTTTCGGCCTGTTGGGCAAAGGCGAGGTATTTGCGATTGGCCTGTGACTCTCCTGCAAACGCTTCCTGCAGCCCTTTATCCGTCTTGCTTCCCTTCAGTTTCGGCATATCATATCTCCTTTAAGTACGTGATAAACTTTGAGAAAAAGAAATTCGTGTCTATTATTCTATATCGTTCTCGTCCCTTGTCAACCTCGCGGCCGGAGATCAGGCAAGTCCCGCTTGGGCAACTCCTCAAGGGAGAATTCGTCGAACGCGATTGTTTGAATGACCTTTTTTGCTCAGATTCTCAGATATCGAGTCGCGATCTCAGGTAACGGCCGGTATGAGAACGGCTGCAGCGGGCAACGCTTTCCGGTGTGCCCGCTGCGACGATCTCACCGCCGCCGCTGCCTCCTTCGGGACCAAGGTCGATGATATGATCGGCTATCTTTATGACATCGAGGTTGTGTTCGATGATGATCACCGTGTTTCCGGTATCCACCAGACACTGCAGTACCGACATCAGCTTTTCGATATCGGCAAAGTGCAGGCCGGTCGTCGGCTCATCGAGAATATAAATGGTCCTGCCGGTGGCCCGTTTGCCGAGCTCCTTGGCCAGCTTGACCCGCTGGGCCTCGCCTCCGGAGAGAGTCGTGGCGCTTTGCCCCAGTTTGACGTAACCCAGTCCGACCTCCCGCAGCATCTCGAGTTTTCCCGAGATCCGGGGGATGGAGGCGAGAAATTCGGAGGCCTGGTTGACGGTCATGTCGAGAAGCTCGGCGATACTGCGGCCCTTGTACTTCACCTCCAGCGTTTCGCGGTTGTACCGGGAGCCCTTGCACACCTCGCAGGTGACGAAGACGTCGGGGAGAAAGTGCATCTCGATCTTGATGATCCCGTCCCCCTGGCACGCCTCGCAGCGCCCCCCCTTGACGTTGAAGGAGAAGCGCCCCGGTTTGTATCCGCGCACCTTGGCCTCGGGCAGTCGGGCGAACAGATCGCGGATGTCTGTGAAAACACCGGTGTAGGTGGCCGGATTGGAACGAGGGGTTCGTCCGATCGGACTCTGGTCGATGTCGATGACCTTGTCCAGGAAGTCGATTCCCAGAATACGTTCATGGCGGGCGGCTTTGCTCTTGGCCCGATAGAAATGCTGGCTGAGAGCCCTGTAAAGGGTATCGACAACCAGGGTCGATTTTCCCGATCCGGACACCCCTGTGACGCAGCTCATCACTCCCAGGGGAATACTGACGTCGATATTCTGCAGATTGTTGCCGCTGGCTCCGCGGATCTCCAGATAGCGCTCGGGGCGGCGGCGCTGTCTGGGCAGCGCAATGGTGAGCTCGCCGCTTAGATACCGTCCCGTCAGCGAGCGGGGATCGGCCAGGACCTGCTGAGGGGTTCCTTTCGAAACGATTTCCCCGCCGTAACGTCCGGCCCCGGGACCCATGTCGATCAGATAGTCCGCCTCGAGAATGGTCTCTTCATCGTGTTCGACGACCAGGACAGTGTTGCCCAGATCCCTGAGATGCTTCAGGGTTTCGAGCAGTTTACGATTGTCCCGCTGATGCAGCCCGATGGAAGGCTCATCGAGGATATACAGCACCCCCACCAGAGACGAGCCGATCTGGGTTGCGAGGCGGATCCGTTGTCCCTCGCCGCCGGAAAGGGTGCCGGCCGACCGGTCGAGACTCAGGTAGGTCAGCCCGACGTGTTCTAGAAAAGAGAGACGCTCTCGAATCTCCTTGAGAATCCTGCGGGCAATTTCGAGCTGCTTCGCCGAAAGCGTCAAGTCGGCGAAAAAGCCTTGCGCCTCGCTGATAGAGAGAGCACACACATGCTGAATATGGTAGCCGCCGATACGCACATAAAGTGATTCGCGCCGAAGGCGTGCGCCATTGCAGGTGGGGCAGGGCATCACGTTCATGTACTTCTCGAGCGATTCGCGAACGCTCTCCGAGTCGGTTTCACGATAGCGCCGCTCGAGAATCGGCATCACCCCTTCGAAGGGCTTGAAATAAAAATGGCGCCTTCCGCCCTGATCGAAAAAAAAGCGCACCTTCTCGTCTGCACTGCCATGGAGAAGAACATTTTGGATCTTTTTGGGCAGATCGCGAAAGGGTGTGCGCACGTCGAAATCGAAATGGTCGGCCAGGGCTTCCACCAACTGATGATAGTAAACGCCGCTGCGCCCCTCCCACGGTGCAATCGCCCCCTCCCTCAGGGACAGAGCCGGATTTGGAACGACCAGTTCCGGGTCGAAATACATGCGGGTTCCCAGCCCTGTACATTCGGAGCAGGCTCCATAGGGGTTATTGAAGGAGAACATGCGCGGGGTGATCTCGGGATAGGACACGCCACACTCGATGCAGGCGTGTTTTTCCGAAAACAATTCGCTCCCGCCGTCGAGATCCTCAACCCGGGCGATTCCATCGGCCAGACGCAGGGCGGTCTCCAGGGAATCGGCGAGCCGGCTCTCGATGCCTTCCTTGACAATCAGGCGATCGACCACCACCTCGATGGTGTGCTTTTTCTTCTTGTCGAGAGAGATATCTTCTGCCAGCTCGTGCATCTCTCCGTCGACCCGAACCCGCACGAATCCGTCGGCCTGCAGCTGCTTGAGCTCCTTGCGATACTCTCCCTTGCGTCCGCGGACAATAGGCGCAAGTATCAGCAGACGGGAGCGATGAGGCCGCGTCATGACACGGTCGACCATCTGTTCAATGGTCTGAGAAGCGATCAGTTTCCCGCAGGAATGACAGTGAACCTCGCCAACCCGGGCGTAGAGCAGACGCAGGTAATCGTAGATTTCTGTAACGGTTCCGACGGTGGATCGGGGGTTTTTCGAAGTCGTTTTCTGTTCGATGGAAATCGCGGGCGAGAGCCCTTCGATGCTGTCGACATCCGGTTTCTCCATCTGCTCCAGAAACTGCCGGGCGTAGGCTGAAAGGCTCTCGACGTAGCGCCTCTGACCCTCGGCGTAAATCGTGTCGAAAGCCAGCGAACTCTTGCCCGACCCTGAAACGCCGGTGATGACCACCAGTTTGTCGCGGGGGATGACCACCTCGAGATTCTTCAGATTATGTTCGCGGACGCCTTTGAGGACGATTTTGTCAGCCATATAAAAACCAATTCCTGATCCCCAGTTTCAAATATCGATTAAAACCGGGGATTCTCTTTTGAAGTCATTTCGGTGGCCATGGAGACTGCCGCCACCAGACTCGCCGGACTTGCCTGCCCGGTGCCGGCGAGATCGTAAGCGGTGCCGTGGTCGACCGAAGTCCGCACAATCGGCAGGCCGAGCGTCACATTGACGGCATCGTCGAAATGGAGCAGCTTCAGGGGGATCAGTCCCTGGTCGTGGTACATGCAGACGACGGCGTCGTAATCCCCGCGGGCGGCGAAGTGAAAAAGGGTGTCAGCGCTGTGCGGTCCGCTCGCGGCAACGCCTTCGGCGCGGGCGGTCTCGATGGCCGGGCGGATGAGCCTGTCTTCCTCATCGCCGAACATGCCCTGTTCGCCGCTGTGCGGGTTGAGGCCGAGAACGGCCAGGCGGGGCGACTCCAGACCGCAGAAGCGCCGCAGGCTGTGTTGAGCGATCCGGATCGTTTCCAGAATCCCCTCGCTTGTCAGGGTGGCCGGCACGTCCCGCAGCGCCAGATGGGTCGTCGCCAGGCACACCCTGAGCCGCGGCCCGGCCAGCATCATCACCACGCGGGTTGTGCCGCAGCGCTCGGCGAGCAGCTCTGTGTGACCGGCATAGCGGTAGCCGGCCTTGCGGATCGCCGCCTTGTTGATCGGCGCCGTCACCATCCCCGCTGCCTGACCGTCGAGGCAACGATCGCAGGCCCAGATGATATATTCGGCCATGGCCCGTCCGCAGGCCTCATCCGGATGCCCCCATTTCAGCGTCTTCGCCGACAGGGCCGAAAGAGCCCGCACCGCAAGCCGCCTGGAGCCGATGCGCAGAACGTGCGAGGACAGTCCCCCTGCCTCGTCGGACGTCTGAATAACATCCACCTCTCTGCCGAACAACCGGGCTGCCCGCTGAAGAATCGCGACATCGCCGACCACGACCAGCGGCCGCTCCAGGGTGTCGAAGCGGCCTTCCAGCAGTGCCCGGACCACTATTTCCGGTCCGATCCCCGTCGGATCACCCATTGTTATCAAAAGAGGTTTCACGCTTGTCTCCGTTTTGGGCATCCGGTCATTGTACTTCACCAGGGCCGTGGCTAACAACTACAATCCGCTTCTCTCCTTTCTGCCATACCCCTGCTGTCATAAATCCAGCACCGGTGTGCTCCAATAAAAATAGCCCTGCCAGGAGTCTGGCAGGGCTATTCATTTTTCAGGGGCGTATTGTCCCGGACTTATCGGATTTCGATAAACGCCTTCTCCCTGAGTTCCTTTATCCAGTCCTCTCGCTGACTCCCCGTCTTCTGGCCAAGCAGCGTTTCGCGTATCTCCTCCTTGACCTGGTCGAATTTGCGGATGTTCCCAAAATTTTTCTCATCGACGTGGAAAATATAGTAGCTTCCCTCGAACTCGAGTACGGAACTGACCTCACCCTCTTCAAGGTTGCGTACGGCCCGATCGAATGCCGGGGCCAGCTCGCCTTCAGCGAAGGTGCCCATGTCGCCTCCGCTCACTGCCGGATCGGTGGAGAGGTCGAGAAAAACGCTGCTGAAATCCTCCCCGTTGCGGATACGCTGCACGGCCTCCTCGGCTTTAGTCCGGGCCTTCTCGGCTTCTTCCGGGGTCGCCCCTTCGGGTACGGCAATGGTGATACGACTCAATCTCAGTGTCGGATCCTGGCGGTAGTCATCAATATGCTCCCGAAAATATTCGCGGATGTCCTCGCTGGTGACTTCGGTGCGGTCACGCATTTCCCGGCCCACTACCTTGTAGCGTAGAATCTGCTCCCTGAGCCCCTCACGGTATTCCTGCATCGAAAGACCCTGGCCCTGCAGTGCGAATTCGAGCTGTTTCTCTGTCAGATCGTTCTGCTGACGGATGTCGCGGATGGCCGATTCGACTTCCCCTTCGGTGACCTCCACGCCCAGTTCCTCGGCTCGCTGGCGAATCAGGGACTCTTCGATCAGGCTATCCAGCGCTTTCTGACGCAAGGCGTCAGTTTCTCCCTCCTGCGAGGGATCCTGCTGCATTGCCTGAATCTTTTGCTCCAGCTGATAGCTGGTAATCGCCTCGTTTTTGACGACGGCGACGACCTCCACCGCTGTCTTTTCGGCCCAGGCCACGCCCAACATCAACAACATGCAACCGGCAACGGCCGTGATCAACTTCCCCATAGCTTACTGCCTCAATCTTTCTGGCGACCCTTCTGGTCGCGTTTGTTCAGCAACGCCCAGTCAACCTCGATCGTTGCCTGTCCACTCAGCCCCAGAAGCCACTTCTGATAGGCCGTCTCTTCCTTCTCCTCGAGAAGCCGCGCCCGGATCTGGTCCCTGACCTCCTCGAGTTCGAGTCGTTCGGCCGGGCGTTTCTCCTCGACTCGAAAAACGTGATAGCCGTAATCGGTCTTGATCAGATCGCTCAGCCTCCCCGGCGTCAGGGCAAAGACCACCTCGTCGAACTGGGGAGGCATCTCTCCGCGCGCAAAGAAACCCAGATCGCCACCCTTCTCTGAGTCCGGCGAAAGTGAGAATTGTCGGGCTATGTCTTCAAAACGCTCTCCCTGACGCAGCAGACCGAGAACCTTCTCTCCCTGTTCCTTGCTGGCGAGAAGGATCTGGCGTGCCCTCACCTGTTCCGGGCGGTCGAATTCGTCCCGATTGTCCTGGTAGTAGGTTGCTATCTCGGAATCATCCACGCTCAGTTGATTGTATACCTGTTTTTCAATGACTTTTTCCTGAAGCAGGCGCTCTTTCAAGTCACGGCGCCATTGGGCAAGTGTAAGCCCCTGTTGTTGGAGCATCCTCCCGAATTCGTTCTCCGGGTATTCCTGGCGATATTCGTGCACCTGTCTTTCAAGTTCTGCCGAAGAAACGGATATCCCCACGCGATCGGCTTCAGCAAGCGTCAGTTCCCTGTCGATGATCTGCCGGAGAAAGGAGCGCTCAAGCTCATCGATTTCTTCGTCGGAAAGGGATTTCTGATCGGGAACAATCTGGTCGAAATCGCTCCTGAACTCATCAAGGGAGACGGAACGATCAGCGACTTTGAGAACGACGGGAGAGTGCTTGTCCTTCTCGTTCTGACAGGCCCCCAAAAAGAGGGTCGATACAATCACAACCATCATCAGCAAACGACCGGACACCAGTGAACTCCACTCTTTTTGCAATGTTTTAAAACCCTGAAAAAAGGACGCTAGCACAGTCAAAGAAGGGCTTGCAATTCTTTTTTAACCGCCGGAAGAACCTCCGCGACCGAGAGTTTTCCCAGCTGGACCGTCAAGCGGTAATCGAGACTGAAATGGTAGCGGCCGTCGGCCGTTTTCAGTCGCTCCAGTATCCGCTCAGGCGGAACCGGTGTGGACGCATGAAACGCAAGAACCAGCTGTCGCCCATCATATTCCGCCTGCTCTATCTTCAGCCTCTTCATGCTGATGCGCAGCCTCATGACCTCGAGCAGGAGCTGTCCCGCCTCGGGGATCTCCCCGAACCGGTCGCGCATCTCATCGGCTGTTTCGTAAATGTCCTCCTCGGCTTCGGCTCCGGCCAGCTTCTGGTACATGGCAAGCCGCTGTCCCGTATCGGCGATATAGTCTTCGGGTAAAAATGCCGATAATCCCAGACGCACCTCGGGATCGACCTTTTCTTCTTTTTCCAGCCCTTTGAGTTCACAAACGGTTTCTTCGAGCAATTCCGAGTACATCTCCAGCCCCACGGCAGTCATCTGCCCCGACTGGCTGGCTCCCAGAAGATCGCCCGCGCCCCGGATTTCCAGATCATGGCTGGCGATACGGAAGCCCGCCCCCAGCTCGGTCAACTCCTGCAGGACCCTCAATCGCTCCCGGGCATCGCGGGTAAGAGTGGCCTGGCCGGGTATCAGCAGATAGGCGTAGGCCCTCTGGCTGGAGCGCCCCACCCGGCCGCGCAGCTGATAGAGCTGGGAGAGGCCGAAACAGTCCGCCCGGTTGACGATGATGGTATTGGCTCTGGGAATGTCCAGACCGCTCTCGATAATGGTGGAGCAAACCAGGACATTGCTGCGACCTTCCACAAAGCCCATCATGACCTTCTCGAGGTCTTTTTCGGCCATCTGCCCGTGGCCCACGGCCACTTCGGCCTCAGGTACCAGGGCACGGATCTGGTCCGCCATTGCACCGATCGACTGCACTCGGTTGTGTACGAAGAAAACCTGCCCTCCCCGACGCAGTTCCCCGAGGATCGCCTTGCGCACCACCTCTTCGTCGAAACGGGTGACATAGGTGCGGATGGCAAGGCGATCGACAGGCGGCGTCTCGATGACCGAAAGCTCCCGCATCCCCATAAGGCTCATATGCAGGGTCCGGGGGATCGGGGTCGCGGTCAGGGTCAGGACATCGACCTCCGCGCGCAACTGCTTGAGGCGCTCTTTGTGGGTCACACCGAAACGCTGTTCCTCGTCGATAATGATCAGCCCCAGCTCCTTGAAGCGCACATCGCGCTGCAGCAGGCGATGGGTGCCCACCAGAATATCGATGCGCCCCTCCCTGAGCCTTTCGAATATCTTCTTCTGCTCTGCCGTGGTGCGCAAGCGCGAGACCATCTCCACGTTCACAGGGTGCTCCTCAAAACGCTGGCAGAACGTCTCCCAGTGCTGGCGCGCCAGGACGGTGGTCGGCACGAGCACCGCCACCTGTTTGCCGTCCTGCACCGCTTTGAAGGCCGCGCGAATGGCGACCTCTGTCTTGCCGTAACCGACATCGCCGCAGACCAGCCGGTCCATGGGGCGCTTGGAGACCATGTCGTTTATCACCTTTTCGATAGCCGCGAGCTGATCCGGTGTCTCCTCGTAGCCGAAGGTCGCTTCGAACTCCCTGAACATCCGATCGGGGGGCGAATAGGGATGTCCCTCCCGCATGTCCCGCTTGGCCTGTATCTTCAGCAGATCCCTGGCCATCTCTTCGGCGGCGGCACGAGCGCGAAGCTTGGTCTTTTCCCAGGCGGTTCCGCCCATCTTGTCGAGTCGGGGAATGTGTCCCTCGCCGCCGACATATTTCTGAACCCTCGTGATCCGCTCGACAGGCAGATAAAGCTTGTCTCCGGCGGCATATTCGAGATGCAGAAAGTCACCCTCCACCTTCCCCATTTTCAGGTGATGAAGTCCCCGGTACCGGCCGATACCATGATCGGTATGGACGATGAAGTCCCCTTCCTTGAGCTGCGCCAGGGAAGATAGAGCGGCCTTGGCCCGGGAGGTATCGCTGCGTCTGCGGCGGGTTCGGCCGAATATTTCCTCTTCGGTAATGACGACCAGATGTTCATCCAGCAGTCGGAAACCGCTGCTGAGATCCCCGAGCACCAGCAGAGGAGCCCCGGCCCGCAGCTCGACTCCAGGCTTCTCCGAGATCATGACGGGTCGCTCTGAAAACGGCTCGAGAAGGTCCACGAGTCGATCGGCCTGACTGCGTTGGTGGCAGACGATCAGAACCCGCCACTGACGGGATTTCCAGTCGGCCAGTTTGGCGGCAAGAGCTTCGATGACGCTGTGTTCCGAGTCTGTCTGCTGTCGCAGGTCTGCGTTCCCGATCGCCTGGAAGCGGTAGTTCTCCCGTTCATCGCCGGGACGGAAGAGTTCGAGGGTCGCGAAATCGATCCGTTTTGAGGGATCGATATGCTCGGCCAACTGACGCGGCGTCAGGTAGAGATCTTCCCGTACGGCATGCAGTGCCCCGCTCTGTTGCATGTTGCGTTCGGCGACTTCGGCCTCTGCGGTCAAAGTATCCGCTTCACGCTCGATTTCAGGAGGCTCCATAAAAGCCCAGCGTCCGCCGTCCAGGTAGGCGAAGAAGGGGTCGAGCGTCTCGTAATTGAGAGGCAGGAGAAATTCACGGCCGGGAGCGAAAATACCCTCCCGGAGCTCTTCCACAATCGCTTCGCGTCGGGGCCGGGGGATGTTCTGGGCATCGCCGCGTTCCTTGATGCGGCGCTCGAGGGTCCGTCCGTGTTCGCCCCCCGTCACCATCTCTCGGGAGGGTGTCAGGACCAGATCCCGCAGCTGCTCGTCGCGACTGCGCTGGGAGACCGGATCGAAAGGGCGGATACGCTCGATAAAATCTCCGAAAAAGTCAATCCGTACCGGCTCCGGAAGGGTGGGAGGATAGATGTCGAGGATGTCGCCGCGGAAGGAGAAGGTCCCTCGATCCTCCACCAGTGGCACCGGATGATAGCCGAGGTCGAGCAACCGCTGCGTCAGGCTGCTGCGCTCGTACTCCTCCTCGAGAAAGAGGCGCTCGCACAAGCTCGACAGAACGTCGCGCGGGATGACTTTCTGCAGCAGGGCCCGTACGGGCATCACGACGGCGTCGGCGCGCCTCTCGTGCAAAGCCGTCAGAGTCGCCAGTCGTGTCGCTTCGATCTCCGGATGGGGGCTCAGGGGCTCATAAGGGGCCACCTCCCACTGGGGAAACAAAAAAACCCTTTCCCGGCCGGCTGCAAAAAACTGCATGTCCTTGAAAACTCGCCGTGCCTGTGCCTGGTCGGCCGTGAGAATACATAACGGGCCCTGGCCCGGCTCGGCGGCCAGCGATTCCAGAAGGTAAGATGCCGACGAGCCCACCAGGCCGGTGACTTCCGCCGGGGCAGCGTGGCCGCGTATCCCCTCGAGAAAGGTGCGCACTGTGGCATGAACGATGTCTGACTGGTTTTGTTCCATAGAAAAAAGACAGGGGCGTGCGAACTGGCACGCCCCGTTGTCGTCCGTCGGGTTTCAGTCTGCTGCCGGCTCAGTCCCGGGGGACGGCCAGCATGCGGTCAAGAGCTTTTTTTGCTTTGGTCCGGACCCCTGGCTCCACGGTGATCTCCGGAGACATGGTCTGCAGACACTTGAGGATATCCTCGAGGGATGTCAGCTTCATGTTGGGGCAGATCAGCGCCGGGCTGGGCAGGATGAACTCCTTCTCCGGGTTTTCTTTGCGCAATCGATGGAGGATCCCCATTTCCGTTCCGATGATGAACGTCGTGGCCGGACTTTTCCTGCAGTAATCGTACATGCCGCTGGTTGAACAGATGTGATCGGCCATCTCAAGAATTTCAGGCGTGCATTCCGGATGGGCCACGAAAGGAGCTTTGGGGTTCTCCTCTTTGGCACGGCGTACATCCTCGACCCGAAGTCGGTCGTGCGTGGGACAATACCCTTCCCAGAAATGGCAGATCTTGTCGGTGTGGGAGGCGATATATTTTCCCAGATTCCGGTCGGGAACAAGAATCAGTTCCTCGGCAGGAAGAGACTTGACCACGTTGACGGCGTTGGAACTGGTACAGCAGATATCGCTTTCCGCCTTGACTGCAGCGCTGCTGTTGACGTAGGTCACAACCGTCGCCTGAGGATGTTCGGCCTTGAGTTGGCGCAGTCCTTCGGCGGTGACCATATCGGCCATGGGGCAGCCCGCGTCGAGGCGCGGCAGGAGGACGATTTTTTCGGGGGCCAGTATGAATGCACTTTCGGCCATGAAATGAACGCCGCAGAAAACGATCACGTCACGGTCCGTCTTCGAAGCCTCGATGGAGAGCCCCAGAGAATCGCCGGTGATATCCGCAATGTCCTGGACCTCGTCGCGCTGGTAGTTGTGGGCGAGTATCAGGGCGTTGCGCTCTGCGGCCAGTCGCTTGATTTCCGCCTTCACTTCTTCCTGGGTCATTTTCGCTTCTCTGTTCTGTTTGATTTAGGGTTGCGTATATTAGTTTAAAAACCCCGCTATGTCAAACCCTTATCGTTTATTGTTCCTTGACAGATTTGGAGATTGGGGATATTCTCTGCACCGCTGGCATAAACAACACGATCAATTAAAATTCAGTATGAAGGACAGGATATCATGTTTGGAATCGGCATGCCCGAACTTTTGCTCGTTCTTGCGGTGGCGCTGGTCGTTCTCGGCCCGAAAAAGCTTCCCGATCTCGCCCGTGCTCTCGGACGGGGATTTGCCGAATTCCGCCGGGCCACCGAAGATCTGAAAAATACCTTCAACGAAGAGGTACAGATCAAGGAGACTCGCGAGAATCTGCTTCGAGATGGCAAAATCCGGCCGCCCGGAGCTCAGGAGCCTGAAGAGCCCTCTGACGAGGGCGAAACCGAAAAGCCGGATAAGGAAACCGGCGAGCCGAAAAAAGGCTCCACTGATGAGTGACGAACAGCTGCCCTTCACCAGCCACCTCGAGGAATTGCGCAAACGTCTTGTTATCAGTGCAATCGCCGCGCTGATCGGTTTTGCCGCCTGCTACAGTTTCGCCGAGCAACTCTTTCAGCATCTTTCCGAACCGGTTCGCAATGCTCTTCCGGAGGGCAGCTCCCTGGTTTTCATCACGGCGACCGAACCGTTTTTCACCTACCTTAAAGTTGCCGCCCTGGCGGGAGTTATTCTGGCGCTGCCTGTGATTCTCTGGCAGATATGGGGCTTTATCGCACCCGGCTTGTACCGGAATGAAAAACGCTACGCCATCCCTTTTGTTCTGACCAGTTTTTTGTGTTTTGCCGCCGGCACCTATTTCGGCTTCATGTTTATTTTCCCGACCATCTTCACTTTTCTGATCCAGTTCGGAACGGCAACCGGGGACCTCAACGCCATGCTCTCCATGGGCAGCTATCTGACCCTATCCACGCGTCTGCTTATAGCCTTCGGTCTCGTTTTCGAACTCCCGATCGTCATTTTCTTTCTGGCGCGAATCGGCGTGGTCGATCACAAGTGGCTGGCCAAAAATCGCAAGTTCGCCCTGCTGGCAGCCTTTGTCTTCGGTGCTGTTTTAACGCCTCCGGATCTCTTTTCCCAGACATCCATCGCGCTGCCCTTTGTCATCCTCTATGAGGTCGGTATCGTGGTCGCCCGTCTTTTCGGTAAAAAACCAGCCCTCGAGCCTGAAACACCCTCGGAAACCGAAGACAAATCCCCACCTGAGTGATAAAACGATGGCTTCTGAACCGGCTCTGAAAATTGAGCACCTGAATAAATCGTTCGACAATGTCAACGCCGTCGGGGACCTTTCTTTGAGCATCGAGCCCGGAGAGATCTTCGGACTGCTCGGTCCCAACGGAGCCGGCAAGAGCACAACCATAAACTGCGTTGTCGGGGTCACACGCTTTAATTCCGGAAAGATTTCTGTATTCGGTTACGACAACCGCAGCCAGTACAGGATAACCCGGAGACTGATCGGTGTCATGCACCAGGAAGTTGTCACCGACCATTTCCTGACCATTGACGAGGCCCTGAAAATCCATGCCGGATACTACGGGTACCGCACGGATGACTCCTGGCGGCGTCTGCTGATCGAACGCCTCGGCCTCGGCCCGCATTTGGGAAAGTCCATGAACAAGCTCTCTGGCGGTCTCAAACGCCGATTCATGGTGGCCAAGGCGATGATTCACAAGCCCCCGCTGCTGATTCTGGATGAACCAACCGCTGGAGTCGATGTGGAACTTCGCCATTCTTTATGGAATTTCGTTCGAGAGATCAACCAGGAGGGAACGACGGTTTTGCTGACCACCCACTACCTCGAAGAAGCAGAAGAGATGTGTGGCCGCATCGGCATTATGAACCACGGTGAGTTGATCGCCCTTGATCGGACTGACAAGCTGATCGACCGGTTGAAAAAACGTTCCATCCGGATCAGGCTGGCCGAACCCCTGTCACGCCTGCCCGAAGAGTTGCGCCGATTTCCCTCACGGCTGGAAAAGGATGGGTACCAGATCGTGATTGAGCCCTCTGCGGATACCGATTTCACGTCTCTCTTACCGCGGCTTTTCGATCTCGGACTGGCGGTTTCAGATATCGAAACCGGCCATACCCGACTTGAAGATGTTTTCATGGAATTGACCGGTTTGCGTTCAAGTTCTCAGGGAGAGCAGAAATGACCCCGAATGACGCAATGCGTCGATTTGCCGGCTGGCGACCATTCACCACGTTGTTTCAACGGGAGATCCGTCGGTTTTTTCGGGTTTCCATTCAAACCCTGGTGGCCCCTATTATCACCGCTTCCCTCTATCTTTTTGTTTTCGGGGCCACCCTCGGCGAGCGACTCACGGTTATCGAAGGCTACAGCTATGCGGAGTTCGTCATCCCTGGGCTTGTTCTCATGGGGGTGATCAACAACTCTTTCGCCAATGCGTCCTCCTCTCTTTTCATGGCACGTTATCTGGGAAATATCGTCGATTTGCTTGTCACGCCACTTACTCCGGCCCAGTTCATCTTCGCCTATACCCTTGCCAGCATGGTGCGGGGCCTGCTGGTCGGCGTCGCTGTGCTGCTGGTTTCTTTCTTCTTCGCTGACCTGCCCTGGGCGCACCCGTTTCTTGCTATCACCATGGCCCTGCTTGCCAGCTTCATTTTCGCTCAGTTCGGCCTCATTGCCGCTATTTATTCCAATACTTTTGACGCTCTATCGATGTTCAACAACTTTGTCATCCTGCCCCTGATTTATCTCGGCGGGGTCTTTTACCCGATTTCCATTCTGTCGCCCTTCTGGGAAACCCTCTCGCGCTTCAATCCCCTCTTGTACCTCATTGACGGCTTCCGACATGCCTTTCTCGGGGTTGGCGACATCTCTTTTCTACAGGCTTTCGGCCTCTCCGGCCTTATGGCCCTGGCCCTGTTCGTCTGGGCGTCCCTTCTTTTCGCCAGCGGCGGCCGCCTTCGCCCTTGACACCCTACGGACAGTGCCAAAACAAAAGCCCCGCCGAAGCGCGTCCGGCAGGGCTTTTCCATTTTCTCCCCGTTTCTCTGTGCTCTTTCGTCCCTCTAAAACCTGCCCGTGAATCCGAATCGCACTTCCTCATCAATGGTATGGGTTCCGGAACGATCCTCTATCTTGATGCCGATGTTCTGGTACTCGGCGTGAATTTTGATCCGGGGAGTTATCGCGAAGAACATCCGAAGAGCCGCTTCAACGACCCGTTCGGTGTCGAAAAAGGAAAAGACTTCCGGAACATAAACCAGACGTCCATCGAATCCGAGCCCGTTGAGATGCGGCGGGGCATACCCGAACAGCCCTCCGACGCCGATACCCCCGATGTCAACGGAGTTTATCTCTCCGGCATTGCCACCATACATCTGCGCACCAACACCCAGATCAAGTCCGGGGACGTTCCCCGGCTCACCTCGAAAGCGCAGGCCGATCGAGCCGAGCTCTGTATCATCGTTGTCGTTATAGAGAAAGCGCCCGTTGAAGCTCGACGAGCCGTACTGATCCCTGTTTAGGGTCAGATCAACTTGCGCCTGGGCACTGTCGTCATTAAAGTTGATATCGAACGTGGTGGCCCAGACCGGGGTTGTCACTGCGAAGACCATGATCAGCACCAGGATCATTCTGGTTTTCATTTGTCGCTCCTTTTAAAAATGAGAGATGATGCGCGGGGCACTATCCCACAATGGTAGGGCAAATGCAATGCCCGGCTCGTTGTCCCTCAAACAGCAACACCCGCCGGGCGGGCGGGTGTTGTATTCTCTTTGTGGGGTGGAATCAAACGTCGACAATCCTGGAAACGACCGAATTTCGGACTTGCCGCCCCTGCTCGTTCGCCATGCTTTCGATGAGCACCTGGGCACCTATTGTCGCAGTCTTCTTGACCAGATTGTCAGCTGCTTCACCGTTACGGTCACGAAAAGCGTCGATGATTTTTTTGTGTTCCTGCACCGAGATATCCATGCGCCCGGGGAGCGAGAGCGAGGCCATGCGCAGGCGGTTGAACCGCCTGCCCACCTGGTCGATCAGTTCGGCAAGCTTTTCGTTTCCTGCTGCGCGGATAAAGAGTTCATGAAACTCGCTGTGGACGCGGAAAAAGGTTTTGACATCGCCCTCTTCGGCAAGCTTCTCGAGACGCTCGTTGATGGTTTCAAGGCGTTGAAGTTCCTTTTCTGTGAGCTTCTCGGCGGCCATCCGGGCTGCATAGCCCTCGAGAATGCTTTTTATGGCGTAAAACTCCTCCACGTCCCGCTCGGAAAGACCTGTCACCACTGCGCCCTTCCGGGGTATTACCGTCAGATACCCTTCCGATTCGAGTTGCCTGAACGCTTCCCGGATCGGTGTCCGGCTGATGCCGAATCTCTCAGCCAGCTCTGGTTCAGCAACCTTTTCTCCCGGCTTGAGGGTCCCCTTGATGATCGCTTCCCTCATCGTTTCGAGAATTTTCTCGCGCAGCGTCTGATGTTTTTCGATAGGCTTTTTTTTCAAACCGATCTCCATTCCATTACATAGTGCTGCGATTGTATACAGTATACAATAGTTGTCAAGAATTTTTTGTTTCCTGGGCTCCCATCCGTCCCTTCTTCAAATTCTGAGGCCTTGTTTTTTCATTTTTTCGAGCCTATCATCAAGGCATCTAAACTCACGGGTTGCGCCGCATCCTTTCTCCATGACCCGAAATTAAATTGACCGGAGGAACATGAATTTCAACAGCAGGTCAGTGTTCATTCAAGTTCCGTTTTCCTCTCTTGAATCTGCCCTTGAGCGGCTTATAGAAGAACGCATCCAGCCTGAGATCGGCTTCACAGGTCCGGATCTCGATCGGCTCGATATTGCCCGGCTTGCCGTCACAGGAAAGCGGCTGGCCGATGCAGGGCTCAAGCTGACAGTTCATGCTCCTTACAACGACCTCAACCCGGGCTCGCTGGAACCTCTGGTGGTCCAGGTCACTGCAGAAAGGCTCCGTCAGACTATCGAGTGTGCCCACCAAATCGGGGCGCAACTGGTGGTGGTTCATCCCGGCTACGATCCCTGGCGCTACGGGTTTCACGGGGAACTCTGGCTTGAAAGGGCGCTCGAATTCTGGCCGCCATTTCTGAAGCAGGCTGGCGATCTCCATCTGCCGATAGCTCTGGAGAACGTTTTTGATCGCCATCCACGTCCTCTGCTCGATCTTCTCAGCGACCTCTCAGCGCCCGGTTTCGGTTTCTGCCTCGATGTGGGGCACTATCAACTCTTCGGCGCGACCTCCCTCCAAAACTGGCTTGAGCAGATGAGCCCTTTTCTCATGCACCTGCACCTGCACGATAATAACGGTGAACGCGACGACCATCTACCGGTCGGGCAGGGTCTGTTCAACTTTTCTAAGCTCTTCTCGCAGCTGAACAGCCTAGAGAGTACGCCGTCCATGACGCTCGAGAACGGCTCCATCGACGATTCCCTGATCTCCCGCAGTGCGCTTACGTCATTCTTTTGATCGCTCATCCATCAAGGAACCTCGCAGAACCCCGTCGGCTCCAAACCGACGTCGCAACTCATCCACAGCTTCGTCGAGCTGCCCCAGACGCACCTCCTGCTGATCTGCAAACAGTTCAACCTGGCCCGCTGCCTCCCCTTCCAACAGACTCAGGGTAATTCCCAACAGGCGCACCGGCCTGTTTCTGGCGGATGCTCTCCCAAGCAACTCGCGTGCGGCATGATAAATCCCTTCCGTTGTTCTCAACCCCCTGGTCTGGGTCTGACTTCGGGTGACGGTTGTAAAATCGTCATATCTCACCTTCAGGGTGACGCAACGCCCCCTGTATTTTTTCGCTCTTATCCGATGGCCGACTTCTTCTGCAAGCACCAATATCGCTTTTTCAAGAGCCGCTGCGGTGTAAAGGTCCTGAAGAAATGTTTTTTCGGCTCCGATCGATTTTTCCCCCTCTTCCGGTACCACCTCTCGCTCATCGATCCCCCGGGCAAGCCGCCATATCTGTTCCCCCGTCTTGTTCCCCAGCAGCTGCTTGAGTCTGCCCTCGTCGACCTTGACAACATCTGCAACTTTCAGGATCCCATATTGTTCCAGCCTGCCGGCGCCGACCTTCCCGATCCCCCACAGTTCTGAAACCGGCAGGGGATGGAGGAACTCCTCGACCTGATCACTCCAAACTTCGAGGATCCCGTCCGGTTTGGAACGGTCCGAAGCCATTTTTGCGAGAAATTTATTGAAAGACACCCCGGCACTGACCGTCAATCCCGTCTTCTTTCGAACCCGATCGCGAATTGTCTGTCCTATCTGCCGCCCGGTTCCGAATAACTGTTTGCTTCCTGTCACATCGAGAAACGCCTCATCGATGGAAAGGTGTTCAATGTGATCAGTGAATTCCTCATAAACAGCGAACACCTGCCGGGAGAGGTCACGATACCTCTCCATTCGACCTGAAAGGATGGTGGCCGTCGGACACAGCTTTGCTGCCCGGCCCATCGGCATAGCTGAGTGAACCCCGTAGGCCCTTGCCTCATAGGAGGCTGCACTGACAACCCCGCGCCCATTGTGACCGCCGACGATAACCGGTCGACCTCGGAGGGCGGGATTGTCGAGCTGCTCCACGGCGGCATAGAAAGCATCGAGGTCAAGATGCAGAATTGTTTTCCTCATAGGCGGCACTCTACGATAATCGGATCGACAAAAAAAGGGCGATCCGCTGTGGACCGCCCCTTGTCTTTAAAACTATATGTTTCGTATGGGTTTATCTTCCCTTGGAAGCCACCTGGATACGGATCATGGCCCGATCGAGGGCGGCTTCCATGACCTTGAAATCCTTCTCTTCGGGGCTGAGTTTTTTCAAAGCCTCTTCGGCCCGGCCAAGGGCGGCCTTGGCCCGTTCGAGGTCGATTTCGTCTGAGCGCTCCGCCGTTTCGACCAGAACCGTCACCTTGTCCGACTCGACCTCAACATAGCCCCAGTTGACAGCCACGTGAAACGACTCGCCGCCCTGCTTGTAGACCAGCTCGCCGATACTGAGGGTCGTCAGCAAGGGCGTGTGGCCGGGGAGTATCCCGAATTCGCCGGAGACTCCGGGAGCGTTGACTTCTTCAACCTCTTCGGACAACACCCTGCGGTAAGGAGTGACCAGTTCGAGTTGCAGTTTTTCAGCCATGAAAAAATTCCTTCACTGAACCGGCGACAACCGGATGGCGCCGCCGTTTCGAGTCTCTATGCAGCCAGCTGCTTGGCTTTCTCCAGAGCTTCTTCAATCGTGCCGACCAGATAGAAGGCCTGCTCGGGAAGATCGTCGTATTCGCCGGCCACGATCCCTTTGAAACCCTTGATGGTGTCCTTGAGCTCGACGTAGGTCCCGGGAGATCCTGTAAAGATCTCGGCCACGTGGAACGGCTGGGAAAGAAACCGCTGAATCTTACGGGCACGAGCGACGACCAGCTTGTCGTCCTCGGAGAGCTCATCCATACCGAGGATCGCGATGATGTCCTGTAGATCCTTGTACCGTTGCAGCACGAACTGAACCTCGCGGGCGAGTTCGTAATGCTCCTCGCCGACGACCATGGGGTCCAGAATACGGCTGGTGGAGTCGAGGGGATCGACTGCCGGGTAAATACCGAGCTCGGCGATCTGACGAGAAAGTACGGTTGTGGCATCGAGGTGGGCGAACGTGGTGGCCGGCGCGGGGTCGGTCAGGTCGTCAGCCGGTACGTAGATCGCCTGGACTGAAGTGATCGATCCCTTGCTGGTGGTGGTGATCCGCTCCTGGAGCTCGCCCATTTCGGTGCCCAGTGTCGGTTGGTAACCGACCGCGGAGGGGATACGTCCGAGCAGAGCGGAAACCTCCATGCCGGCCTGGGTGAAACGGAAAATGTTGTCGACGAAGAGCAGGACGTCCTGACCTTCCTCATCCCGGAAATACTCGGCCACGGTCAGAGCCGACAGAGCGACTCGTGCACGGGCGCCCGGCGGCTCGTTCATCTGTCCGTAAATCAGCGAGGCCTTGTCGAGTACACCGGACTCCTTCATCTCCTCCCAGAGGTCGTTCCCCTCGCGGGTTCGCTCTCCGACCCCGGCGAAAACCGAGTAACCGCCATGCTGCTTGGCGATATTGTGGATCAGTTCCATGATGAGTACGGTCTTGCCGACACCGGCACCGCCGAACAAGCCGATCTTTCCGCCTCGAGAATAAGGGGCGAGCAGATCGACCACCTTGATCCCGGTCTCGAAAGCCTGGACGCTGACCGACTGTTCGGTGAATTCCGGAGTGGGCCGGTGGATTTCCCATTCTTCCTGGGCCTCGACAGGTCCGGCCTCGTCCACTGGCTGGCCGACGACGTTCATGATGCGACCGAGCGTTTTGTTTCCGACCGGCATGACAATCTGCTTCCCAGTATCGAGAGCCTCCTGGCCGCGGACAAGACCTTCCGTCGAGTCCATGGCGATCGTCCTTACGGTGTTTTCTCCCAGGTGCTGGGCAACCTCAACAACGAGATTCAATTCCTCGTCGCCGAGGGAAGGGTTGGTGATTTTCAGCGCATTGTAAATCTCGGGGAGATGCCCGGCTTCAAACTCCACGTCGACGACGGGACCGATAACCTGGGTAATTCGTCCTTTATTCATGATGAACCGTTCCTCCTTTTCGCCACACCGTTGGGGTGCGACAAAGCGTTCTTTTATCCTCTGATGGATTCTGCACCGGAGATGATTTCCATCAGCTCCTTGGTGATAGCGGCCTGACGAGCCCGGTTATACTGCAGGGTCAATTTGTCGATCATCTCCGAAGCGTTCTTGCTGGCACTGTCCATGGCGCTCATCCTCGCGCCGTGCTCGGAAGCGACCGATTCGAGCAGGCCGCGGAAAATTCGCACTTCCACGTATTTAGGCAACAGTTGATCGAGAACTTCACCACAGCCGGGTTCATAGATGTAATCGGCAACGTGGGTCTCCTCCTCGACTTCCTTCGGCACCACCGGAAGCAACTGATCAAAGGTCACATCCTGGGAGATGGCGCTGCGAAAGGCGTTGTAAACAAGAAAGACGGCATCGTATTTTTCCGACTCGTAGGAATCAACGATCTCCTGACCGAGCAGTTGTGCTGTTGCGTAATTGATGCTGCCGGTAATGTTTTCGTAGACCTTCACAATCGAGTCGCCCAGGCGACGTTTGAGAAGCTCGTTGCCCTTGCGACCGACAATCATCAGATCCAGAGCGTCGAAGCCTTCGTTGTTTTGCCGAATGAACCGTTCGGCCGCCTTGGAGATGTTGCTGTTGAAGCCGCCGCACAATCCGCGGTCGGCGGTCATCAGAACAACCAGAGCCCTTCCCTTTCCGCGCTCCTCGAGCAGCGGATGGGCCTCTGCATCCTCGCGCAGGGCGAGGCTCGAGAGGACATCGTAGATCTTGTCAGAGTACGGACGAGCCGCAACGACCGCATCCTGGGCCCGGCGGAGTTTGGCAGCGGACACCATTTTCATCGCCTTGGTGATCTGGCGGGTGTTCTTTACCGTGCCTATGCGTTTTTTTATATCTTTAAGACTTGGCATCGATCAAATCCTTAACGCTGATCGTTGGGGCTCAGGCTGCGAACTGACCTTTGAATTCCTCAAGAACCGTCTTGATGCGTTCTTCAAGATCTTCGTCGATCTTCTTTTTGTCGCGCAGATCATCGAGCAGCTCCTGGTGCCGAGACTCGAGAAAGGCCTGAAGTTCCTGTTCGTAGCGCTGAATGTCCTCGACTTCATATTCGTCGATGTAACCGTTGTTGGCGGCGTAAATGATCATGATCTGCTTTTCGACCGGAACCGGCTTGTACTGGGGCTGCTTGAGAATCTCGACCAGACGGGCTCCGCGAGCGAGCTGACGTTGGGTCGCCGCATCAAGGTCCGATCCGAACTGGGCGAATGCCGCCATCTCCCGGTACTGGGCCAATGCCAGACGCAATGTCCCTGCGACTTGCTTCATCGCCTTGACCTGGGCGCTGCCGCCCACACGGGAAACCGACAGACCGACGTTGATCGCCGGCCGGACTCCGGAATGGAACAGGTCGGTTTCAAGGAAAATCTGGCCGTCGGTAATGGAGATGACGTTGGTCGGTATATAGGCCGATACGTCACCGGCCTGTGTTTCGATGATCGGCAGAGCAGTGAGACTACCGGCACCGAGCTCGTCATTGAGCTTTGCCGCTCGCTCGAGCAGCCGGCTGTGGAGATAGAAAACATCACCAGGATAGGCCTCCCGTCCCGGGGGACGACGCAACAACAGAGAGAGCTGGCGATAAGCGACGGCCTGCTTCGAGAGATCATCGTAAATGATCAAGGCATGTCTGCCGCTGTCCCGGAAGTATTCACCGAGGGTGACACCCGTGTAAGGGGACATGAACTGAAGAGGCGCCGGGTCGGAAGCCGTGGCAGCCACCACAATGGTATAGTCCATGGCTCCATGTTGCTTGAGCTTGTCGACGACCTGGGCAACCGTGGAACGTTTCTGCCCGATGGCCACATAGATACAGACGACGTCCTGGCCCTTCTGATTGATAATCGTGTCGATCCCGACAGCGGTTTTGCCCGTCTGCCGGTCTCCGATAATCAGCTCTCGCTGCCCACGGCCGACAGGAACCATGGCATCAATCGCCTTGAGCCCGGTCTGGAGCGGTTCGTGGACCGATTTTCGGGCCACAATACCAGGGGCCTTGACCTCGACCTGGCGGCTCTCGTTCGACTCGATTTCCCCTTTGCCGTCGATCGGAACGCCGATGCCGTTGACAACCCGTCCCAACACTGCCTCGCCGACGGGAACCTGGACGATTCGCTCGGTGCGTTTGACCGTGTCGCCTTCCTTGATATGCTCGTAGGCACCCAGGATCGCCGCGCCTACATTGTCCTCTTCGAGGTTCAGGATCATGCCCATGACCTCGCCGGGGAATTCGATCAGCTCGCCCGCCATGGCGTTGTCCAGACCGTGAATACGGGCGATACCGTCTCCGACGGAAATGATGGTCCCGGTTTCACTGACTTCGACCTCCCGGCCGAAATCTTCAATCTGTTTTTTGATTATTGCACTGATTTCTTCTGCTCTGATTTCCATAAGACCTATTTCACCCCTTCTTTAAGGTATCTTCAATCCGTTTCAGCTGGGTCTTGATGCTGCCATCAAAAACCTTCCCGCCGATCTGGGCTTTGATTCCGCCGATCAGCGCCGGATCCCTGCCGACTTTCAATTCGACCTGCTTACCGGTCTGCCGTTCGAGTCCGGATTTGATGGCATCACCCTGAGCACTGTCCAGATCGACGGCCGTGGAAATACGGGCACGGACGATTCCGGATTTTTCGTCTACCAGGCGACGGTAGACTGAAGAAATCTGGGACAGACAACTCATGCGGTCTTTTTCAAGAAGAAGCCCTACAAACTTCTTCATTCCTTCCGAGAACTCAAGCTTATCCGTCAGATCCGACAGAATTGCTGTTTTATTTTTCAATCCACAGGTAGGACTCTCCACCAGCTGGCGCAGCGTCTGCTGTTCGCTGAAAATAGAGGTCAGTTGCGAGAGTTCGTCGCTGTACTGTTCCATCTTTTTCTGCTCTTCGCCCAGCATCAAAAGGGCCTTGGCATACCGTCGGGAAATAGCGCTCATACTCAATGTAGCTCTCCCACCTTTTGCTTGTATTCATCCACCAAACGCGAGTGATCCTCGGTGGTGAAATTCTTTTCAAGGATATCTTCGGCGATTTCAATGGCAAGGTTGACAGCCTTGTCCTGCAACTCGGCCTTGGCTTTGGCGACTTCCACTTCGGCAGTTCTTTCGGCCTCTTTTTCCATCTTGGAGGCAACCATCTCTGCGCTCTCGATGATACGATCTCGCTCCATCTCCCCCTCACGCTTTATTGAGGAGTAGATATCATCGATTTCTGCCGATGCCTGTTTCAGTTTCTCGTCATATTCAGAGAACTTGGCTTCCGCTTCTTTTTGGGCTTCACGAGCTTCCGCGAGATTTTTTTCAATTGAGTCGGTGCGCCCGGCAAGTCCCCTTTTGATCGGCTTGGTGACGAAATAGGCCAATATTGCAACAAGGACGGCAAAATTCAGGCAACGCCAGAAAAAGTCCTTCATTACCGCGCCGCCATCAGCATGGCCCCCGTTGGCCGCCGCCCAGACGGAAGAAGAAACCAGAATCAGCATTATCGACAAAAGAACCGCTTTCATTGCCGTTTTGTGGCTCCCTTTATTACACATATCCATATCAGAGCTTCCTTCCCAGCACCTTGGTGGCAACCATTTCAGCCATGGTGCGGGCATCATCTTCCAGTTTCTTGCCTGCCTGTTCGGCATCGGCGCTCACCTGGCTGCGGATTTTCTGGACATAATCAGCCGTTTTTTCACGAGCTTCACCCAGGATTTCGTTCTCCTTGCGGCTCGCCTCCGCGCGCATCTCGGCTCTTTCCTTGCCAGCTTCTCGCTTGGCTTCTTCCAACTGCTCCTGATATCGGGCCATCTTCTCCTGGATATCGACTTCCAGCTTTCTGGCCCGCTCGCGAGCCCCGTCGATGGTCTCAGCCCTTTCCTTGATGGTGTTCCGCAATGGGCGATAAAGCACGACATTGAGAATCAACAGCAAGGCCAGGAAATTGGCGAATTGCCAGAATATTGTTGAATTAATTTCGATCACAGCAACACCTCTTCTGCCATGGGGCGAATCCTTCCCATGGTATACTGTATACATCCTTGACAATCACAAAAAAAATACCCCCGGAAAAGCAGGCTATTGCTATCACACAGTCCAGTCAATTGTCAAGGCTCTTATCGTCTTCCTCCACCGGCATCTTCAGGATTGCTTTTATGTCTCATCCCTCGGCTTTTTCCGCTGACTTTTCACCGCCGGTGGCTGCACCTCCCATCGATAAATTTCCGTTGAAAAGAACCCCCTCCTCGATCAAGAGGGTCGGCGTTTCGATGGTTCCGTCGACTTTTGCCGGCGCTCGCAGTTCAACGCGGCTGGCCGCCTTGATATTGCCTTTGAATCGGCCACTCAGGATAAAAGTCCCGACACTGACTTCCGCCTGAATATCTGCGCTTTCCCCGACGACAAGGGTGTCCTTGGATGTCACCTCCCCACGGAAGACGCCGTCCATCCGGACGACCTCATCAAAGACCAGGGTGCCTTCGAACTGGCTTCCCGGACCGAGAAAGGCCTTGATATCGGAACGTTCGACCGGTTTTTCCTTTTTCGACATATTCTCCTCCAGCCTGGAAACAGTATTTTTATAAGATAAGGCCGTTTTGGGGGTCAGGAAACACCAAGAATATCCATAAGCCGATCGAGATCTTCCGGCGAATAGTAGGCGATCTCTATTTTCCCGCCCTTGCCTTTGGGATGGAGTCGCACCTGGGTTCCCACCGCCTGCTTGAGGCGACTCTCCAGATCGGCCAACTCCGGCGTTAGCTCCTCTTTCGCTTTCGGCTTGGGTTTGGCCTGTACGCCGAACGATTTTATTTTCTTTATCAGCGCCTCGGTCTCGCGGACCGAAAGCTTTTTGGCCACGACCTGGCTTCGCGCCTCGAGAATATCGTCCTCGTCTTCGAGTCCCAGCAGCGATCGGGCATGTCCCATGCTCAGGCGCCCGCCCATGACATCCTCTCGAACCTTTGCGGGCAGGCGGAGAAGACGCAATGAATTCGTAATGGTCGAACGATCCTTGCCGACCCTTTTCGATACCTCATCCTGGGTCAGATCGAAATCTTCAACAAGGTTTCGATAGGCCTCTGCCTCTTCGATAGGATTGAGGTCCTCCCTCTGGATGTTTTCGATCAGGGCCATCTCCAGGGCCCAGTCCTCGGTAACATCCTGGATAACCACCGGCACGTCCTTGAGTCCGGCCTTTTGCGCAGCACGCCACCGACGCTCGCCGGCGATTATCTGATAGTGGTCTTCGCCGCGGCGCACCACCAGAGGCTGGATAATGCCTTTTTCCCGAATCGAGTCCGTGAGTTCTCGAAGTTTATTATCGTTGAAACTTTTGCGAGGCTGCTTATGGTGGGGACGGAGGTCCTCGATCGGACAGAGAAAATATTTGCGATTGCCCTCCTGGCTTGCACTGGTCAGCAGCGCTCCTATGCCCTTACCCAGCGCTTGATGCTTCGCCATATTCCTCTCCTATTTCGATAATTTCCCGGGCAAGCTCCAGATAAGACTTGGCGCCCCGGGAGGATACGTCATACAAAAGAACTGGCACACCGTGGCTGGGCGCCTCCGACAACCTCACATTGCGGGGGATGACGACATTGAAGACCCGACCGCCGGAGAAGTGGTTCCGGATCTCCTCGCTGACCTGATGCGAGAGATTGTTGCGGCTGTCGAACATGGTCAAGAGAACTCCCGCCATTTTCAAATTCCTATTGAGATCTCTCTGGATCAGCGCAATGGTCTTCATCAACTCGCTGAGCCCTTCCATTGCAAAGTACTCGCACTGAAGGGGGACCAGAACCGTATCTGCCGCAGTCAAAGAATTAACAGTCAGCAGTCCAAGGGATGGAGGGCAGTCGATGATGATATAGTCGTATTCATCTCGAACATCCTCAAGAACTCCCTCGAGCTTTCGCTCCCGCGCAAAGGACTGTATAAGTTCGATTTCGGCACCGATCAAGTCGGTTGTCGCCGGCAGGACATGAAGGTGTTGAAGATCGGTCTCCAGGAGAACTTCACGGGTGGAGGCTTCTCCGAGCAGAGCGTGATATATGGTGACCTCCAGAGCGTCCTTGTCCAGTCCGACGCCGCTTCCGGCATTGCCCTGTGGATCCATGTCGACCAGCAGTGTGCGTTTCTCTGCGACCGCCAGGGAAGCAGCCAGGTTGACGGCGGTCGTCGTTTTCCCGACTCCGCCTTTCTGGTTGGCAATGGCCAGAATATGACCCATGATGTCCCTCCTTCACTCAGTAAGCGGAAGCCGGAAGATTAGCACGAGAATGCCCGGACTGAAAAGACAATTTCTTCCCTGTTTTCAGGCCCATAAAACAATGCCACAGGTTGGGTTGTTCCTACAGCCAAACACCATATCTTGAGATTCAGGCTGGCGTAAAGAACAAAAGGTGTCGAAGGCTTCCCGAAAACGGCAGATGGATCCGTACAATTTCGAGCAATTCTATATCTTCCCTTTCCATCGCTTCCCTGCTCTTCTCCAGTTCCTGCTCGCCGTCTCTGCCCTTCATGGCGACAAACCGGCCCCTCGGACCTGCAAAAGGCTTCGCCCACCGGAGAAAGGTCTCTATATCGCTCAGGGCCCGCGAAGTGACCATCGAAAACCCTTGCCTGAAAGATTCCTTCTCGGACAGAGATTCGATTCGCCCGTGGACAGCTGTAAAGGTCTCCAGGTTCAACAGACGAGCGACATGGCGCTGAAACAGAATTTTCTTCTGGACGGCATCGACCGAGACGACCTCGAGATCCGGCCTCATGATTTTCAGGGGAAGACCGGGGAATCCTCCCCCCGATCCGATATCGAGAAGACTGCTGTTTTCTCCAAGATGGGGCAGCAGCGTCAAAGAGTCGATGATGTGCTTCTCGACCGCCTCATCTTCGTCGGTGATCGACGTCAGGTTCACCTTTTCATTCCACCGAAGCAGTTCTCTGAGACATAACATCAGGCGCTCTTCCTGCTGCGGTGTGACCGCGAGATCCAGCGCGGCCAGTCCCCGCTGCAGCCTGGAGCCGTCCATCACCGCCTCCTGCGCAACAACACCGAAAGGACACTGATCGCCGCCGGTGTGACGCCCGAAACCCGCGATGCCTGGCCCAGGCTCTCCGGCCTTATCTTTTTCAGCTTTTCAATAACCTCCATGGACAAACCGGCAATTTCATCGTAGTCGAAATCCTCTGGGATTCGGGTATCTTCCACCTTCTTCATCCGGCCGATCTGTTCCTTTTGCCGCTCGATATAACCGCCGTACTTGACTTCAATGTCGAGCTGCTCCCGCACATCGTCTGCGAGCCCGTTCAGTTCCGGGCAGATGCGGCAGAGTTCCTTCATCTCTATTTCCGGCCTCCGCAGCAATTCTTCAAAGGTATGTCCGTTCTTCAAGGATCCAATGCCGAGTTTTTGCAAAACATCCGTATCGTTCGGGCTCACCCGGTTCTGCCTGAGCAGCGTCCGGCCGGTCTCTATTCCGGAGAGCTTTTTGCTGTACCGCTGCCAGCGCTGCCGACCGACCAGTCCGATATCGTGTCCCTTTGCCGTTAACCGCAGGTCCGCATTATCCTCACGCAGCAGCAAGCGAAACTCGGCACGGGAGGTAAACATCCGGTAGGGCTCCTCCGTTCCGAGGGTCACAAGGTCGTCGATCAACACCCCGATATAACCCTCGCTGCGGCCGAGCACCAGGGGCTGCTCCTCTTTTAGGGCCAGGGCTGCGTTGATACCGGCGATCAGGCCCTGGGCTGCAGCTTCTTCGTAACCGGAGGTTCCATTGACCTGTCCTGCATGATAGAGACCGGGAACCATTTTTGTCTCCAGGGTCGGTCGCAACTGGGTCGGGGGAACAAAGTCATATTCGATGGCATATCCCGGACGCATAATTTCGACCCGCTCCAGACCCTTGATGGTCCGCAAAAAAGAGAGCTGAACGTCATAAGGGAGCGATGTTGAGACGCCGTTGGGGTAAACCTCTGCAGTATCGAGTCCTTCCGGTTCAAGAAAAATCTGGTGGGACGTTTTTCCCGGGAATCGCACCACCTTGTCTTCGATGGAAGGGCAGTATCTTGGCCCGATCCCCTCGATAGCACCGGAGTAGAGGGGGGACCGGTCAAGTCCCTGCCGGATAATGTCATGAGTCCGTTCATTGGTATAGGTCATGTGACAGGGCACCTGCTCCTGATCGATTTCTCCAGAGAGAAAAGAGAAGGGTCGAGGATGAGTGTCGCCGGGCTGCTCCTCAAGACCGGAAAAATCGATGGTCCTCGCATCAAGACGAGCCGGGGTCCCTGTCTTGAGACGACCGACCTGGAAACCCAGTCGTCGCAGATCGTCCGAAATCCCCATTGATGGGGGCTCTCCTGCACGACCTCCGGCATAATTGTTCAATCCGACATGGATGAGCCCCCTCATGAAGGTTCCGGTCGTCAGAACAACCTTAGCACCGCGGAAGACCTGCCCTTCGCGCGTCCTGACCCCCGCAACCCTGTCCTGCTCGACCACAAGAGCTGAAACTGTCGCCTGCTTCAGGTCGAGCTCAGGGGTTTCCTCGAGGACCCTCTTCATCCTCAGCCGGTACATTTGCCGATCCGCCTGCGCCCTGGTCGCCCGAACCGCTGGCCCCTTCCTGGTGTTGAGGATTCGGAACTGGATTCCCGTCGCATCGATGTTGACCCCCATCTCCCCACCGAGGGCATCGATTTCTTTAACCAGATGCCCCTTGGCCAGCCCCCCTATCGCTGGATTACACGACATGACCCCAACCGCATCGAGGGCGATGGTCAGCAAGAGAGTCCTGCATCCCAGACGCGCTGCGGCAAGCGCAGCCTCACAACCAGCATGTCCGGCGCCAACGACGATGACCTGATATTGTTCCGAATCCAATCTCTTTTCCGATGGTGTCATTTTATATCCGATGTTCCACGTGAAACATTACTTTCCTATACAGAACCGATCAAAAACACGATTGAGGATCTCGTCGGGGGTCGTCTCCCCCGTTATTTCCCCCAGACCATTGAGGGCTTCCCGCAACTCAAGGGCAAGAAATTCAGGAGACTGCTGCTGCGCAATGCCTTTCAAAAACAAGTCAAGGGACTCCCGGCACCTCACCAGGGCATCCCTGTGTCGCCTGTCGCTTAGTAGAATGCTTTCATCGCTTGAGTCATACGTGTGGCCCAGCAGCTCGATCTCGATCTGTTGCTGAAGAGTATCAACTGCTTCGCCGGTTTTAGCACAAACAGGAATCTGCTTGAAATGATCAAAGGGTGATTCAAGCGGAAGTCGTCCCAGGTCGATTTTGTTGACAACCAGCAAAACCCGAGTTTCATCAACAAAAGACAAAGCAAGTCGATCATCGGCCGTAATGCCATAACTGCCGTCAACAACCAACAGGACCAGATCGGCACGAGCGGCAAGAGCCTTGGCCCGCTGGACCCCCTGCGTCTCGATCGGATCGAGCGTCTGACGGATACCTGCCGAGTCAATCAGTCTGACAGGGACATTGCCTATAGAAAGTTGCTCCTCGACTGTGTCGCGGGTGGTCCCGGCGATATCGGTCACTATGGCCCGCTGCTCACCGAGCAAAAGATTCATCAGGGAACTCTTGCCCACATTGGGTCGGCCCATTATCAGAATGGAGGCGCCCTCCCGCAGAACCCTTCCCGAGTCGAAACCGTCAAGCAGTCGGTCTATCTGATCTCGAATGCCACCGGCGACCTGTCGCAGAGCACTCACATGGGGTTGTTCGATATCTTCGTCTGGAAAATCGATATAGGTTTCCACCAGCGCCAACTGATCGCTCACTTGATCGCGAACGTCATGAATGAAGGCGGAAAGCTTGCCATCCAGCTGGGAGAAAGCTATGCGTTGGGATGATTGTGTTCTCGCCTTGATGAGATCGATGACTGCTTCGGCCTGAGCGAGATCGAGCCGTCCATTCATAAAAGCACGGAATGTATATTCCCCCGCTCGAGCAACCCGGGCCCCTCTGTCTATGCAGATATCGAGAACCTTTTTGACAATCCCAGGGCTGCCATGACAATGGAGCTCCACGACATCTTCCCGTGTATATGTGCGGGGAGCAGCCATATATACGGCCATAACCTCGTCTATCACGGAGCCCGACAGATCGAGGATATGACCGTAATACAGCCGATGGGACGTAAATTCCCGCTGTCCACAGGCAGCCTTGAATAGTTTTTTAAACAAAGAGAGGGATTGAGAGCCGGAGAGGCGGACGATGGAAACGCCCCCCTCCCCAGGCGGAGTTACGGGAGATACAATAGTGTCTTCTGTCTGCACATTATCCTCGGCGGGGAGATATCACCATTTTTCTTTCAAATCCCTGCCCCTGCGATCTTATATCAAGTGCCTCAAATTTCTGGAGGGTCACATGCATAATCCGCCTCTCCCGTGGGGGGAGCGGCGGAACAGTAACAGGCTTACCTGATTTTTTTGCCTGGGTCCCGAGGCGATCAGCGAGGCGACGGATAAAAGTTTTTCTTTTTTGACGGTAGTTGTCGCAGTCAAGAACAACAGGGGTCCGATCAGCTGTGAACCGGTCCGTGATTGCAACGGCCAAATATTGCAAGGCGTCGAGAGTCTGCCCTTTGCGACCGATGACCTTCGGCATATCAGGGCCGGATATGTCAATTTCAGACTGGTCCCTGCAGACCGACAGATTGGCAGCTGCCGTTAAACCACTTTTATCAAGGAGGTTTTGGCAGACAAAAGCCGCTACATGGGAGCGATCAGTCAAACGAACCCGAACCTTGGCCTTTTTCCTGAAAAGCCCAAAAAATCCGGGCGACGGGGCCTCGATGATATCCACATCGATTTCAGCCCGCGTGCATCCGAACCGATCCAGGGCCATTTGAACCGCATTTTCAATCGAATAGGCTACGATCTCGATATCGAGCATTCGGGATATCATGCTTCAGATTCAAGCCTCTACAGGGTTTTTCCGATTTATCAAAAGCTGCTGAACAATGGTCAGCACATTGTTAACAAGCCAGTAAATGACCAGTCCTGAAGGGAAGTTCAGGAAAAGAAAGGTAAAAACAACCGGCATGATCATGAATATCTTGGCCTGGGTCGGATCCATGGTTGTCGGAGTCATCTTCTGCTGCAGGAACATGGATGCGCCCATCAAGACAGGTGTAATGAAGTATGGATCTTTGGCCGAGAGGTCGGTTAACCAGAAAATAAAAGGAGCGTGGCGAAGTTCGATCGAAAAGAGCAGCACTTTGTACAGGGCGATAAATACAGGAATCTGCACCAGCATAGGGAGACAACCCCCAAGAGGATTGACCCTTTTTTCCTTGTAGAGGCTCATCAACTCTTTGTTGAGTCGTTCCTTGTCGTTTTTGTATTTTTCGCGGACCTTCTGCATCTCGGGCTGCAACTTCTGCATAGCCTTCATCGAAGTGTAGCTCTTCTGGGTCAAAGGCCAGAAAATAGCCTTGATAATCACCGTCAACAGGATGATTGCAAACCCGTAATTATTGATATAACTATAAATAAACTTTAGGAAATGCAGAAGAGGCTTCGACAGAATGGAGAAAAACCCGAAATCTATGATCCGTTCGAAATCATGACCGGCTGACTTGAGCAGGTCTATTTCCTTTGGACCCATATAAACCAGGTACGACATTGAGGTGCTGCTACCGGGTTCTATGGTGGTATAAGGCGACACGATCCTGTTTTCGACGTAATCCGCGCCTTTTTCTATACGAAAGTAATCGTAGGATTCCTGTTTCGGTTCGACGATCGAAACGAAGTATTTGGTTCCGAAACCGGTCCATTGAGCGGAACTGTATTCCTTCGGGCCCTCTTCGACAAGATCCTCGACGTCATCCGTGTGAATATCTTCGCCGTCGAATGTGGTCGGACCGATGAAATCCTGCGCGCCTAAATTGAAGCCGCCTTCCTCTCTGGATTCGTCCCAGCGATTGACGAGACTGAAACCGACAGCCCCCTTGAGGGGAGCATTCCCTTTATTAGCATAACGCAGTTCGACATCGAAAAAATAGTTGTCGGCACTGAATGTAAATATTTTATGGACGACGGCACCGCTGTCCAGGGTGACGGCAAAATGCAGATCGCGCGATTCGCCATCAACAAGGTCAATATCTTCATCATCTCCCTGGTAACTGAAGGAGGCGTTTTCAGGCAGGGACAATCCTTCTGTCCCGAAGGTTTTCAATGTGTACAGATGTGAACGCCCCTCCTGGGTTAATTGGACGAGCGGTGAATCCTCGCTCGCTGTCTCCCTGTACTTTTTGAGGGTAAATTCCTTTATCCGTCCACCATCGCTGGTCAGCACAGCCTTGTAAATATCTGTATCTACAACCACATCAATGTTCTCACCTTCTCCGACACCGGCTGAAGAAGGCATACCGCGAGGCTCTTCGGAGCGGATTGTTTCCCGGGAGGGTGAAGGGGAAGTCTGCTTTTCGTTTTCCGAAAGGGTTGATTGCTCTGCAACCTCAGATTCTTTCTCTACGACAGGAGCCGGTGGAAAGAGTGTTGTATAACCGAACCATATAGCCAGGATAAGTATCAGGGCTATCAGGGTATTTTTGTTTTCCATGAGGTGTCCTCCGGGAAGTTATTAACTCCCTTATTTAAGGGGATCATACCCTCCGGGATGAAAGGGATGACATCTTAACAATCTCCAAAATGCCAGGAGGAACCCCCGCAGGGGCCCATACTTTTCAAAGGCATCGATGGCATAACTGGAGCATGAGGGATAAAAACGGCAGGATGGGATCAATACCGGGGATAACAGATACTGGTAGCCCTTAATCAGAAGTATAAGAAACTGTTTGATCATTGCTGCTATCCTGGCCCGCGTTCAAGCCAGTCAAAAAGTGCAGTTGACGGGACACCTCTTCGTAGGAGAGAGAGGGAGAACCCCGCTTGGCAATAATCGAGATGTCCATACCATGCCCTATCCGCTTGTAGTTGATCCTGAAAAATTCACGGACAAGGCGCTTGACTCGATTCCTCTGAACAGCCCCGCCAACTTTTCGACTGACTGTCAGCCCGAGTCGGGTGGGGCCGTCATCGGTTTTCTTGTAGATGACGATAAAAGCACCGCAATGTCGCTTCTG
Source organism: Desulfuromonadales bacterium (assembly GCA_046483795.1). GTDB lineage: Bacteria > Desulfobacterota > Desulfuromonadia > Desulfuromonadales > JAWOCM01 > JAWOCM01. The sequence goes on along the minus strand of JAWOCM010000080.1, from coordinate 44,336 downwards.
GCCATAACGACGGAGAACCAGGTATTCGCCCCGCTTTCGCAGGCGCTGCATCTTGGAGAATCTCTCGTCGGGCTCTGCTTTCACTGAGACAGGATCACTTTTTTATTTCGAGTAAGTAGAGACTGCCAGTTGCTTGCGGCCACGGCTGCGGCGGCGCTTTAATATTTGACGTCCATTACTGGTCTGCATACGCTTGCGGAAGCCATGCGTTCTTTTACGACGAATCCTGCTGGGTTGATAGGTTCTCTTCATAACGGCCTTGAGCTCCTTATATTTTTTTGCTTAATACTCTTAAAGAGGTGATTTAAAACACAAGTGAGAAAACAAGTCAAGCAGCAAACACACAAAAACCCTTCTTTTGCTGCTGTTCAAAAGTTAAAAACATCTTGCAAATCTTCGAATTTTTCTGATAGTCTGACGTGTCGTTAAAAGGGGGTAAATCATTTATTCACCCCGGTCCGAACAGCACCTATTCGCCTGGATATCCACAGACTTTTCCACGCCTGTGGATAAATAAATTATTAAAAATACTTTTTCCTTTTTTTTCAGTCTTTTTTAAAAAGCCTCTTATTTTTGGTTAACCCTATGGAACGTCTTTGGCAGGAAACACTCAAAAATCTGGAGCAAAAGCTCAGTCCGCAACATTTCCGCACGTGGATCAAACCGATCTGCTTTGCTGGAGTCAAGAAGGACCTTATCTATCTGGAGGTCGCCAACAAATTCGTTTTGGACTGGATTCGAGAGAACTACTCCTCGATGATCCAGGAGATCGCATCCAATATCGGAGCGGTCGATTACACGATCCAATGGCAGATCGCTGGATCAAACGGAAGAGGAGAAGATAACAAAGTCTCCCCGGATTCCACAGAAGAGGTCTCCGTTACCCCAAGACCCCAGGCTTCAATAGGTCCGAAGGTGACATCGAACCTCAATCAGAAATATACCTTCGATTCCTTTGTCTCCGGTTCCTCGAATCAGTTCGCCCACGCGGCATCCATGGCTGTATCGACAAATCCGGCAACGACTTACAACCCTCTGTTTATCTATGGCGGGGTGGGTCTTGGCAAAACCCATCTTCTGATGGCCATAGGCAACGCTATACTCAAGACAAACCCTGAGATGCGTGTTTGTTATTATGCCTCTGAAAAATTCATGAACGAACTTATCAATTCCCTCCGTTACGCAAAAATGGACGATTTTCGCAACAAATTTCGATCTATGGACGTCCTTCTGATTGACGATGTGCAGTTCATCGCCGGTAAAGAACGCACCCAGGAAGAATTTTTCCATACGTTCAACGCTCTTTACGATTCGCATAAACAGATTGTTGTCACCTCCGACAAGTTTCCCAAGGAAATACCGGGACTGGAAGAGAGGCTGCGCTCCCGATTCGAATGGGGACTGATCGCCGATATACAATCCCCGGATGTGGAAACAAAACAGGCCATTCTCAAAATGAAGGCAGAACAAAACAATATCAACCTGCCTCCTGAGGTGGGAGACTTTCTGGCGAACTCCGTCACCAGTAATGTCAGGGAACTCGAAGGCTATCTGGTTCGTATCGGAGCCTATGCCAGTCTCACAGCTGTCCCCATTACCCTGGACATGGCCAAAGAGGTACTCAAAGACATCCTGGTCGACAAAACGAAAGTGGTGACGGTCGAAGAGATCCAGAAAACGGTGGCCCATCATTTCAATGTGAAGATATCCGATCTCAAATCGAAGAAAAGATTGCAGGCACTGGTTCTGCCCAGACAGATAGCCATGTACCTCTCACGCAGATTAACCGCCTGTTCGTTTCCGGAGATAGGTGAAAAGTTCGGCGGCAAGGATCATTCTACAATTATACATGCAATAAAGAAAATCGATCAAAAAATAAGCGAAAACGAGGATTTGGAAAAGAAAGTCAACAGTATAAACAACGCTCTGTCTAACAACTACAATTAGGCCGGCATATCCTGTTGTTCCAGCTGGTGACAGACTGTTGAAAAAAGACCGTTCCATCAATTATCAACAGGGAAGCTATAAAACGGATATTTAACCGACAAATTTATAAACAAGCTATCTATCCTTTATAGAAGGTTTTTTTAAGGTTACGAACGAATTCACAGCTAACTGTTACTACGACTATAAAAGACTTAAAACCATAATAATCATAGTGATTGTGATTTGGAGGTCCGATGCAGTTTACTATTCCGCAGGAAACCTTCTTAAAGGCATTGGCACGAGTACAAGGAATCGTCGAAAAACGAAATACAATTCCTATTTTGTCAAACGTCCTCATTGAAGCGAGTGGCAATACAATTTCTCTCATTGCCACAGATCTGGAGGTCGGTATGAAAGCCACCTACCAGGCTTCAGTACATGATCCGGGTAAAATTACAGTATCTTCAAAAAAACTTTTTGAAATAATAAAGGAACTTCCATCGTCTGATGTGGAATTCAAGGCCAAAGAAAATTCCTGGATCGAAATTCGATGTGATAAAGCTCAATTCAATATCGTTGGATTATCTCCGGATGAATTCCCTTATTTTCCCGATTCTGAAGAATTGTCCTTTCTTCCGTTGGATGGAGATAAACTGAAAAACATGATCGACAAGACGTCGTTTGCAATATCAACCGACGAAACAAAGTACAATCTCAACGGGATCTTTTTCAAATATACCCAGGAGGAATTAAATCCCCTTCTACGCCTGGTCGCGACCGACGGACACAGACTGGCTCTCATTCAGGAGAAAGTCGAACCTGCAGACTTTCCACAATTATCCAAAGGGGTCATTCTGCCACGCAAAGGCGTTATGGAACTGAAAAAACTGATTGATGAATCGGGGGAGCCCCTCAAAATCGGGTTTATGGAAAACAATGCGGTTATAAAAAAAGGTCAAACGGTGGTCGTCATGCGATTGGTCGATGGAGAATTTCCCGACTACAATCGCGTAATACCCCAAACGAGAGACCAGGTTGCTATTCTGGAACGAGATGATTTTCTCCATGCCTTGAAACGGGTTTCCATCCTCTCGAGTGAACGCTCACGAGGAATAAAACTGACTTTCAAAGATGGTTTTTTAGACATATCGTCGTCCAATCCGGATCTGGGCGAAGCCCGGGAGGAAATGGAAATAGACTACAAGGGGCCGGAAATTTCCATAGGTTTCAATTCTCGGTATTTGATTGATATAATGCAGGCAATTTACGAGGAAAAAATAGCCATTACTTTCAAGGATAATCTCTCTCCATCGCTGATTGAAATTCCTCAAAAAGATGATTTCATGGCGGTGGTTATGCCGATGCGACTGTGATAACAATCAGCGGCACATGATAATAAAAAAACTGGTTCTCAGAAATTTCCGTAACCTCTCCGAGGTTGATATTGATACGGATTCCAAAATTAACGTTGTCTGGGGGAACAATGCCCAGGGGAAGACTAATTTTCTCGAAGGGATATATCTTCTGGGTAACGGCAAAAGCTTTAGAGCCGCCAAAAACGATCAATTAATTGAAAATGGAGAAGGTCATTCACTTCTCTCCGGAACAATCTGTAAAAACAGGGTCGAGAGCCGTGTAGACCTTCTGATAGACCAACAGGGGAAGACATTCAGGATAAATAAAAAAATAATAAGCTCTGTTGATGAAATAGTCGCCTTAAACAGGCAAATTATGTTCTCCCCGCAAGATGTCGGGATCGCCGCTGGCGCTCCTGCGGGCCGCAGAAACATCATCGACCGGGCTATTTTTCTGTCCAGACCGTCGTATCTCAAAAAGGTCCAGGATTACAACCGGCAGCTGAAGCATCGCAACAAGCTGCTTAAAATGAATGTTGACAGCTCACAACTAAAAGTATGGACCGACAATCTCGCCCAGACCGGCGCCGCTATCCGCTGTCAACGCAGCGATTTCGTCAGATCATTCAAGACGTATCTTCAAAAATCTCACGCTGGTTTGTCGGCCCAAAGCGAAGAGGCCGACATTTTATTGCATCAGGGAAGCAGCGGGCTGGAGTCGAGCGTCGAAGAGTTGACGAGGGATATCCAGACCCTGCATGACCGCGAAAGACACCTCGGAATAACTCTGGCCGGTCCTCACCGGGACGATCCTGAATTCCATGTCGACGGACTCGATTTGAGGGTGTACGGTTCGCAAGGGCAGCAGAGATCCTTCATTCTGGCTTTCAAAACGGCATTAGTGAATTATCTCGAGGATACAATCGGAGCTTTGCCTATATTGCTTCTTGATGACATCACCAGCGAACTGGATAAGCAGCGCAAGGAATCTTTTCTGAACTATCTTCTCGAACGTGGAGGACAGGTATTCATCACGACAACGGATCTTGCTTCGTTGTTGCCAGCTGGTCTCCCCGAGGCAAGCTACTACAAAGTGCACAATGGACGAATTTTTAACGAAGCCGGTGTGAACTGAGGATAATATGACTGAAAATAACAAGTACGAAGCATCAAGCATTAAAATACTGGAGGGGCTGGCGGCGGTGCGGAAAAGGCCGGCCATGTATATCGGTTCTACCGGAGTCGCGGGTCTTCATCATCTGGTCTACGAAATCGTAGACAATTCCATTGACGAATCCCTGGCCGGTCACTGCGACGATATCACAGTCACACTGCATGTGGATAATTCCGTCACCGTAGAAGACAATGGCAGGGGAATCCCGGTTGATGAGCATGCCAATAGTAATAAATCGGCTGCGGAAGTGGTCATGACTGTTCTTCATGCCGGGGGAAAATTCGACAGCGATAGCTACAAGGTTTCCGGGGGTCTGCACGGGGTCGGAGCTGCGGTCGTCAATGCCCTTTCCAGCGATCTGCATCTTGAAATTCGACGCAACGGGAAGGTTTACAAGCAGGATTTCAAAAGAGGTGTTCCCGAATTTCCACTGGCCCAGGAGGGCGATACCAAAAAGAGGGGTACGAAAATAACGTTCTGGCCAGACGAAGACATTTTCGAAATGATCGAACTCTCTTTCGAGACCCTGTCCCAACGTCTCAGGGAGCTGGCCTTTCTGAATGCCGGGGTGAAAATAAATATCCAGGACGAGCGTTCCGAGAAGAATCATGAATTTCACTATGAAGGCGGAATAGCCTCCTTTGTGGAGTATATAAACCGGGCAAAGAATACCCTTCATCCCAAGCCGATCTATTTCAAGGGGGTCAAGGAAGATGTAGAAATTGAAGTGGCGCTCCAGTACAACGACGGCTATGATGAGAAGCTATTCACTTTTGCAAATAATATAAACACCCAGGAAGGCGGAACGCATCTTGTTGGATTCAAGGCGGCTTTGACCAGGACAATGAATTCCTATGCAACCGCCAACAACCTGCTTAAAAACGCAAAGACCGCTATCTCCGGAGATGATCTGCGAGAAGGTATGGCGGCGGTTATTTCGGTGAAGGTTCCCGATCCGCAGTTCGAAGGACAGACGAAAACCAAGCTGGGAAATTCAGAGGTCAAGAGATTTGTAGAAACCCTGATGAACGAGCAACTTGCCGTTTTTCTCGAAGAACATCCCCAGATAGCCCGAAAAATACTCGAAAAAGGGATAGAAGCAGCCCGGGCGCGAGAAGCCGCTCGCAAAGCCAGGGATCTGACCCGGCGCAAGGGGGCTCTCGATTCGCTCGCCCTGCCGGGAAAGTTGGCGGATTGCCAGGAGAAGGATCCGGCGTTGAGTGAAATCTATCTGGTCGAGGGCGATTCAGCGGGTGGCAGTGCCAAGCAGGGCCGGGACAGACGCCATCAGGCCATTCTTCCTCTCAAGGGAAAAATTCTCAATGTCGAGAAGGCACGTTTCGACAAAATGCTGACCTCGAATGAAATCCGGACCCTTATTACCGCCCTGGGCACCGGAATAGGCAAAAACGATTTCGACGTCAGCAAATTGCGCTACCATCGCATCATCATAATGACCGACGCGGACGTGGACGGCTCCCATATACGGACACTGTTGCTGACCTTTTTCTTTCGCCAGATGCCGGAACTTGTGGAACGGGGAAATCTCTATATTGCACAGCCTCCCCTGTTCAAAATAAAGCGGGGAAAGAAGGAGCTCTATATAAAAGATGAAATTTCCCTTCAGGAATACCTTCTCAGTGAAAGCATAGACGGCGCCTCTCTCAAACTCGGCGGGAACGGAAAGATGCTGCGCGGGAAGCAGATTATTCCGACCCTGCGCAACATTATCGAGTATCACGAGCTTTTTGCCAAGATGGTGCACAAAGGCATCAACGAAGAAGTTCTCAAAATTTTCGTCGAGGGGAAGATAAAGAACGGTTTTGCCGACATGACCGACCTGAGACCCCTGGCAGAGAAACTCAAAGCCGTCAGACCCGAAGCGAGTTTCGAGGTTTTCGAGGATCCGCCGAGGATTCTCTTTACTCTCGGTAACGTCCGGGCGCGAATCGATCAGGGTATTCTCGAGAACCTCTCGTCGCATGAATATGAAGTGCTGCTGCAAGCCTATTCGTATGTCGAAGACATATGCAGGGACGAGAATGTCACGGTATCGATCGAGGACAAGGAGGATAAGCAGATAGAGAGCCGGGAAGAACTGCTCTCCTTTTTCCTCGAACGGGCCAAGAAGGGGCAGTACATCCAGCGCTACAAGGGACTGGGAGAAATGAACCCTGAACAGCTCTGGGAAACGACCATGGATCCGGATAAGAGGACAATGCTTCAGGTAAAAGTCGAGGATGCGGTCGAGGCCGATGAAATATTCACCGTCCTGATGGGTGACCATGTCGAGCCGCGTCGCCAATTTATCGAGCGTAACGCCCTGAACGTCTCCAATCTCGACGTTTAAAACATCAGGCGAGAACAGCGAATAGGTTATTTGCTGTCAGCCCTGGAGGAAAAATGATATCGCAACAGAACAAGGTCAGCGTCAACATCGAAGACGAAATGCGCAAATCCTATATGGATTATGCCATGAGCGTTATTATAGGCCGGGCTCTGCCCGACGTGCGCGACGGGCTCAAGCCGGTTCACCGCAGAGTCCTATATGCCATGCACGAACTGAATAACGGCTACAACAAGCCCTACAAGAAGTCGGCCCGTGTCGTGGGCGACGTTATCGGTAAATATCACCCCCATGGTGATTCTGCTGTTTACGATACCATCGTGCGCATGGCTCAGGATTTTTCCATGCGCTACACCTTGGTGGACGGACAGGGCAATTTCGGTTCCATTGATGGAGATTCGGCCGCGGCCATGCGCTATACCGAGGTCCGGATGGACCGGCTGGCCCATGAGCTGCTTTTCGACATCGAAAAAGAAACGGTCGATTACGGGCCAAACTACGATGACTCCCTGGAAGAGCCGCTCGTTCTTCCCTGCAAATATCCCAATCTGCTGGTGAACGGCTCGGAAGGAATAGCCGTGGGCATGGCCACCAAGATTCCGCCGCATAACCTCAGCGAAATCATCGAGGGACTGGTGGCTATTATCGACAACCCGGCCATCGGCTTCGACGAGATGCTGACCAAAATTACCGGGCCCGATTTTCCCACTGCCGGCTTCATTCTCGGTCGAGAAGGGATTGTCGAGGCATACCGGACCGGCCGCGGCATCATCCAGATGAGGGCCCGGGCTCTTGTGGAAAAGGACAGCCGCACGGGACGCGAAAGTATCATACTGACAGAAATTCCCTATCAGGTGAACAAGGCGAGGCTGATCGAGAAAATCGCAGATCTCGTCAAGGACAAAAAGATAGAGGGCATATCCGATCTTCGTGACGAGTCGGACCGGGACGGCTTTCGAGTGGTTATCGAGCTGAAAAGGGATTCCATTCCCCAGATCATTCTCAATCAGCTCTACAAGATGACCGCGATGCAGAGCTCATTCGGAATCATCATGCTGGCTCTGGTCAATGGCCAGCCGCGCGTCCTTTCGCTGCGCGAGGTGCTGGACCGGTTTCTCGATCACCGCAAGGAGATCGTCACCCGTCGCTGCATTTTCGAATTGAAAAAAGCCGAAGCCCGGGCCCATATTCTCGAAGGGTTGAAGATTGCTCTGGATAATCTAGACGAGGTCATACAGATCATCAAAAGCAGCTCCGACTCATCGCAGGCCAAAGAGCGATTGAGGGAGCGATTCGAGTTCAGCGATCTTCAGGCTCAGGCGATTCTCGACATGCGCCTGCATCGTCTCACCGGCCTGGAGCGCAACAAAATCGTCGAAGAGTACAATCAGGTCCTGGCGCTGATAAAACGCCTCAAAGAAATTCTTGCCAACGAGGCGGAAATATACAAGATCATCCGCGGCGAACTGCTCGACATCAAGGAGCGATTCGGCGACGAGCGGAGCACGGAAATTATCGAGAAGACAGGTGAATTGACTCTCGAGGACTTGATCGTCGAGGAAGACATGGTGGTAACGATCTCCCATACCGGCTACATCAAGCGCAATCCCGTCTCCCTCTATCGGGCCCAACGCCGCGGCGGCAAGGGGAAAACCGGCATGACGACGAAGGATGAGGATTTTGTCGAACGTCTCTTTATTGCCTCGACGCATTCCTTCATCCTCGTTTTCACCGACCAGGGCCGCATGCACTGGCTCAAGGTTCACGAGATACCCCAGGGAGGCAGAGCGGCACGGGGTAAGGCGATCGTCAACCTGCTTCAGCTCAGCCCGGACGAGAAGGTGATGACAGTGCTGCCGGTCAAGGAGTTCTCGGCCGGAAAATACATAATTACGGCAACACGCAAGGGGACGGTCAAGAAGACCGAACTGATGGCGTATTCCAATCCCCGCTCTCGGGGAATCATCGCCCAGACGGTCGATGACGGGGACAGCCTGATCGCCGCCCGCCTGAGCGATGGTGAAAGAAATATTTTCCTGGCCACCCGCAACGGCAAGGCCATCCGGTTTCCGGAATCGGATGTGCGTTCGATGGGGCGCACTGCACGCGGTGTGCGCGGCATGTCCCTGGAAGGGGACGACGAGCTGATCGGAATGGAAGTGGTTTCCGACTCGACGACGGCGACCTTGGTCACTGTCACCAGGAACGGCTACGGAAAACGGACCGCTCTTGATGAATACCGGGTTCAGAGTCGTGGCGGCAAGGGTATTATCACCATCAAAACCACCGAGCGCAATGGAAAGGTGGTGGATATCAAACTGGCCGACGAAGATTCAGACTTGATGTTCATCTCCGATCAGGGCAAGGTCCTGCGCACCCGGGTTGGATCTCTGTCGATCATCGGGCGCAATACCCAGGGCGTTCGCTTAATGGTTCTGGAGCCCGACGAGCGAATCGTGGCGGTCGCAAAACTGGCGGAAAAGGAAGAAGAGGACGATGGAGATAAAGAAGCTGAAGAAAAGGGTACAGACGGAGGAGCTGAGGAGGAAATATCCGAATAGGATTCGAAATCGATGGATAGGTGCTCTCGTCATCGTGACCGTTGTCACCGGGAGCTTCCTTTTATATATGAACAAGCGGGACGAGATATTGGAGGGGCGTTTTGAAAAAGCAATGACCCTGATGCATAGTGGAAAATTCGAAAATTCCATGCAGATTTTCGACGCCATTTATCAGGAGCGTCCCGATTCAAAGCTGGCAGCCCGGGCACTTTTCCATCAGGGAGAGATACTCAACAAAAGCCTCGGCCGCTATCAGGAAGCTCTGGTTTCCTATCTTCAGTTGCTCAAGCAATATCCGCACAGCGATATGGCTCTGGCCAGCCAGAGACGGGTGGCGGAAATTTACAAATACCGTTTTCAGGATAACCCGGCGGCGATTGTCGCTTACCAGAATCTTCTCGACATGGGCACCCCAGATCGTGCCGAGGGTTTGTACGAAATCGCCGACAGTTATTTCAAACTGAACAATTTTGAGCAGGCACGTATTGAATTCGAACGGTTCCTGGAAAAGCATCCGGATTCGGGAAAAACGGCGGAGGTGACCTACCGCATCGGCGTCTGCCTCTACATCGAGGGAGAGCTCAAAGATTCAGAAGACGCCCTGCAGGGGGTCATCGAAACATGGCCGAATGACCCCTTCAGTGTCGAAGCCAGGTTCACCCTTGGCAAGGTTCTTGAGGAGCAGGAACGTCTCAAGGAGTCCTTGCGGATATTCGAAGGGCTGCGGGGATCCTATTCCAATCAGGTTGCTCTGGAGAAAAAGATAACCCAGGTGAAGGATCGGATAAAGAAGAAGAAAAAAGCCATCTGACGGGGAGAGTCATGAATATTGGGGTAATCGGTGCGGGGAGCTGGGGAACGACCCTGGCCAATTTGCTGGCGAAGAAAAACCATTCGGTCACCCTTTGGGCCTATGAAGCCGATCTGGTGAAGCGGATGAACGAAACCCGGGAGAACGATCTCTTTTTGCCGGGTTTCAATCTGGCGCAAAACCTTGAATTTACCAATGACCCCCGTGAGGCGGTAGCTGGCAGGAAGCTTTTGCTTCTGGCTTGTCCATCCCAGATTATGCGTACCGTTGTCGAAGGTATCGTCGATATGGTCGAGCCGGGCACGCAGATCGTTTCTGCAGCAAAGGGCATAGAAAACGACAGCCTGATGACCATGTCGGAAGTCCTTGAAGATATCTTTCCACACGAAACATCATTAAAAACAGCTTTTTTGTCGGGACCTTCCTTTGCCAGGGAAGTCGCAGCGGAATTGCCGACCGCGGTGGCCGTTGCTTCCAGGGATCCGGAGTCTGCCGAGTTGGTGCAGGATGTATTCAGCACGGAATATTTTCGGGTCTATACCAATCTCGATGTGGTGGGCGTCGAACTCGGCGGAGCCCTGAAGAATGTCATGGCGCTTGCGGCGGGAGTTTCCGACGGCCTGGGTTTCGGATTCAATGCCCGGGCAGGTCTCATTACCCGCGGACTTGCCGAGATGATACGCATCGGTGAGGCGCAGGGCGCTTCGGCGTCCACGTTTTCAGGACTGGCCGGCATGGGCGATCTGGTGCTGACATGCACGGGGGATCTGTCACGCAATCGCAGCGTCGGCATGGAATTGGGACGGGGCAAAAAACTCAAGGAGATTCTCGAAGGGATGAACATGGTGGCGGAGGGTGTGAAAACCACCCTGTCAGCTTCCCAGATGGCTCGGCGACTCGACGTCGAGGTTCCCATTATCGCACAGATGCACGCCATTCTTTACGAAGACAAGAATCCCCGCCAGGCGGTCACCGACCTGATGAGCCGCGAACTGAAGGCGGAAGTGTGAGCGAAATCCTTGCCAGGAGCCGGACCATAAAAGGTCTGGAAGGAGAGAACAAACAATCGTACAGAAAAGGCCGCCTGAAGGCGGCCTTTTTGATTTTTATTCCAATTCAATGTATTTTGTACCGAGGTGGCGCTGTTTAAGGAGATGGCAAAGAACCGGAGACGGCAGAAATGTACACGATTCGCGTCATGACCTATAACATCCGTCGCTGTCGCGGCGGAGACGGCGTAACGAGCAGCGGACGGGTTGCCAAAGTCATCGGAGATGGGGCGCCGGATCTTGTCGCTTTGCAGGACCTCGATGCAGGGGGCAGGGAATGTCAATTGAGTCGCCTTGGTGAGCGTCTCGGTATGAGCTGGTACGGGCCGATAAAGACGGGAAGCAACGGTATTCTTTCCTACTACCCCTTGCGCGGTATTCGTGAATACTCTCTTGGTGGCGATGGTGTCTGTTTGCGGGGGGATCTGGATTTTCGCGGACAAAGAATTCACCTTTTCAATGTCCGGCTGGATTCAAGACTGGAGTGGAGGCGGAGGCAACTGGCGAGCCTGCTCGGTGAAGACTTGCTGGGCAACCGTGCTCTGGCGTGTCCGATTGTGGTGCTCGGTGATTTTTCCAATCTCCACTGGGCGGGAGGGTTCGGTCTGTCAGCCTCCCTCAAGCAGGCAAAGCGCCCCTTGTGGAGCGGAACATACCCTGCGAGATTCCCTGTCGTCGCCCGCGACCGGGTCTACCTGTGCAAGCGAATCAAGGTTATCGATACACGAATCATGCGCGGGCAGAAGGAACGCGTGGCTTCTGCCCACCTCCCCTATCTGTTGACTCTCCAGATCAGAGATACGGGTACCTATCTGCACGTCAAAAAGATGAGCCGAGCCCCCATGGAACCGGCTGCCGGCTGAGGTGCCGAGCACTTGAAAGCATAAACAGTTGTGGATAAGCACGTGGATAACATGAGCGGGAGAGCAGAATAGGCAAGGCGGAATTGTGACTAGAAACCGACATCAACTCGTGAAAAACAAGGCTCTTGAATTATTGCATATCCTCGAGAAAACCCATCCTGACGCGACCATCGCGCTGACGTTCGAGACACCCATGCAGCTGCTTGTTGCGACAATCCTTTCGGCCCAGTGTACAGACATTCGTGTCAACAAGGTCACGGAGAAACTGTTCCGCAAATATCGGGATGCCGCCGACTTTGCCGCCGTCGATGTGGTTGAGCTACAGGAGGAGATTCGCTCAGCGGGTTTTTTCCGTAACAAGGCAAGGAACATCGTCGCGGCTGCCAGACAGATTGTCGATAAGCACGGCGGGGAAGTGCCCGGAACGATGGAGGCATTGACAGAACTACCCGGCGTCGGTCGAAAGACGGCGAATGTTGTTCTCGGCAATGCGTTCGATGTTCCCGGCATGGCAGTCGATACGCATGTCAAACGTGTCAGTAACCGCTTGGGCTGGACGGATCAAAGCGACCCGGTCAAGATCGAGGAGCAGCTCTGCGAACTCTTTCCGCGGGTGAAGTGGGCTCAAGCCAGCCACGTCCTTATCTATCACGGCCGGCGCTTCTGCAAGGCTCCGACGCCTTTGTGTACGTCCTGTCCCGTCCAAAACGACTGCCCGCGCATCGGCGTCAAACGCTCCAGATAAAAAAGCGGCCGTAGCTTCCGCTTTTTACCTCATCAATCTGCCGGGCAGATCAAAAATCCATTTTGAAAAAATCCTGGGCCTCGAGCTTATCCTCTTCCATGGCGTAATCGGTCGGTTCAGTGCCCGGAGCGAAAACCTCGACGTAGCCGTTTTCGCTGTCTGCTGGTACCAGGAGGCCCGTTTTCGGATCGATGGGACGAAAAACCATGGTTTCCGGGACCGGGAAGTCGATCGGTTTGTAATCCTTGACCGCCTCGCGCATGAAGGAAACCCAGGCAGGCGCTGCAGCCAGAGAGCCGGTTTCGTTGCGTCCCAGGGGGCGCTCCTGGTCGTAGCCGACCCAGGAGACTGAAACGAGCTGCGGTACGTAGCCGGCGAACCAGGCATCCTTGAGATCGTTTGTCGTTCCGGTCTTCCCGGCAACGGGACGACCAAGCTTCTTGGCCCGCCAGCCGGTACCGTTTCGAACGACGCTCTCGAGAATGTTGGTGGTCAGATAGGCGGTTTCAGGTGAGATGACCCGTTCCCTGGTCTGCTGAATGAGACGCTGGTCCGGTTCGAGCCCCTGGGGGAAATCCGAGGGGTCGATCGATTCAAGGATCCGTCCGTCGCGGTCGACCACCTTGGTAATGTAGGTCGGGCTGACCCGTACGCCGCCGTTGGCAAAAACGGTGTAGGCGGTGGCGAGTTCGAGGGGCGTCAGTGCAGTCGAGCCCAGGGCCAGGGTGAGATCGCGGGTGATATCCGATTCGATGCCGAGCTTTTGGGCATAGTTTGCGGCATAGTTGATCCCGATCTCTTCGAGAATCTTTATGGTGATGATATTTCGAGAGCGGGCCAGTCCGCTGCGCACAGTGGTCGGACCGTACCACTTTTTAGAGTAATTCTTCGGTTTCCAGGCCACGTCCTCACCGGTTTGGTCTTTTTCCTTGTAGATTATCGGCGTATCATAAACGATGCTTGCCGGTGTGAATCCCTTATCCAGGGCGGCTGAATAGATCAGAGGCTTGAAGGCTGAACCGGGAAGACGGCGGGCCTGGATGGCTCGGTTGAACTGACTCCGGTTGAAGTCATAGCCTCCAACCATCGCTTTGATCCGGCCTGTATCGGGATCCAGCGCAATCAGGGCGCTTTCGGCAAGGGGTTCCTGATCAAGGGCTAGCTTCAGATTGCCGTCGTCGGAGAGACCCTCGATGGTGACTGACAGTACCGACCCGTAGGGAAGGAAGGTCGTCTTGCCGGAGTCCTTGGCCACGGCGTCGGGACTTTCGACGACGCGCAGCGGCTGTGCCCAGTGGTCGTCGTCGATGAAGATATGACCTGTGAGATGGCCAAAGCGTACCTGCAGGGTCAACGGCCGGTTTTCCGTTGCCGGCCGGTGGGCTGTCAGAACCGCTTTCAGGGTGGTTCCCGGTTCCGGCACGACCTCGTTCAGACCCTCCGCCTGCTCTTCGAGGAAGGTACCGATCGCCTCCCGGTCTTCGAGAACCTCTTCGGGGCCGCGGTAGCCCTGCCTCCTGTCGTGCTCTTTGAGATTGTTGCGGACCGCTTCCTGAGCCTGAAGCTGCATGCCGAGGTTCATGGTCGTGTGGACCTCCAGACCCCCGGTGTAAAGCATCTTCTCGCCGTAGCGCTTCTCCAGGTAACGGCGGACCTGTTCGGTGAAGTAAGCGGTATCGGTGATGTAGGAGTTGACCCTCGGGTGGATGGTCAACTCCTCGGAGTAAGCGTCCCTGGCTTCATCGCTGGTGAGGAAATCGTTTGCGACCATGCGGTCGAGGACATACTGCTGACGCTGTTTGGCCCGATCGAGGTGGCGGTAAGGGGAATAACGGCTCGGGGCGCGCGGCAGGCCTGCAAGGATGGCGCTTTCGGCGATTGTCAATTCCTCGACGTCCTTGGCGAAATAGTTTTCCGCCGCCGCCTGCACGCCATAGGCGCCGTGACCGAGATATATCTGGTTGAGATAGAGGTGGAGAATCTCTTTCTTGGTCAGATGTTTTTCCATTCTCCGGGCGAGGATCGCCTCCTTGAACTTGCGGGAATAGGAGCGCTCAGGAGTCAACAACAGGCTTTTGGCCACCTGCTGCGTGATGGTGCTGCCTCCCTGTACGATGCCTCCGGCCTTGAAATTTTTCCAGGCCGCGCGCATGATGGAAGCGAAGTCTATCCCCTCATGCTCGTAGAAACTCGAGTCCTCGGCCGCGATGAAAGCTTGAAGCAGGGATTCGGGCATCGACTCGACAGGCACGACGATGCGTCGCTCGTTCGAGTATTCGGCGATGACCTCGTCATCGGAGCTGAAGACTTCGGTCACGACCGGCGGCCGATAGTCAGACAGCTTCTCGACGCGCGGCAAAGAACCGGCCACATAGAAATACGCACCGACAAGCGCCGTGACGGCGAGAAAAGAACAGGCGCCGAAGGTGATCAGACAATAACGGAAAAGGGTCTTGATATAGGTGTTCATCGCAGGTTAACTCCCTTGTTTTGCGCGATTTATCTTTATAACATGCCGACGGAAGAGACGGCAACTGGTTTTGTCGGCCCGGGTTTGTGATACTCTGGGACTTTCCGATTTTGTAACGGACTTAGAGCGGTAAAATCTCTGGCAGCGAAAGGGGGGCGGCGATGGACGCAGTACAACTCCGGTACGGAAAAGAGATGTTGTCCTGTGACCTTCCCTCTGCCGAGATTTTGGTGCCGGACCTGCCGGAAAAGGGGTCATCCGCCGCGGAGCTTGTCGAAAGGTCTCTGGACAATCCTCTCGGTTGCTCGCGGCTCGAAGAGATTGTGCAGGCAGGCGAGAAGGTCGCAGTCGTTGCATCCGACATCACCCGCTATACGGGAAGCGAACATTTCCTGCCTGCGATCGTGGAGCGAATGGGGCGGGCGGGCATTGCCGAGACAGACCTGCAGGTGATCATCGGCCTTGGCATCCACCGTTACCAGAGTCCGCAGGAACACAGAAAAATTCTCGGTGCCCTTTACGGGCGGGTGGAGGTCATCGATCACCAATGCGATAATCCGGCCGAACTGAAGCGGCTGGGCCGGACGACATCGGGCATGCCGGTCGAGATCAACCGGCGTGTCGCGCAGGCCGACAGGGTCGTCCTCACCGGCACGATCGGTTTTCATTACTTTGCCGGCTTCGGGGGAGGTCGCAAGGCCCTGGTGCCGGGAGTAGCCAGCCGCAGGACGTGCATGGCCACCCACTTCGGGGTGTTCAATCCCCCTGAGATAGGCGGAAAGCATCCGCGAGCGACCACGGGCGTTCTCGAGGGCAACCCTGTTCATGAAGCGATACTCGAAGGGGCACAGATGGTCCAGCCCGATTTTCTTTTCAACACCGTTCTGGCTCCGGACAAGACGATTATCGGTGCCTTCTCCGGTAATCTGCAGGCCGCGCATTTTGCCGGCTGCGACATGGTCCGGCGTCATTTCAGCGTACCGCTGGAGAGGGCCGCGGACCTGGCGATCGTCTCATGCGGAGGGCACCCGAAAGACATCAACTTCGTCCAGGCCCACAAGAGCCTCCACTATGCTGTCAACGCCCTGAAACCGGGGGGGACCGTGGTTCTGCTCGCTGCATGTCCCGACGGTTTCGGCCACCCAGATTTTTTCGACTGGTTCCGCTATCAGGACCTGGATGCCTTCGAAGAGGCGCTGCGGAAAGACTACCAGATCAACGGCCAGACGGCCCATGCCACCCTGAGCAAGGCCCGTCGCTACAGAGTGATTCTGGTCAGCTCGTTCAGCGCCGAACAGACCCGCCGCATGGGAATGGAGAAGGCCTCCGGCCTGGACAGGGCGATTGAAGTGGCCCGGGCCGAACTGCCCACAGATCATCGCACGGTCGTCATCCCCGATGGCGGGATGGTCTTGCCTTTCGTGGCCGGATAAAATAGGCTGGGCAAACTGGAAGGTAAAATGATATTATATGTAACCAGTTTGGTTATTAATTGCGACGAGGATACTCAGCATGATTGAACCGCGACTTGTCAAAATACTCAGGGATATCGTCGGAGACGATTACGTGACCACGGAAAAGGCGGACCTGATCTGCTACTCCTACGACGCCACCCAGCAGAAGTTCCTGCCCGATGTTGTGGTCCATCCGATCTCCAGCGAAGAGATCAGCCTGATCATGAAGATGGCCAACGCCGAAAGGATCCCGGTGTTCCCGCGCGGCGCGGGAAGCGGTTTTACCGGGGGGAGCCTGCCGACTCGAGGCGGGATCGTTCTGACGACCGAGCGCATGGGCCGCATTCTCGAGATCGATGAAGAAAATCTGATTGCGACGGTGGAGCCGGGGGTGGTGACCGAACAGTTCCAGAAGGCGGTCGAGAAGGTCGGACTCTTCTATCCACCGGATCCGGCGTCGCTGAAATTCTCCACACTGGGTGGCAATGTCGCTGAATGTGCCGGCGGACCTCGCTGCGTAAAGTACGGCGTGACCAAGGACTACATCCTCGGTCTCGAAGTGGTCACGCCCACCGGCGATGTCATCACCACAGGCGGTCCGACCATGAAAGGCGTGGTCGGCTACGACCTGACCAAGCTGCTGTGTGGCAGCGAGGGGACTCTCGGAATCATCACCAAAATCGTCATCAAGCTGCTGCCGATGCCGGAGGCGAAGAAAACCATGCTGGTCCTCTTCGATTCGATCGACGGAGCTGCCGCGGCGGTTTCGGCGATCGTCAGCAACAAGATCATTCCTACGACCCTTGAATTCATGGACGGGCGTACGGTCGACTGCGTGCGCGAGGCCACCGGGCTCGATGTTCCAGAAGAGGCACGGGCGGTGCTGATCATCGAGGTCGACGGTGATCGCGATCATCTGGCCGGGATGGCCGGCAAGATCGAGAAGATCATCGAACCCCTCGGCGTCGTGGAGGTCCGGGTCGCGGAAACGGCTGAAGAGAGCGAGGCGCTGTGGCAGATCCGCCGTGCCGTGTCCCCTTCCCTGCGCAAGGTCGCTCCCGACAAGTTCAACGAGGATATCTGCGTACCGCGCTCCACAGTGCCCGAAATGATCAGGCGCATCGATTCCATCGCCGACAGGCACAGCATCCCGATCGTCAACTTCGGTCACGCCGGAGACGGCAATATTCACGTCAATATCATGATCGACAAGAAGGTGCCCGGCGAGATGGAGAAGGCCGAGGCCGCTATCGAGGAGGTTTTTCGCGGTGCCCTGGAACTCGGGGGGACTATGAGCGGTGAACACGGGGTGGGCATCGCCAAGGCCGCGTATATCCCCCTGGAGATTTCCGAGAAGGCGGCGGACTACATGAAGACCCTCAAGCGGGCACTCGATCCGAACAACATCCTTAATCCGGGCAAGATATTTCTGGATGAGTCGTGAACGCTGTCGCGACCTGTCTCCTGTCACTCGTCACAAGTTTAAGCAATGAGTAAAATGAAAAAACTCGAAGAACTACATGAAGAGATAGAACAGTGCGTCAAGTGTGGGGCATGCCGGGCCCACTGCCCTGTTTTCGGAGCAGAACGCCAGGAAGGCCGGGTCGCCCGCGGCAAGGTGGCACTGGCCAGCGCCGTGCTGGAAGACGAGATCGACCTCGACAAAAAGGTGATCGAGGATCTCAGCCAGTGTCTTCTCTGCGGCAGCTGCAGCGCCCAGTGCCCCAACAAGGTCCCTACCGAGGATATCGTTGCTGCAGCGCGGCGGCGCATCGCCGACCAGAAGGGCCTGTCGACTTTCGGCAAGGCGGTGGCCGCAGTTCTGGGACGCCCCCGTCTGATGAACACCATGGCGAAGGCCGGCGGGGCGCTGTCGGGTTTGCTCTTCGAAAAGCTGCCGGAAAACAGCGGTCTGCGTCTTCGCTTCCCCATTCCCTATCTGGATGCGGATCGCACCCTCCCCCCCGTGGCAAAAATCCCCTTTCGCGAACGGGTTCCCGAGGTGATCGATGGTGATCCGGAGCAGCCGACCGTGGCCTTCTTTACCGGTTGCGGCATCAACTACATGTATCCGGCCATTGGAGAGGCTTTCGTGGAGGCGTTGAAGTTTCTCGGGGTGACGATCGTCATCCCCAAAGAACAGGCCTGCTGCGGCCTTCCCGCCGTCAGCGCCGGTTCGGAGCCGACTGTGGAGAAACTGGCCCGGCAGAATCTCGACGCTCTCATGTCGCGGCCGGTCGACCATGTCGTGACGGCCTGCGCATCATGCAATGCGGGCCTGGGCCATATTTACGCCGGACTCGGGGAGGAGTTCGAGGCATTGGCGGACAAAACCGAGGATATTTTCGTTTTTCTGGAGAAAGCAGGACTTGCGGACAAGCTGGCGGCACTGCCGCCGGCTTCGAAAAAACATCGCGTCACCTACCATGACCCCTGCCATCTGCGGACCCGTGGCATCACCCGGGAACCGCGAGCCATCCTCAGCGCTCTGCCGCAGGTCGATTACGTAGAGATGCCCGACGCCGGGACCTGCTGCGGGCTGGGAGGCACCTATTCGGTGTACCATTACGAAAACAGCAAAAAGATTGGAGCCAGGAAGGCGCAGAACGTGGAGACAAGCGGGGCCGAAATCGTGGCCACCGACTGTCCGGGATGCATCATGCAGTTGCAGGACAGTATCAATCATGCCGGCGGGAATCAGCGGGCAGTGCATATTCTTGAACTGCTCGCAGAAGCCCTTCCCAAAGCCAAGTGACGAAAAATCGCAGTGGGCGCTTAGCGATCTGACTCTTCCTGGCGACTGAGCCCTTCGACGGTCTGCCGCAGCTTGGCCGTGAGCTCCTTGACCGCGGCAAACTCCCTGTTCAGCGTTTCGGTCATGGTGACGTTGCCCGCCAGACGATCCTCCGAATGGTTGAAATGTTCGGTGACCTTTTCCGTTATTTCCATTTGAAAACGGGTCGCTTCGCTGACCTGCTGCGCCTGCTCCTCCCGCTCCAAAAGCCCCCGGTTGAAGGACTGATTGGCCTGGACCTGTTCCTCCATTCCTTTGCCGATGCGGTCTGTGGCGGCCTTCATTTCCTCAACCCCGTGTTCGATTCGCAGAACGCCGGCTTCCTGCTCTTTCATGGCCCGTACAATCGACTGGACCGCCTTGAGGTTCTGGCTCGCCTCCTTGAGCAAAGACTTGCCCCTCTCATTTTCAGACTCCGTCATTTCGGCGATGCTTTTCGATGATTGGGCTGCCTGATTTGAGCTGGATACGATTTTGCGCAGCGCCTCTCCAGTCGAATGAAATCGGGTCCGCCCCTGTTCGATCTGCTGGGCAGTGGCCTCGACAGCCGCCTTCATATCCCCTGTGTCTTTGCCCACCCCCTGGATGATGCTGTGGATATCAGTGGCACTGTTGGCGGTGCGATCGGCCAGATCGCGGATTTCTTCGGCAACGACGGAAAAGCCTTTCCCCTCTTCACCTGCCTGGGCTGCGATGATCGCTGCGTTGAAGGCGAGCAGCTCGGTGTCGGAGACAAGATCCTTGATGACGGCAATAATGGTTTCTACCTCCCCCATCTGGACGGTCAGGTTTTTCATCGCTTCGGTTGCCCTGTTGCTCTGGGTGTTGATCAGTTCCATCTCTTCCAGGGAGGACTCGACGATCGACAAGCCCTGTTCGGCGTCCGTCCTGACCTTTTCGCTGGTTTCGGCGCTCTCATTTGAGCCGTTGCGGATTTTTTCGAGTGCGTGGCCTATACTGTCCAGGTAACGTGATGTTTCCTCCACCGAACGGCCGACCTCGCTGGCCTGCGTGGTGACCTCACGGACGCTGGCAGCCATTTCCTCAACGGTGGCCGTTGTTTCGTAAAACTGGGAGGAGGACGTTTCCATGGCCTCGGCCATTTCTTCCAGGGAAGCGGAGAGCTCCCGGGAGAGTGAAGCCTCTTCCTGGGTGCGGGCGGCAAGGATCTGCATCTGGTCCATAACCTGGTGCTGTTTTTCGGCCATGGAGGTCACGTCGCCTTTCTTCTTCTCCGCGGCATTAAGACCGATGCGGGCACGTTGCGCCAGATCGATGCTCGTAGCGCTGACCGAATTGTAGTGCGGTTGAATATCGTCCACCGTGTCGAGGACGGTTTTGATCGAACTGTCGACCTGCTCCACGGATGTTTCAACCTGTTCGATGAGCTGCTCCACATTCATGTGGCTGTGAACCGTGGTGCCCGCAAGAGGTTGAAGCAGTGCGAGCTGGTGCCGAAGCTGTTTGGCGAGATTTTCCTGGAGGAACAGGTAGGACAGGGCTCCGGAGAAGTAACCGACCACGATGCCCAGTAAAATAGTCGGCAGGGAGATGACCTCGGGGCCGGCAAACAGCGAGATCCCACCCAGAATCAGGGCCGCTGTTATCAGGCCGGTGAGGTGGGTAAAAAGAAAGATTTTGCGAATGAACTTGATTTTGGGAATGAAAAACAGTCTCATGGTCCCTCCGAATCGAATAAAATAGAGATCTAGATTTAGCATAGAAATACTATAGGGGGCAACTGGCGAAAGCCGTCCCCACGGGGTTTTCTTGTCTTTTCCCTGTGTGATATTGTGAGTCTCATGTCGGATAAAGAGAATAGTCTTTTTGATACGCATGTCCATCTCGATATCATCTCCCCTGTGATCGAGGATGAATTGCTTCTGGCCCGGCAGGAAGGGATCGGTACTTTTCTGGTGCCCGGTGTTGACCGCTCCGGCTGGAGCCGCCTGGTCGACTTGTGTAAAGGGACCGATGGTGCCTGGGCGGCGCCCGGTCTGCATCCGCAGCACGCGGATCAATGGAACCCGGAGGCGGCCCGGTCTCTGGAGCGGCTTTGCGACGAGCCACAGGTGATTGCCATTGGGGAAATAGGGCTGGACCACACCCTCCTATGCTCGCCGAGTCGCCACGAGCAGGAGCGCGTTTTCGTCGCGCAGCTTCGATTGGCCATCGAAGCGCAGTTGCCGGTCGTGATCCATTGCCGCAACGCCATCGGACCGCTGTTGGATTTTTTGAAAAGGGAACGGGCCGATCGAATCGGGGGTATACTTCACGGCTTCTCCGGAAGCCTGGAATCGGCCCGCCAGGCCGCCGATCTGGGATTCGCCATTGGGCTTGGGGCTCCATTGACCTATCCTGAGGCTAGAAAGGCGCCGAAGATCGGCCGGGATCTGGACCCTGAATGGCTGGTTCTGGAAACCGACGCGCCTGACAGGGCCCCCCATCCGTACCGGGGCCAGACCAATCGGCCATGCTGGCTTCTGCTGGTGGCGAAGGCCCTGGCGGAACTTCGGGGATGGAACCTGGAGAAAACGGCCGTTGTGACTTCGGCCAATGCCCGTCGGGTTCTTGGGCTGGGCGGAAAGCAGACCTGATGGAAGAGCATCGATTCAGCCGGATGGAGCTTCTTGCCGGAACAGCGGGACTTGAGACGCTCAGGAAGGCCTCCGTCGCCGTGTTCGGAATCGGCGGCGTGGGCAGTTTCGCCGTCGAGGCGCTGGTGCGCGCCGGGGTCGGCCGGTTGACCCTCGTCGACTTTGACGAGATCTGTCTGACCAATACCAATCGTCAGATTCATGCAACCAGCGAAACGGTGGGCAAATCGAAGGTTCAGGTGATGGCCGAGCGTTGCCGGGCAATCAATCCCCGGGTCGAAATCGAACCGCTTAGTGCCTTTTACGAGGCGAAGAATTCGGAAGAGCTGCTCACCCGGGGCGGGGACTATGTGCTCGACTGCATCGATCACATCACCTCAAAGCTTCATCTGATCCAGGCCTGCAAGGAAAAGCAGATTCCGATTATCTCCTCCATGGGAGCGGCGAACAAGCTCGATCCCTCCAGGGTTGAGATCTGTGATCTTTCCCTGACCTATAAATGCCGACTGGCCAGGATTATCCGCAAGGAACTGCGCCGCCGCGGCATCGAGCGGGGCGTCAAGGTCGTTTTTTCCACCGAAGATTTTCGCCCTCTCTCGACGCAGGGCAATCTCTGCTCCCAGAACTGCATCTGCCCGAACAAGGAGGAGCCACGGTGGCGCTGTACCGACCGGCGGGTGATTCTCGGCAGCTCCTCCACGATCCCTCCTATGTTCGGCATGATGATGGCGGGGGAAGTGATCCGCGAACTGCTCGGCGAGGGAGACAACTGATGCCGCCGGTCGGGGACGTCCTGCTGCTGGTCCTTGTCGGCGGCATCGCCGGTTTTGTCAATGTTCTGGCTGGTGGAGGATCGCTTCTGACGCTGCCGGTCCTGATCTTCCTCGGTCTTCCGGCCGCGACCGCCAACGGTACCAACCGGGTGGGAATCTTCTTTCAGAACATCTTTGCCATCAACGGATTTCGCCGCCGGGGCGTTTTCCCCGTCAAGCTCGCCCTGCTGTGTGCGCCGCCGGCGCTTCTCGGCAGTTACATAGGCGCCACTCTGGCCGTCGACATCGACGATGCCTTGTTCAAGAAGCTGCTGGGCTTCATCATGATCGGCGTGATGATTATCACCGTTGTCGATCCGGTGCGGCGTTTTAATCTCAAAAGCGACTCGCCGCTGACCCCCTTTCGGACGATTCTGTTAATACTGATATTCTTTCTGATCGGAATCTACGGGGGCTTCGTCCAGGCCGGGGTCGGCTTTCTTATTATCTCCGGATTGTTGCTCTATGGGCTCGACCTGGTGCGCATCAACGCCCTCAAGGTCATCGTCATTTTCGCCTTTACCCTGGTGGCGCTGGGTGTTTTCATCGTCCATGGTCAGATCGACTACGGTCTGGGCCTGGCGCTGGCAGCGGGAAATTCGACCGGTGGCTGGGTCGCCATGCACCTGGCCGTGAAAAAGGGTCATGACTGGATCAGACGGATCGTCTTTGTGACGGTCATTGTCTTCGCCCTCAGGCTCCTTTTCGGTTGATTATGGCCCCTTCGGCCATTACTTGAGCTCGAAGGCCACCTTGACCACAACCTGGTATTCAGCCACGGTTCCGTCGGCAGAGACGTGACCCCGGATATCCTGGACTTCGAACCAGCTGATCTGATCCAGGGAGGAACTCGCCTTGCTGATCGCCACGTCGATAGCACTCTGCAGTCCCTGTTTCGATACGCCTATGACTTCCACTTTCTTGTAGCTTCTGTCCTCTCCGTAGGCCATGAAATCCTCCTCTGTGTTTTCGGGTTTGTCCTTCTGATAGTAGCATGGCGGAGTGTTCTGTAAAGCGACGTACTCTGTATACAGAACAAGGGAAAATGGAGAACTGATTGACAAGTGACCGGAATCAGTGATAATTAAAACATATATCAATCCATTTTCAGGAGGTTATGTGATGCCCCAGGAATTCAATCTTCAGGACGCTCTCAAGCTGGCTGCCCAGACGGAAAAAAATGTCATGGACTTCTATAAGCGTGCGGCGGAAATCGTCAAGGACCCCAAGGCGAAAAGTGTTTTTGAAACGCTCGCGAGAGATGAGCGAGAGCATGCGGAGCACTTTTTCCCTCTCTACCAGGGAGACGATCTGGGGAGTTTTGAGGAATTCATCTCATCCCCGCCCGAGGACACCGTCATACTCACTGAGCTGGAAAAGGCTCTCGACAGCGATGTGCATGAACGCAAAGCGATGGAAATCGCGCTGCGAGAGGAAGAGAAGCTGGAACGGAACCTCGAGGTGACAGCACAGAAAATCGTCGATCCCGCAGTCCGGTCCGTCTTTGAGCAAATGGCCAAAGAAACTCGACACCACTATGAACTTATCGAATCCGAATACGCCCATATGATGGGAATGGTTCATGAAACCGATATCGACACCTTTGTTCGCGAATAGTCTTGCGGTTATTCTGGGCCTGCTCGTTTTGGCAACACAGAGCTTTGCCCGGAATTCCGGAGACGATTCTCCCCATCTCGGTTCCCTTGCGAGCTATGACAGAGAAGCGTTTCGCGGGATCGTCGAGGATCGATGCATCGTGTGTCACGAGCGTCAGATGGTGTCCAAGGCGGTACGTAACGAGAAACTTGCCGATATGAAGCTTCATCTTCTGGAGAAAGACGGACAGTTGGGTGAAGAAGAGGAAGAGATGTTGGGGGTTTTCTGGGGAGAGCCTTTGCGACAGAAGGCGAAGCCGGACGAGGAAGGTCCGAGCATTAGCGAGGCGGATTATTACCAGTTCCGACAGATACTGCAAAGCCGCTGTGCCGGCTGTCATCCTCTGGGGAGAGTCGAAAAAGCGATGACCCGACAGGAAAGTTCCCGTATTGTCATTGAAAAAATGCAGCAACGGGGAGCTATCCTCAGTGACAGGGAAATAGGCATTATCCGCGAATTCTGGGGTCAGGACGAAGAACGGAGATAGAACGAAAAGACGAGAAGTAAAATACACCCTTTAAGGGCCGGCATTGAGTCGGCCCTTTTTTGTGGCAAAACACAAAAGTTTATTCTATATTGGCCAAATCTATAGACGCGTCAAGGAGAATATATGCAGCGCATCAAGGATTGGCCCAGTGCGGAGCGCCCCCGGGAAAAGCTGTTGCAGCACGGCGCAGTCCGGCTCAGCGACGCCGAGTTGCTGGCTCTTGTGCTGCGAACCGGCGATGCTTCGAGCGGGATGAGCGCCCTTGACCATGCAAGACAGCTGATTGCCAGTTTCGGTTCTTTGCAGAAGCTGGCCCGCACCACCACGGCTGAATTGTGCACTGTCAAAGGGATCGGGCCTGCCAAGGCGGCGGAAGTCCAGGCTGTCTTTGAAATCGCACGACGCCACGGAACCGAAGCGCTGGAGCAGGGGGCGCAATATGCATCGCCGGTGGAGGTCTTCCGTCATTTCCACCCGCGGTTGTGCGATCATAAAAAGGAATCGTTCATCGCGCTGCTTCTCGACAGCAAGAACCGGTTGATTCGTGAAGTGACCATTTCCGAGGGGAGTCTGACGGCGAGCATCGTTCACCCCAGAGAGGTCTTTTCACCGGTAATCAGGGAATCGGCAGCCGCCGTCCTGTTCGTCCATAACCACCCATCCGGGGACCCCACCCCGAGCAGCGAAGATATCGAGATCACCACCCGCTTGCGCGATGCCGGCACGTTGATGGGGGTGCGGGTGCTCGATCACATCATCATCGGCCGCGAGAAGTTCGTCAGCCTGGCCGAGAGGGGCGTGTTCGATTAGTGTCCGGATCAGAAACGTGCCTGTGGGCATCCGGAGTTTCAGGATGGGCACTAGCTTCATTGGCGGTTGCGCCGATTTTCGCTCGCGTGGTATTCTTGCTCTAACTTCAACTGACCGGGAGGTTTTTCTTCCCGGTTTATTTTTTGCGAGCGTCAATGAAACCACAACAGAGTCGACCGGAGCTGCTGGCCCCTGCGGGCAGTACAGAATCGTTTTTTGCCGCCATGGAGGCCGGTGCCGATGCCGTTTACTGCGGTCTCCATGATTTTTCTGCTCGGGCAAAGGCCCGTAATTTCGGGCTGGGAGACATCGAAAAGGTGCTGGCATGGGCGCGCAGCCATGGCCGCCGTCTTTACGTGACCCTCAATACCCTGGTCAAGGAATCGGAACTGCCACAGCTTGTCGAGACACTGGCTGCGCTCGAGTCTATAGATGTCGACGGAGTGATCATCCAGGATCTGGCCGTCTGGCGTCTGGCCCGGGATCATTTTCCCGCTCTGAACCTCCACTCCTCGACCCAGATGACGGTGCACAATGCCGCCGGAGTCCTGCAGCTTGAACGGATGGGGATCAAGCGGGCTGTACTCGCCCGGGAGCTGACCCTCGAGGAGATTGGTCATATTCGGGCACACACCTCGATAGAGCTCGAACACTTCGTCCACGGTGCGCTGTGCTTTTCTTTCTCCGGCCAGTGTTACTTTTCCTCCTTTCTGGGAGGCAAGAGCGGAAATCGCGGCCGCTGCGCCCAGCCGTGCCGGCGCCGCTACCGATATCGCACCAAAGAGGGATATTATTTCTCCCCCAACGACCTCTCCGCAATCGATCTGCTCGACGAGCTGGAGCAGGCCGGCGTGGGGAGTTTCAAGATCGAGGGGCGGATGAAAAGCGCAGAATATGTCCACCAGGTCGTCGGGGCCTACCGCCAGGTGCTCGACGCCGCGCCGCAGGACAAGCGAGACGCTCTGCGCACGGCCAAAGAGAGGCTGAAAAACTCCTTCGGTCGTCAGCCGACCCGGGGATTTCTCGGCGAAGCAAGGCCCACCGATATCGTCACCCCGAACCGCAAGGGCTCGACGGGGCGCTTCCTCGGTGCGATTACCCAGATACGCGGCACCGATATTTCTTTCAAAACCGGCGACCGGCTTCATCTGGGCGACCGGCTGCGGATTCAGCCGAAAACAGACAAGGCCGGAAGCGCCTTTACCATCAAGACCCTGCAACAGGGCAAAAACAAGGTCAAAAAGGTCGACGCCGGAGCCCAGGTGACGGTTCCCTCTCCCTATCGGGATATCTTTCAGACCGGCGATGCAGTGTTCAAAGTCTCTTCCGATAAGGCCTTCACCCTCAGCGAGGCGGCTTGTCGCCGGCGGCTGGGGCAGACCGCCGAGTTGATCCGGAAGGTCGATCTGCATATCGGACTGACCGGGAATGAGCTGTGCGTCCGCGGAGAGGTGGCCGGCTTATCCCTTGAGCGTCGCTACCCGGTAACAACCGAAGAGGCCGCTTCGAGCCCTCTCGACGCCGGGACGCTGCGGGGTGTCTTTTCGCGCAGCGGCGAACAGCCTCTGACTCTGGGCCGGCTCGAAACCGGGGACCTGCCGGCGGTGGTGATTGCGCCGAGCCGTCTCAAGCAGATACGCCGAAGCTTTTATCAGGATATCTCCGCAGCGCTCGGTACGCAGATCAGCACCAGACGACGCGAGCATCTCGAGCAGGCCCGTGAAGCACTCCTGCCGCAGCAGGAGGAGAAGCTCGAAAATTCTCCTGGCGTGACGGTCGCGGTTCGCGATCTGCGCGACTCCCATGTTCTCAGGCGGGCAGGCGTGAATCGGCTGGTTATGCCCCTGACCGGGGCCAACGTGCAGGGTCTGTCGCGTCAGGGACGACACCTTGCGTCTCGACCCGGACAGGTTGTCTGGGACATTCCTTTTGTCCTGTTCGATACCGACTGGGCGGAAACCCGCAAGATGGTCCAGTATCTGGTATCCCAGGGGTTCCGGACCTTTCGATTGAACAACATCGGCCACTTTCCCCTTTTCGACAATCTTGAAAATGTCCGGCTGCTGACCGGTTATCGCCTTTTCTCCCTGAACAGTCAGGCGATGCTGGCCTGGAAGGAGTTGGGGGTTGAAGAAGCGACACTCTATCTCGAAGACGATCGGGACAACTTAACCCAGATCCTCCGCCGTTCGACGGGAGTCAGGACGGCTGTAACGGCTTACGCTCCCGTGCCCGTGATAACCTCCCGTATTGCATTGCGCAGCGTCAAGCCGGACGCTCCGGTCGTTTCCGACCGTGGTGAGGGCTACCGGGTGGGGAAAAGGGACGGATTGACCGTTGTCACGCCGGAGACCGATTTCTCTCTGCTCGGCCGTCTCGACGAGCTTGCCGGAATGGGCTGCAACCAGATGGTGGTCGATCTGTCACACTGCGGAGCTTTCTCGGAAAGGGGCAAGAAGGTGATGGACGCCGTGGAACGGAACCATGGCCTGCCGGGAACGACGCCATTCAATTTCGAGCACGGTATGGAGTAGAGGCTCGTCCCACTTCCAAAAGGCCCGAACGTAAAAAGGCCCCGTCATTACGGGGCCTTTTTACGTTGAT
Organism: Desulfuromonadales bacterium; assembly: GCA_046483795.1. GTDB lineage: Bacteria > Desulfobacterota > Desulfuromonadia > Desulfuromonadales > JAWOCM01 > JAWOCM01. The sequence continues at coordinate 15,821 of JAWOCM010000080.1, read as the reverse complement.
GCATCGGGTGAATATCAACAGGCGGCACCGGATGAAGGGGCGATGATAAACCCCTTCTGCCCGTGTTCCTGCCGGTAATCGATAACCTGACCTTCTGCGTACTGGCCGGCGACCTGGTCGAGGCAGACCTCGAGCCCGTTGACCGTGCGAATCTCTGCATCCTTTTGCGGCTCTTCCAGAGCCAACCCCAGACGGGGTCCGCCTCAGCCGAAACCCTCGAATACGACATGCAGGGTTTTGCCAGGATTGTCATCAAGGATCGTTGCAAGCTTTTCTTTGGCCTGATCTGTAATCGTCATTGTCTGTCCTTTCCTTTTCAGAACATAAGATATGAAAAATTATATATATGTCTGGAATCGCGGTCAAGAAGGGAAAGCAATTTTTCTTTCTATCTCAGCGTGCGTTCGCCAGAAGGAGGGCTCGCACAGGGGCGGGGTATCCTTCTACCGTGAGCTGCGGATCGTGCGGATCGAGAAAGTCGATCAGCGATTCGGTGCCGACCCAGGCCGTGGCACGCTGCTCGGAAGTGGTGGTCGCCGTGACATCGATACAGCGGATGTTCTCGAAGCCGCTTCGGTCCAGCCACTGCTCCAGGCATCTGACCGTCGGCAGAAAAAAGATATTGTTCATCTTGGCGTAGCGCCCTTGCGGACACAGACACATCGGCTCGTTGCCGGGGATCACCAGGGTCTCCAGGACCAGTTCGCCGCCGCGGCGCAGAACGCGGCGCTTCTCGGCGAGAGCGTCGAGCGGAGAGCGGCGGTGGTAGAGGATGCCCAGGGAAAAAACGGTATCGAAGAAACCGGCAAGGTCGGGCAGCTCCTCGAACCGAACCGGAAGGTTGAACAGGTCGGGCTTGCGAGCGTAGTGCTGCAGGACCCGGAACTGGTAGTAGTTGGTCAGGTAAGGCTCGACCCCGAGGGCCAGTCTGGGGCCTGCTTCGGCCATGCGGAATAGGTAATAGCCGTTGCTGCTGCCGATGTCGAGGACGCGCCGATCGGCCAGCGGGGTTATCGCCTTCTTCAGCCGGTTCCACTTGAGATCGGAGCGCCATTCGCTGTCGATATCGATTCCGAACAGCCGGAAAGGGCCCTTGCGCCATGGACATAGCGCCTGAAGGATGTCGTGGAGGATCTGTCGCTCCCGGGGCCCCGCATCGCTCTTCCTGCCGATAACGAGCCGGGCCGCGTCGAGATCGAGAAGGGACGGTTGCAGATCGGGCAGAGCCGGAAGCAGATCGAGATAACGCCGGCTTTTCCGGTCGACCTCTTCGAGGTAGCGCTTGCGACCGGCAAAGAGCTCCGCCAGCTCGAAGCGCCACGGTGCCAGTCCCAGTTCGGCGGCACGTTCCATCAGGGCATCCATTTCAGGGCTCCTTGCGGGCGATCATCGAGGCGAAATTGAACCATTTCATCCAGACATCGCACCCCGAAAAACCGCAGTGCCTCAGACGGTCGAAATGGGCTTCGATCGTTTCGGGAACCAGCACGTTTTCAAGCGCTTCGCGCTTCTGACTGATTTCCAGCCGGGAGTACCCGTTTTCGGACTTGAAGCCGTGGTAAAAGTCCTGATGCAGCTGGTTGATGGCAGGGTCGGGATGGATCACCTTCTCGGTCAGAAGCAGAACCCCGCCGGGCAGAAGGGCATCGTGAATTCTCTGCAGCAGCGAGCGGCGGTCGGCCCGGGGGACGAACTGGAGGGTCAGGTTGACGATGATGACGCAGGCGGGATCGAAATCGAATCGGCGGATATCGCCTTCGACCAGCTGTATCCTCGTCTCCCCCGCCTCTTCAAGGCGCTGGCGGTAGGTGGCGAGCATCGGTGCCGAGTTGTCGACGGCGGTCATGGCGAAAGAATCCTTGCCCATTTCCCTTTGCAGGGTCATGCCGAAATTGCCGTTCGAGCAGCCGAGATCGTAAACCCGGCCCTTCTGTTGATAGAAATGCCGGGTCAGCTGGGCTTGACGCAGAAGGCTCTGCCGATAGAGGGGCACCGAACGTTCGAGCATGTCGTCGAAGACCTCCACGACACGCTCGTTGAAGCTGAAGGGCTCGACAGGCTGGCGGCGGGAAAAGAGTTTGTCGCGGTTACTGTTCAAGTCTGTCTCCTGAGGGGAAATCGGCAACATTCTAGCGTTTGACATCTTTTGAGGCAAGCTGCAGTTTCTTGCAAGAAATCCAAAAGGGGATAATATAAAACAGTCAGCATGAAACAGGAGAATGCAGTTGATGTTTTCATATGTCGAAGACACAGAACCTTTTGAAAAGCCCTCCGGCCCGGAGGGCTTTTTTTTCTGAGCGAAGAGAAGGGCACAAAGATCTCGTCTCACATCTACTGGGCAGACAGCAAAGGCCCATGGTTGCGGGGCTTTGCCCTTGACATCCCCCGGGGCCGCTGATAGGGTACGAAATTTGGCAGAGGGTTGGTTCAGTCGTTTTGGGACGTTGCGCGAGGTATTCTCATGAAGGTTCTCGTCTCGGATCATTTCAGTCGTGAGGGGCTGGCGATTTTCGAGCAGTACGAAGGGCTCGATCTCGATTATCAACCTGGCCTCTCGACGAACGCTCTCTTGAAGGCGGTGGCTGAGGTGGACGCCCTTGTGGTTCGAGGGGGGACCCTGGTCACTGAAGAGCTTTTCGGTGCCGCCGGCAAGCTGCGGATTGTCGGTCGTGCCGGTATCGGCGCCGAAAACATCGATCTCGATGCAGCTGACCGTCATGGGGTCGTGGTCGTCAATACCCCCTTCGGAAGCAAGACGACCACCGCCGAACACACCATAGCCATGCTGATGGCCCTGGCCCGTATGATCCCCCAGGCTCATGCAAGTGTTCAAAGGGGAGAGTGGGACCAGCAACGATTTCTCGGTATCGAGATCGCCGGAAAGACCCTGGGTGTTCTGGGTGCAGGCAAGATCGGTCGGATCGTCATCGAACGGGCCCGCTCCCTGAAGATGCGGGTTCTGGTCTATGATCCCTACCTGACGGCCGAGGCGGTGCGCCATCTGGGTGCGGAGCAGGTCGGTCTCGACGAGCTTGTGGCCAGGTCGGATTTTATGAGCCTGCACATGCCTCGCAATGCCGAAACGGAAAACATTCTTGGCGAAGAGCAACTCGCTGCGGTCAAGCCCGGCTGCCGCATCGTCAACTGCGCCATGGGCGGCCTGGTCGACGAGCAGGCGCTGGCCGAAGCGATCAGCACCGGCCGGGTTGCCGGAGCGGCTATCGATGTTTTTGCCAAGGAACCACCGCCGGACGATCATCCTCTTCTGGGTCTGGACCAGGTCATCGTGACGCCGCACCTGCGTGCGGCAACGCGCGATGCCCAGACGAATGTCGCCGTCCAGCTGGCCAACCAGGTCGTCAATTTTCTCAGAGACGGTGTCGTGGAGAACGCTATGAACGTTCCCGCCATTCACGCCGATCTCCTGGAGTCTATACGTCCCTATCTCGTTCTGGCAGAAAAACTCGGAGCCTTCCAGGCCCAGTACCAGGCCCGCGGAGTGGACGAGCTGACGATAGAATATTCAGGCGCGGTGACAGAATACCCGATGGAGCCTCTGACACGGGCGTTGCTCAAGGGATTTCTGACTCCCATGGTCGGTGCGATGGTCAACTACGTCAATGCGCCCCATCTGGCCCGGGAGCGCGGGATCCGTCTTGTGGAAGCCAAGAGCAGTACAGCCGAAGGTTTTGCCAATCAGATCCGGTTGATCGTCCACACCGCAGACGGTGAAAGTTCGGTCTGCGGGACGCTCTTCGGGGAGCAGGAGGCGCGCATCGTGCGTGTCCACGATTTTTCTGTCGAAGCGATTCCGAGCGGCCACATCCTCGTTCTTCGCAACTACGACCGGCCCGGGGTGATCGGCTTTATCGGCCAGATGCTCAGCGAGGCGAACATCAATATCGCAATGATGAACCTCTCGCGGCGCAAGATCAACGGACAGGCGATTTCACTGCTGACCGTTGACAGCAAGATCCCCGAGCGGACCCTGGAAACGCTGCGGAGCAATGAAAATATTCTCTCTGCCATTCAGGTGGAGCTCTAAACAGCGGGCGATCTTTCCGCCCCTTGAGGACAAGAGCAGAGACACACATGGACGCATACGACAACACCAGCGAAATCGCTCTGCCGACTGGCGTCAAGGATTTCCTGCCCGCCAAAGCCGCAAAAATAGACTACCTCAGCAGGACGCTGTACGATACCTTCCGCCGATGGGGCTTTCAGCGCATCGTAGCCCCTTCTCTGGAGTATCTCTCGGTTCTGGAAAGGGGCATCGGAGCCTCCCTGCGGGACCGGGTGCTGCGTTTCGATGATCGGGTGAGCGGCAAAATGGTCGCTTTCTCCCCAGACATCACCGCCCAGATAGCCCGCATCGTCGCCACACGCATGCGCGAGCATCCCATGCCGCTGCGCCTGTGCTATTCCGGCAGGGTCCTGCGTCACACCGAGCAGCAGGCCGGCAAGGATCGCGAGATCTTTCAGGACGGGGTGGAGCTGATCGGTCTCGACAGTCCGGAGGCTGACGCCGAGATGATCGCCATGGTCGTCGAGTGTCTCAAGGCCCTGGGCGCAGAGGAGTTCACCGTCGATATCGGCCAGGTCGAATTCTTCCGCGGCGTCATGGCTAGTCTGCCGCTCAGCGAGGGTCTGGCCCGACAGGTCGAGGCTGCCATCGCCCACAAGGATTCCTCGGGATTGACGGTCCTGCTCGCAGGTACGGACATCGACGCCCAGGCGCGGAAGGAAGTACTGGCCCTGCCGCGGCTGTTCGGCGGGCCGGAAGTTCTGCAGAAGGCCGCCGCAGTCGTCAGAAACGACCGATCGCGGCGGGCCCTGGAAAATCTGGAGACGGTGTTCGAGATCCTAAAGGTCTACGGGGTGGACCGGCATGTGACGATTGACCTTGGCGAATTGCGCGGACTGGACTATCATACCGGTATTATCTGCCAGGGATTTCTCCCGGGCCTGGGACGGGCCGTATGCTCCGGCGGACGCTATGACAATCTGACCGCTCGCTATGGATTTCCTGCGCCGGCGACCGGATTCACCTTCAATCTGCTCAATCTGCTTTTCGCCCTCGACAGCGATCTCGACGGGCAGGTATCGACCGGCTCCGACGTCCTCATTCTGCAAGGCGGAACCGACAAGGAGCCGGCACAACAAGCAGCGCAGGCCCTGCGTCGGCATGGCTACTCAGCCGCCCGGGACATTATTCGCCGCGAACTCGAGCAGACTGTCGAGTACGCAAAGAAGATGAATTTTTCTTTTCTGATGATTATCGGGGACGAGGGAAAGGACGCCCGAGTGGTGCGTCTCGACGATCGTTCGGAACGGCACCTGCTTTTTGAGGAGCTGCTCTCCGACGACTTCACTCTCGACCCCTCCTAGGAGAACAAGCAATGGCCAATGTGGTTATCGTCGGCGCCCAGTGGGGCGACGAAGGCAAGGGCAAGGTGGTCGATATCTATACCGAGCATGCCCGGGAAGTGGTCCGTTTCCAGGGCGGCAACAACGCCGGACATACCCTGGTGGTCGGTGAACAGAAGATCATTCTCCACCTGATCCCTTCAGGGATCCTTCACGAGGGCAAACGCTGCGTCATCGGCAACGGAGTCGTTCTTGATCCCGCCGTTTTCCTCAAGGAGATCGAGGGCCTCAAGAAAAAAGGCTACCTTCGCGACGACAGTCAGCTGGTCGTCGACGCCAATGTCCATATCGTCATGCCCTATCACGTCGCCATCGACAAGGCGAGGGAGAGCCGTTCCGGTGCCAGGAAGATAGGGACCACCGGACGGGGCATCGGACCGGTCTACGAAGACAAGATCGGCCGGCGCGGCATTCGGCTGCAGGATCTCGTCCGTCCGGAGACTTTTGCCCGCAGGGTCCGGGAAATCCTTCCGGAAAAGAATTTTTACCTGGAGAAGTATCTCGGAGAGAAGCCCCTCGACGAAGAGAAGATCATCGAGGAATACAGCCTCTATGCAAGAGAGCTGAGCCACTACATGGGGAACGCTTCGCAGATTGTTACCGACGGCATCAAGAAGGGGGACAATATCCTCTTCGAGGGCGCCCAGGGCAGTCTGCTCGATATCGACCACGGAACATATCCTTACGTCACCAGCTCCAGTACGGTGGCCGGCGGCGTATGCACCGGCGTCGGTCTGGGCCCGCGTTTCATCGACGAAGTCATCGGCATCTCCAAAGCTTATGTCACGCGCGTCGGTGAAGGCCCTTTTCCCACCGAGCTTGATAATGAAGATGGACGAAAACTGCAGGAAGCCGGGCACGAGTTCGGATCGACCACCGGACGGCCGCGCCGCACCGGCTGGCTCGATATCGTCGCCTTGCGGGAGGCGGTTCGCACCAGCGGCATGACAGGCCTTGCGATCACCAAGATGGATGTGCTCAACGATTTCGAAAGTATCAAGGTTTGCACGGCCTATTCACGTCAGGGAGAGATGATCGAAGATTTCCCCCGGGATGCGGAAATTCTGAATCAATGTCATCCGGTTTATGAGGAGATCGATGGCTGGCAGCAGGACATCTCCTCGGTGACCCGTCTTGAGGATTTGCCCCAGGAGGCCAGAACCTACCTGCGCAAAATCGAAGAATGGTGTGACTGCCCTGTGGTTCTGGTGTCGGTCGGGGCGCGTCGGGACCAGACGGTGTTGGTCAAAAATCCTTTTGGTGATTCGTAATCGGCACGGCAGGCCGAAGAAAAGCCCATTGACAGAAGCGCCTTTAAAAAAAAGAAAAAAAGGGTTGACTCGAAAGAGCGAATCCCGTATAAAAACTCTCCGTTGCATGAGCCGCTAGCTCAGTTGGTAGAGCATCTGACTTTTAATCAGATGGTCGTAGGTTCGATCCCTACGCGGCTCACCATAAGTCCCTATCGTCTAGCCTGGTCCAGGACACCGGCCTTTCACGCCGGCGACGGGGGTTCGAATCCCCCTGGGGACACCAAAAGCAAGCAGCCCCGCCGTACCATGCGGCGGGGCTGTTTTCGTAAAACGAGTGCTCTTGTTGAGCCTCATACAGCGACAGTACAGCACGTCTTCAGTCCCTATCGTCTAGCCTGGTCCAGGACACCGGCCTTTCACGCCGGCGACGGGGGTTCGAATCCCCCTGGGGACACCAAAGAGAAAAGCCCTGCGTCTCTCATGCCGCAGGGCTTTTCTCTTTGGTGTTTTCTCTGAAGATACTTCCCTTTGTCAATGCCACCACATCCGCTATACTGTGCCGTGAGCTTCACATATTCCCAGGAGGAGAGATGGAGTCAAAAAACAACGATGAACAGGAACCGGAAGGCTGGTTCCATTTCGATGTGCATCCCTGGGTGTTTTTCGTATCCAGCGGCTTGATCATTTTCTTTGTCGTCCTGACCCTCGTTTTCCAGAATCGCGTCGACGACCTCTTCTCGACCGTGCAGGGAGCCATCGCCACTTACGGGGGTTGGTTCTTCGTCTGGACGATGAACATTATCCTGGTTTTCGTTGTTTCACTGCTTTTCGGCCGATTCGGAGATATCCGCATCGGAGGCTCCGACGCCGTCCCTGAATTCTCCACCCTCGCCTGGTTTTCCATGCTGTTCTCGGCGGGTATGGGCATCGGGCTGCTTTTCTACGGTGTTGCCGAACCGATGTTCCACTTCATTGCATCGCCCCTGGCTGAACCCGGAACAGCCGAAGCGGCGCGTGTGGCCCTCGATATCACTTTTTTGCACTGGGGCCTGCATGCATGGGGGATTTACGCCCTGGTCGGTCTGTCACTGGCGTTCTTCGCATTCAATAAGGGTCTGCCCCTCTCGATCCGTTCTGTGTTCTATCCTATCTTCGGGGAGCGCATCCACGGCCCTATCGGCAATGCCATCGATATCCTGGCCACCGTCGCCACTCTGTTCGGCGTCGCCACATCCCTGGGACTGGGGGTTCAGCAGGTCAACGCAGGATTGAGCCACCTCTTCGGTATTCCCCAGAGCACCACGGTTCAGGTCATACTCATCACAGGCATTACCGGGCTCGCCGCCTGGTCCGTGGTCAAGGGGCTCGATGCTGGCATCAAGCGGCTGTCACAGCTCAATATCATTTTCGCCGGTGCTCTGTTGCTGTTCGTGCTGCTGCTCGGACCGACGCTGTTCATCATGAAGGCACTGCTGGAAAATATCGGCTTTTACCTGCAGAACCTTCCGCAACTGGCCACCTGGAACGAAACCTACGAGGCGACAGACTGGCAGAAGGCCTGGACCGTCTTTTACTGGGGCTGGTGGATTTCCTGGTCTCCTTTCGTGGGTATGTTCATCGCCCGTGTCTCCTACGGCCGCAGAATCAGCGAATTCATCAAAGGTGTGCTCTTCGTGCCGACCCTCGTGACCTTCATCTGGGTGACGGTTTTCGGGAACAGCGCCATTCACATTGAAATGTTCGGCGCCGGCGGCATCGCCAAGGCGGTTCAGGAGAACATCCCCGTTTCCCTGTTCGTGCTGCTGGAAAATTATCCCCTCGGTGCCCTGACATCAATCGTTGCAGTCGTCGTCATCGTCACTTTTTTCGTGACCTCCTCCGACTCAGGCTCCCTGGTCATCGATATTATCACCTCCGGGGGCAACCCTGATCCACCCGTGATGCAGCGCCTTTTCTGGGCCATTCTCGAGGGTGTGGTGGCCGCAGTGCTCCTTCTCGGTGGAGGTCTGGTGGCCCTGCAGACGGCCGCCATCACCACGGGGTTGCCTTTTTCCGTGGTCTTGCTCGGTATGTGCTATGCTCTGCACAAAGGGCTTGCGGAATACAAGGAAGGACAGTCTTTCGAGATTTCCACCGGCGATGTGAAAATTCGCGAATACAAGACAAGGCCGACCACCAAACTGCCGACCTACCGACATCGACGTTTCTGGTAAACTTTCAGAAAGGGAGGGGGAGATGCTGAGGGCATTGACCGCAGTTCTGGTTTTCCTCGCCGCATTGTCAGGCGCTTCTCAAGCCAGGGCCGCAGATGAAGAACGTCCCGTCGTGCGCCTGGCCTACACATCCTGGTCTTCCTCGATAGCCAGCGCCCATGTGGTGAAGGCGGTTCTGCGGGAGCGGCTCGATGTTCGGTGTGAACTGATTCGCTTCGAGCCCGACCAGATGTGGCGCGCTGTTGCCGAGGGACGTGCCGATGTCATGCTCTCCGCATGGCTGCCAACGACCCATTCCGAGTATTATTCCCGATATGCCGAAGAGATGGTCGATCTTGGTCCCAATCTAACAGGGGCCCGTATCGGCCTGGTCGTTCCCGATGCCAGTGTCGGACGTCAGACAGGGCCGCAGGGTCGCCGGGTCCGTCCCTATATCGAAGCGGACTCGATCCCCGATCTGAGGCAGTACGCAGATAAATTTCGCCATCGTATCGTGGGAATCGACCCCCAGGCGGGCGTGATGCAGCGTACGCGCGAGGCAATGCGGGCCTATGGACTGGACGACTTCAGGCTGATCGACGGAAGTGAAATTTCGATGACCGCAGAACTGTCCCATGCCATTCGTCACCAGCAATGGATCGTGGTGACCGGATGGACACCCCACTGGATGTTCGGCCAATGGAAGCTGAAATTTCTTGAGGATCCCCTCGGTATATACGGCGGAGAACAGTCTATTCACACCATGGTCAGCAAACAGTTGCCGCAAAGACTTCCGCAGGTGACGGCGTTTCTCGACAGCTTCTCCTGGACGTCCGAAGAGATGGGTCGATATCTTGTCTGGAATCGTTCCGACAATGGACTTTATCCCTATGAAAAGGCACTGCGCTGGCTGAAAACACACCATCGGCAGGTTGCGACCTGGCTGGAGGGAAACGCAGAGAATAAAATACCGACGGGAGATTGAAGATATGCTGGAAGCGGCTTTTCAGAAATTCAGCGGAGGCTGCATGATGGTCATGCGCCAGGATCAGGAACTCGTAAGCTTTCTCGGCACAGCCTTCCTGGTCCATAATGGGGGCTATCTGCTCACCGCCGCTCATATCCTGCCTGCGAACAATAAAGTTATGGTTGTGCCCAATTCCGAGGAAACCGGCTTCCTTCCCTTGAGCCTCGACCGGGTCGCCCCTCTGTCGGCGCGGGTCGTCAGCACCGATCCGGATCGTGATGTCGCCCTGCTCAAACTGGAGGGCGAACTGACCATCACTTTGCCGGATCATTTTTTGGGTTCGACGGATGGCCTGCAGTGCGGAAGTTCAGTGATGGCCCTGGGATTCTCCTTCGGTCACCAGCAGTTGCATACCCTTGTCGCTCTGAACGGAGTGGTCAGCGCCAAGGTCCTTTCGCGAAACAACAGTAACCTCATACTTTTCGACAGGATGATTCACGACGGTGATCGCGGCGGACCCCTGGTCAACATCAGCGACGGACGGGTGGTCGGTATCCTCAACGCCCGTTTCGACCCGATCAAGGTGTCTCCGGATTATACCGCTGACAGCCAGACCGTATCCGCCACCACCAACATGTCGTATGCTGTTGCCATCGAGTACGGGGTCGCTCTGATGGAACAGGAGGGTCTTACACCAGGATGACCCTGCGGTCCTGAGTCTCGAGGCCCTTTTTCAAAGATACTGCTTTTTGCCCTCCGGTGTGCTATCGTCCCCCGCTATGACTGACTCTTGCGACAATAATATCGTCGAAATCTTCACCGACGGGGCCTGCTCAGGCAACCCCGGACCCGGAGGCTGGGGGACCATCCTGCGCTACGGAGGTCACGAAAAGGAGCTCTCCGGATACGAGCCGCAGACGACAAACAACCGTATGGAACTGATCGCCGTCATTGTGGGCCTCGAGACCCTCAAACGGCCCTGCCGGGTGCATCTGACCACCGATTCCCAATATGTCATGAAGGGCATCACCGAGTGGATCGACGGTTGGGTCAGGCGCGGCTGGAAGAACTCCCAGAAAAAGGAGGTCGCCAACCGCGACCTGTGGGAGCGGCTGCACGAGTTGTGTAAAAAGCACGACGTGGAATGGTGCTGGGTCCGTGGCCATACCGGTCATGAAGAGAACGAACGCTGCGATGATCTGGCCCGCCGGGAGATCGAACGCAATCGACAGGCTCCCGGATTCCGGTGACGCCAGTGCGGGAACATGGACAGCCGCTTTTTTTGTGCTATCCTCTCAGCATTGAACCGTGCCCCCTGGAAGGGCTTCCGGTGTTGATGCCAATATTCCCCCGAGGCGTATCGTATGATCCCCGCTGCAGTATCCACGACATCCGCTCCGGCCGGTGGCGAATCTCCTCCGTCGTTCGAGTCACTGCTCTCGCTCGGTCTTTATGTCGGCATCACCGTTTTTCTCGTTGCGGTGCTGTTGCTGCTCGCCTGGGGACTGGGTCACAAAACCCGTTCATCGACCAAAGACGAATCGTACGAATCGGGCATCATTCCCACCGGGCTGGCCCGTCTGCATGAGCCGGTCCCTTTTTACCTGGTGGCCATCTTCTTCATTGTCTTCGATGTGGAGGCGGTTTTCATCGTCTCCTGGGCCGTTTCCTACGACATGCTCGGTTGGGCCGGGCTTGCCCAGATTACCTTCTTTATTGTCATCCTCTTTTTCGGCCTGCTTTATCTGTGGTGCATGGGCGGCCTCGACTGGGGACCCTCGGCGGATCGACGCGGCAGGGGGGCGAGGCGATGAATGAACAGCTCCCTGATAACATCGTACTGACCAACCTCGACGACCTGATCAACTGGGGGCGCAAGAACAGTCTGTGGCCGATGTTTTTCGGTCTGTCCTGCTGCTTCGTCGAGATGATGTCGAGCATGACGCCGCGATTCGACCTGGCCCGCTTCGGCGCCGAAGTGCTGCGCGGCACGCCGCGTGAAGCCGACCTGATGGTGATCGCAGGGACTCCCTTCAAGAAGATGGGTGCCTCCATCCTGAGAGTCTACGAGCAGATGGCCAATCCCAGATGGGTTATTTCGATGGGAAGCTGCTCCAACTCCGGGGGGATGTACGATGTCTACAGCGTCATTCAAGGTGTACACCAGATCCTGCCGGTCGACGTTTATGTGCCAGGCTGCCCTCCGCGGCCTGAAGCGTTTTTGCAGGGACTGATCCTTCTTCAGGAGAAAATCTCCCGTGAGGAGCGTCCCGCGCGCCGGGTCTTCGGCATGGAGGGCGGCATCGATGGTACCTCCTGTCCCGTTCTGGTCGACGGCGAAACAAAAAGCCGCGACACGCGAGGGCCGGGATACGGCAACACTCCAATTCGAGGCACCTCGTCGCAGCCCCCCCGTTTTCAAGGGACCCGGTCCCCTCTCATGTGGACGCCTCCCCAGCCGAAAGTGGAGTTTCCCTCTTACACTGACGACATCGGCAAGGCGATCAGGGAGCGCTTCGGAAACCGCGTTCAGGAGGATTCCCACAGCGCCGATATGCCGGCCTTTCGCACCGACGCCGACACCACTCCGGAGCTGCTGCGTTTTCTCAAGGCAGAAGCGCCCAGCCGGTTCCGACGCCTCGAGGACATTACAGCCGTCGACGAGTCGGCGCGGCCCCGGCACCCCGATCACGACTTCAGCCTTGTCTACCATTTGACCAATCTGGATGATCCGGGCTACCTGCGCATCAAGGTCCCTTTGGACGGGGAGGCTCCCCAGGCCCCTTCGGTGACCGATATCTGGCCGGCCGCCGACTGGTACGAGCGGGAAGTCTTCGACATGTTCGGCATCGGTTTCAGCGGCCATCCGGATCTGCGCCGTATCCTCATGCCACCGGACTGGCAGGGTCATCCGCTGCGCAAAGAGCACCCCTTCCGTGGTACCGAAATGGCGCCCTACACCGCCGAAACCGCACAATCGATGATACCGCCCGATCCTCGTGAATTCTTCCGTTCGAGCCCGGTTCGCGACGGCGAGGAACTGATGCTGCTCAACATGGGACCTCAGCACCCCGGAACGCACGGTGTGCTGCGCCTGATCCTCAAACTGCGGGGGGAGGAGCTGGTCGATCTCGATTCGGATATCGGCTACCATCACCGCGCCGCCGAGAAGGTGGGCGAACGCCAGCACTGGAACCAGTTCATCCCCTACACAGACCGCATCGACTATCTCTCGGGGGTCCAGAACAACCTGGCTTATCTGCTCCCGGTGGAAACGATGCTCGGCGTCGAAGTGCCGAAGCGGGCCCAGTGGATCCGGGTCATGCTCTGCGAGTTGTCCCGCATCGCCAATCACCTGGTCTGGCTCGGTACCTTCGCCCACGATGTGGGCGCCATGAGCCCCGTCTTCTACGCCTTCGAATCGCGCGAGAGAATCTTCGACATCATCGAGATGATAACCGGGGGCCGCATGCACCCCTCCTGGTTCCGCATAGGCGGCGTCCCCCAGGATCTTCCCGGGGGCTGGGAGCCGGTGGTCGAGACCTTTGTCAGCGACTTCGACCGGCGCCTCGCCGATTTCGACACCCTGCTCACCGACGGGCCGATCTTCCGTGCACGGACCGAGGGCGTCGGTGTCATTTCCACCGATGAAGCGATCGACCGGGGCTTCTCCGGGCCGAATCTGCGTGCCTGCGGTCTCGAATGGGACCTGCGCCGCAAAATGCCCTACAGTGGCTACGAACATTTCGATTTCGAGGTGGCCACCGCCGAGGGTGGAGACTCCTTCGCCCGCTACGCCGTGCGCATGGAAGAGATGCGCCAGAGCCTGCGTATCGTTAAACAGGCCGCAGCTTCGATGCCAGAAGGCCGCTACATCGGCGATGACTATCGGTTCGTCTATCCCGAGCGCCACGACGGGCTCACCGACATCGAAAGTCTGATCCCCCACTTCGTCAACGTGACCCGGGGCATGACGCCGCCGGTCGGCGAGTGTTACCGGGGGATCGAGTCGAGCAAGGGGGAGTGCGGCTACTACGTCGTCTCCGACGGCGGTAGCGTTCCCTACCGGGTGCGCATCCGTACTCCGAGTTTTCCCCACATTCAGGCCCTTCCCCTGCTGTCGCGCGGATGGCTGGTGGCCGACGTGATCACGATCCTCGGATCGATCGATTTCGTGCTGGCGGACCTGGACCGCTGAGACAAGGGCTTAACGCAAGGACGCAAAGGAGAACGTCAAGACGCAAAGAAAACCATTCTTATCGACCAGATTTCCATTTCTCCTCTTTGCTTTTCTTTGCGTCATTGCGTTGAAAGATGTGTCATGAACAAGTTGCTGCCCCAAGATCAGATTGCAGCCCTCAAGGGCAAAGCCGCGGAGATGCCTCATCCCCGGGAGATGGTCATCGATGTATTGCGCGCTGTGCAGGATGTCAATGGCTGGGTTCCGGACGAAGGGGTCGAACTGGTGGGTGAGATTCTCGGTCTTTCCGCGCTGCAGGTCGAAGAGGTAGCCACCTTCTACGACAAGATCTACCGTCGGCCGGTGGGACTGAAAGTCATCCATGTCTGTGATTCGATCTGCTGCTGGAGCCGGGAGGGCAGCGGGATCATGGACCATCTCCAGGAGGCGCTCGGAATTGCGCCGGGAGAGACGACCCAGGACGGAGTCTTTACCCTTCTGCCGACCTGCTGCCTAGGTGCCTGCGGCGAAGCTCCGGCCATGATGGTGGGGCTGAAGATTTACGGAAATCTGACTCCGGAGAGGATCGACTCGATCCTCGAAGAGGAAAGGGCGCTTGCTGCTAACATAGGATAAAAGGCAGTTTTAAGGCCCGTTCGCTTTGTTCACTTGAAACGCAGAGGCGCTGAGAAAAAACACCGGCTCTCTGCGTTAAAAAAGGATTGTCGTTTCCATGTCCGAGACTCCGCAACTGCTTTTCAAGAACCGCCGCGCCGGCGAGACGGTCTTTCTCGAGGGCTACCGCCATAACGGGGGCTATGAGGGTCTGGAGAAGGCTCTGAAGCGGATGACCCCCTCGGACGTAAGGGACGAGGTCAAGGCTTCAGGTCTGCGGGGCCGTGGCGGCGCGGGTTTTCCCACAGGGGTCAAGTGGTCCTTCTTCCCCGCCGATGAACCGGGAGAGAAGTACCTCATCTGCAATTGCGACGAAATGGAGCCGGGAACCTACAAGGACCGCGATCTGCTGCTTGCCGATCCGCACCAGCTGGTCGAGGGTATGATCATCTCGGCCTTCGCCCTGCAGGCGCCGGTCGGCTATGTCTTTCTCCGCTATGCCTACGAGCAGTGTGCACGCCATCTGGAACGCGCCATCGCCGAGGCGCAGGAGGCCGGCTATCTCGGCCGCAACATTCTCGGTAGCGGTTTCGATTTCGAACTGCATCTGCACCGCAGCGCCGGCCGGTATATCTGCGGCGAGGAAACCGCCCTGCTTACCGGTCTGGAGGGGCGCCGCGCCAATCCCCGCACCAAACCTCCCTTCCCTGCGGCAAAGGGACTGTTCGGCAAGCCGACCACGGTCAACAACGTCGAGACGCTGGCCAACATCCAGCATATCATTACGGGAGGTGCTGAATGGTTTCAGGGGCTGGGGCTGGTCGAAAAGGCCGCCGGGACCAAGCTGTTCGGTCTCTCCGGACACCTTGAACGCACCGAGTGTTTTGAATTGCCTCTCGGCATTTCCGTCGAGGAGGTGGTCGAGGAGTACGGTGGCGGGGTCTGGAAAGGACGCAAGTTCAAGGCCTGTCTGCCGGGCGGAGCATCGACCCCCTATCTCGACGCCTCCCAGATGCAGACGCCTCTCGACTTCGACCCTCTGGAAGAGGCCGGCAGCCGGCTGGGCACCGCGGGTGTGATGGTGTTCGACGACCATACCTGCATGGTGGAGGCGACGCTCAACCTGAACCGTTTCTTCGCCCGCGAGTCTTGCGGCTGGTGTACGCCGTGCCGTGACGGACTGCCCT
>JAWOCM010000060.1:0-4681 GCA_046483795.1 Desulfuromonadales bacterium | reverse complement strand
CCTCCTGTAAGCAGATATTCCTCATGAATATTTTCAGGTCTACCTGCAACGTTAATTAAAAGAGTGTGGGTCTTGTTACATAGTCTGCCCTGCCGCCGAAAAGAAATAGGTTCTTGTGTGGAACCTCATTTCGTTCCAACTCGGCGCCCGCACTGATGCCGACATCGAATGCAAGTTGGGAAAATATATGCTGTTCACCTGCAAGAAAGCCGGTGTATATCCTTACCGAAAGCGCACCCGGTCGATCAGCAATTGCTCGTCGTTCGTTTGCTGAATGGCTAACCTGCTATAAATGAAAATTTGTATTGAATGTTAATATCGATATCCGATATTGTCAAGCGATTTTAATAGAAGGCCAAATCACCATATTATAATCCGTCGATGGTATCTGCCATTACGTGTCCGAGTCCAAAGTGCTTTTTCTTACAGTGATCGTGATGCGGAAATGTGAAAAACCTTACTCAAGCGTGATAGTTGATTGAAGGGGCGCTTTGCCGGGTTCTTTGGTCTTTCTGGTAAGAGGCCGCAGTTTTCGACATGCCGGCGGCATGAGACTTTCACGCCGGAGGCTTGTATTGCGGCATAAGGGAACTGGCCATGAATCTTTGGGTTTTCAAAACGTCAATACTTTTTCTGCTTCCATTGAGAGTTCGTAAAGGTCATCCATCCAGGCGATGGGGCAACTGCTTGATCCCTCCAGACCGTGGGATTTCATGCAGACCCCTCAGACGTAAAAATCGCCCTCGAATTTGTTCATCTGGCCCATGACATCGAATTGCTCACTTGCGCTCTTTTCGAACATCACCCCTTTGCCCAGCATGAATACACTCACCTCGTCACCCTTTTCAACGCCTACATTGGCCAGCCTCATGGCATTGTAAATGGTCTCCCCGTCATCGGTGGTGATAATGAAAAGGACTTTCATAGGCTATTCTCCTTCTGCGATTATAACCTTCCCTCACTCTGCGGTTCATTCACTCCACCGACCACCGGTGAGACTCGCTGGGAAAGCCCATGTTCGACAACCGTCCCGCGCAGTCGCTCGATGCTCGGAGCACGGCTATCCACGGCGACGATGGTTCCTGATGTGAGTTCAGCAAGATGGAGTGTCTGCCCGCCGACGCCGCAGCCAAGGTCTATCACCGCGGGCGACGGCGGTAGGTCATGACAGAGAGCGAGTGCCTTGGCTGCGGAGGCTCGGTTGCCGGGTCCCTGCCTTGGAAGCGACTCGTATAGCTCGAAAAAGATTGACCAGAAGCGCGGGGGAAACTCGTTCATGTCATGTCCCTCCGTCGGCGACAGGCCGCCGCCCGAGGAACACGTCGCGTCCGGTGTTGCTGTACGGGCTGTGCTCGAAGGGGACCACGGGCGGCTCGAAGCCGGCGGCCGCGACCAGCTCCAGCCACACGGTTCTCGGGAACAGACCCATAAAGTGCCGGTCGTGGACGACCTCGACGGCTCCGTTGTCGCCTCTTAACAGATACGCCATGTCGGTCACGTGCATGTCGGTCCTTGAGTCGGGAAGGGCCCTCTCATCCTGCTCCATCCCCGGCAGCGTCAATTCAACGGTTTCTGTGTGTTGTATCCTATTCGGCAAGGACGGCTCTTGCCGAAGACCGGGTGAATACATGGGGATTTGGGAAGCTACCAGGGAGGAAGGCGCTGAAATCAAGGAAAGCTTCTTTTTTCGGGTCCAACCTTTCAGAACTCTCTCCCGATGGAGTGCTTCTGCTTTGGACATGGGACCTTCGACGTATAAAGGGTCCATCACAGCGTGTTGGCGCATCCGGTTGGACAAGTCTGTGGTTATGCCGACGTAAAGCTTTTCTTTCCTGTCGATGATGTAAACGTGCCAATCGCTCATACGCTCTTTCTCAGGGGCGAACTTCCTTCGCCGAAGGAGCTTGCCCTGACGGCTTGAAGGGGGACAAGCTCACACCCGCTTTTCGCCGACACAAATAGCCGGAATTCAAAAGCAGGCCGTTCCCGGCCGACCGGAAGCGGGACTCATTCCATTTCCCCGATTTGTGAGTCAACCTTCTTGATTTGTGTTTTTCGACCTTTTGACGGTCTTTTCAATCTCCACCGCCAGAAATACTACAGCTGAAAGCAGAATCGTGACGGCAAGTTCCCCGGCAGTGAGCGGTTCGGTTTTGAAAATCGGGTTCAAGAACGGCACATAGATAGTGGCCATCTGAAGGGCAAAGGTCAGCAAGACAGCCCCGAGAAGCGGTATATTGGTCCTCTGCTTGAAGAAAGAATCCTGTTCGGATCGAATGGCCAGCACGTGTCCCATCTGACTCAGGCAGAGGACGGTGAAGACCATGGTTTGCCAATGGGTCCGGCTGCTGTCGATGAACAAAATCTGGGTCAGGATGGAAACGGCGCCCATGAGCAGCCCGACCCAGATGATATGTGCGCCGAGACCTTTTGCGAAAATGCTTTCCTTCGGGTGCCTGGGAGGGCGGCTCATGATGTTTCTCTCTTCCGGCTCGGCGGCCAGGGCCAAACCGGGGATGCCGTCAGTGACCAGGTTGATCCACAGGATGTGGATGGGTAACAGGGGAATGGGCAGACCGAGGAAGGGCGCCAGGAAAATGGTGACGATTTCGCCCGAATTGCTGGTCATAGTGTATTTGATGAACTTGCGAATGTTGTCGAAGATGCGCCGGCCTTCCCTGACGGCCTTGACGATGGTGGCAAAATTGTCGTCCAGCAGGATCATATGGGAGGCTTCCTTGGACACATCTGTGCCGGTAATGCCCATCGCCACCCCGATATCGGCCCGTTTCAAAGCCGGGGCATCGTTGACCCCATCCCCGGTCATCGCTACAAAATTCCCTTTGTCCTGCAGCGCCTTGACGATCTTGAGCTTCTGCTCAGGGGCGACCCGGGCGTAGACTCGTATCTTTTCAACCTTGTCCTCGAATTCCTCCAGCGGAAGCTCCGCAAGTTCCCGGCCGGTCATGACGGCCTTGCCATCCCCGTGGATGATCCCGACTCGTTTGGCAATCACCTCGGCTGTCAGCGGGTGGTCCCCGGTGATCATCACCGGCCGGATGCCTGCGGACCGACACATGGCAACCGACTCCGCTGCCTCAGGTCGGGGCGGGTCCATCATGCCGACGATCCCGATCAAGACCAACCCAGCCTCCGCTTGTTTCGAAGTCATCGGATCGGGAAGTGCCTCCCAGACCCGCATGGCGAACCCCAATGTTCTCAGACCTTCGCCGGCAATCTGTTCGGCAGTCTCCAGTACTTTCGAGCGGTCGATTTCTTCCTGACCTTGATGGATAAGGACCTTTTCGGAACGCTCCACTATTTCCTCAGCCGCCCCCTTGGTGAAAGAAACGATCCGGCCGTTTTCCCAGGGATGAAAAGTCGTCATGAGTTTTCGGTCCGAGTCAAAGGGGATCTCAGCAAGTCTGGGGTATTCTTCATCAAGTCCCTCCCGAAGGTAGCCTTTCCCTCGGGCCAGCTCGAACAGTGCCGTTTCGGTCGGATCGCCGATAAGGGCACCGGAGGCATCCGCACGGGAATCATTGGAAAGGGCCAGGGCCGTCAGCAGCAGACCGAGGGACTTCCTGCCGGAGAGGATTGCCCCAGTGCTATCCAGACTCGCCGTCGGTAGTTCTTCTGCCGGAAACAGACGTCCGTCCGCATAAACTTCTTCCACACTCATCCGGTTCAAAGTCAGGGTCCCGGTCTTATCGGAGCAGATGTAGGTAACCGATCCCAGCGTCTCCACCGCCGGCAGTTTTCGAATCAATGCGTGCTGCTTGACCAGCTTCTTGGCCCCCAGAGCCAGTGAGATGGTAATGACGGCAGGCAGGGCTTCCGGAATGGCCGCCACCGCCAGAGAGATGGCCGTGAGCAGCATCAACAGCGGAGGCTCTCCCCGAAGGAGACCGGCCACAAAAACAATGACACAAATGGCCAGGACTGCGTAAGCAAGCTTCTGCCCGAAAGAGGTCAACCGCTTCTGAAGCGGCGTCCGTCCTTCGTACTGGTCCTGGAGCAAGGCAGCGATCCGTCCGAGTTCCGTCCGCATCCCGGTGGCCGCTACCAGGCCCCGCCCTCGGCCGTAGGTAACCAGGGTGCCTTTATAGGCCATGTTCTTCCGGTCGCCGATGGACAGGTCTGTTTCCCTGAGCGCCGCAGTATCTTTTTCCACCGGCGCGGACTCACCAGTCAAGGCCGCTTCATCGATTCGAAGCCGGACCGATTCAATCAGCCGGATATCGGCCGGCACCACGTTGCCGGCCTCCAGGATCACTAGGTCTCCGGGAACAAGCCGTTCCGCAGTGATCGATTCAGGCCGCCCGCCCCGAATGACGGTCGCCGAAGGGGCTGCCAGCTTTTTCAGAGCAGCCATGGCTTTTTCGGCGCGGTATTCCTGAACGAACCCAAGCACGGCATTCAGCAGCACAATCACGGCGATGGCGATGGTATCCACAGGGTCGCCGATCACGCCGGCCACGACGGCGGCTGCGATCAGCACCAGGATCATGAAATCCTTGAACTGATCAAAAAACATCATCCACAACGATTTGTGTTTTTTCTCGATCAGTTCGTTGGGACCATAGTGCTCGAATCGTCGACGGGCCTCTTCGGAAACAAGGCCCATATCGGATGATTGCAGTTTCTCTACGACCTCGGCTGGATCAATCTGATGCCAGTT
>JAWOCM010000019.1:0-52850 GCA_046483795.1 Desulfuromonadales bacterium | reverse complement strand
AGTTCTTCATCTTGGTGCCAACGTCGAAGCATGAATGATTTCGAGTGTGCATCTTTCAAAAACATTTTGCCTCTTGCGGAGGGCGAGCATGTTGGCAGAGCCTGACACCCATTGTTTGCACCCTTTGGTAAGACCAGGGTTGCCCAGATCTCTGACCATAATGATGTCGCATGTGGTAAAGCATGACAAATCATGATTCTCATTTTGTTCTCTATGAAAAAATCATCGTGACTCAGATCAAGCGAGAAAGACTTGGTCTCTACCTGGTCTAGATGATCCTCTGCATTTTCCTCCGCATCAGATTCATAATCCTGAATTTCTCTATCTTCCCAATCCAGCTCGTATCCCAGTCTGTTCGGATAGAGGGAAGACATTGATAAAGGCTGGATGAAATTTGGTCGAAATGCTGTTCTCAACTGGACATCCAATTCGTCCACAATCTCTGTGTGCAATTCAAAACCTTCAACAGATGATCGCAGGATACGCCATGCCTCTAAGACATGCATCTCATCTGGTTGTGCAGTGAAGCAAACAGAGATCGTGGCTGAAGCCATTACATCCCTCATGTGGAACTGATCGCTGATGAGAAACTTGATGCCTGCTTCATTTGGAAATAACTCAGAAAAAACGTGAAAGTAATCATTCATGACCAGGGCGATGACCATGTTGGCCGGAGCATAGTACTTACGGAAAAAACGCCGCGTCTCGTCCAGAGAGTGGGTTGCAATATCGCTGTCCCAGCCGATGATCGGGTTTCGGTAGGGATGAACTGTAAAGGCCGTGGCCAGTAGCCGCTCGTAGAGCATGCCCCGGGGATTGCTCTCGTAGGAGCGCCGCCGCTCTTCGCGCACCACCTCGCGTTCGGTATAAAATTCCCGCAGCACTGCGTTATTCCACCGATCCGACTCGAGAGCGGCCCACAACTCC
This sequence comes from Desulfuromonadales bacterium, assembly GCA_046483795.1. Taxonomy (GTDB): domain Bacteria; phylum Desulfobacterota; class Desulfuromonadia; order Desulfuromonadales; family JAWOCM01; genus JAWOCM01. The sequence goes on along the minus strand of JAWOCM010000019.1, from coordinate 51,923 downwards.
AGTTTGTTGGCGGGAAGAGAAACCGTGTAGGTGGTCAGGTCCTTGCTGGTAAAAGCATTGTAGTCGACTGCGCCGTTTTCGGAATAAATTCGCGAGAACTCATCCTTGACCACGAAATCCTTGTGTCGCTTCTGCAACTTTTCGAGCCTCTCTTCCAGGCTCTTTATCTTCCCGGGATCAGCCTGATCGCTCTGTCGCAGCCGATCAAGGCGCTCGCCCGTCTGCTCGATTTTCCGCAACACCTCTTTTTCCTTGTCGAAGTCGGAGGTTCCGAGCGTTTCGGTGCCTTTGAAAAGCATGTGTTCGAGAAGATGCGCGACACCGCGTTGGCGGCTCGTTTCGTCGACGGCTCCGACTCCAAAGGTAATATAGGCTGTGACGGTCGGCGACGCATGACGCTCGACCATCAACAGGCGCAGTCCGTTGTCGAACACGGTTTCGTGGACGGAGTCCTCAAGCAGGGCCGCTTTCGCAGGAGCGGCAAGCAGGAGAAGCAGCAGGGTCAAACAGTACAGTGAATGGAGGATGGATCTGGAAAGATACGGCAAAGTCAACTCCTTGTTGTATAAAGTGTCCGACTGAATATTAACGCAATGGCACTACGATTCAAAGGGATTCCTGAGGGGGAAGGATCTGAACTATCCGCTCGGGCTGGATGCGATGTACTCCTTTCCCGCATCGCTGTAGCCTCTGAGATTCAGCAGAGTGCAGGACACCGAATTGTTCGCTTTGCAATGGAACATCTTCTTATCATTCAAATTATACCACATCATGCCAACTCCTTTCGTATCGATCGAATGCTCGCCTGGCTTTGACAAAGGCCGACCCCGGTGGTTTACTCAAAGGAAAGACGTGCATGAAAAAATCATCCCTGGATATAAAGAAAGGAGCTTGCGATGGAAAGGCTGGCTGTTCTGACAAGCGGAGGAGACTGCGCAGGCATGAATGCCACTCTGCGGGCGGTAGTGCGCTGTGCTCTCAGCCGTGGACTCGATGTTGTCGGCATCCAGAAAGGCTACCGCGGACTGATAGAGCGGCAATACGACATGCTGACGACGCGTTCTGTCAGCGGAATCGTCCAGCGCGGCGGAACCGTGTTGCAAAGCGCCCGTTGCAAGGAAATGCTCGAAGAGGAGGGCCAGGAGCTGGCCGTGGAAAACCTCAAGGGTCTCGGCATTGAAGGTCTGGTCGTCATCGGCGGCGACGGATCGCTGGCCGGAGCCGATGTTCTTCACCAGCGCGGGATCAGTACCATCGGCATTCCCGCCTCGATCGACAACGACATCCCCTGCACCGACATGTCCCTTGGCGTCGATACGGCCCTCAATAATATCCTTTACGCCGTCGATGCTCTGAAAGATACGGCATCGAGCCATGACCGCACCTTCGTCGTGGAGACAATGGGCCGCAACTGCGGATATCTTGCGGTGACTTCAGCGATCGCTTCCGGCGCCGAATACGCGATCATCCCCGAAGAATCCTACGATATCGATGAAATCTGCAAGAAACTGAAGCAGCGCTTCCAGGAAGGCCGTGACAACTCCATCATCATGGTAGCCGAAGGGGCGGCCAGCGCCCAGGATATCGCCGCCAGTATCAAGGACTGCATCAGCAGTTTCGAAACCCGCATCATGGTCCTCGGCCATTATCAGCGCGGCGGTTCGCCGACGTCCTTCGACCGGCTCCTCGGCGCCCGTTTCGGCGTCGCAGCCGTTGATGCCCTTCTCGACGGCCAGAGCGGGCAGATGCTCGGTCTTTCCTGTGCCGAACTCAATCTCACCCCCATCGAAAAAGTCCTCTCCAAAGGCATGCGCCCGATCGATCAGAAACTCCTCGACATGGCCGACATCCTCGGTCCCTGATCGCTGCAGAAACATCTTGGGCGGTTTCGGAGGATAACGAACGTCCGGGACCGTCTGTTATTCAATAATTGGGAAATCGAGATAGATCGGGAATACGGGAATGGAGAGAAACGGGACAAAAGAGGAAATGAAAGTGCCAAAGGGAATCGTTGCCGAACCGATTCCGTTGCTCTTAAAACCGAACCGGCTGCGACCCCGCCCGGGATGCCCGGGCGGGGCCAACTCGGCTAGCGATAGATGCCGGCGGCCGTAAACATGTCGGTTCCGGGAACGCGATAAACATAAGTCTCTTTGAGGGAGGGTGCAGTTTCCCCCGGCTTCGGCCACATGTACTCGACCCACCCTTCACCTTCGGTCCCTGCAGTGACAACCAGTTCGACAAACAGCATCTTCGGGTCTTCGGGATTCTTGTCCGGAGTGCTCAGCAGACTGTCCATTTTCATCAAACCGGGCATCATCGGATGAGCGAGCATTTTGCCCTTGAGATTCATCACAAATACGTAGGAATCCTTCCAGACGAACTTGCCGTCTTTCTTGCTGATTTCCTTCAGTGCCGCTTCCTTGTCCTCGAGGATCATCTCTGCGGCTTTTTTCGTCATTTCTATACATTCGGCTGCGGTTGCCCGGTCTTCCGAGGAAAAGGCGGGGTTGCTGAAAATGAGCAGGACGATAGAGGCCACAAGTAACGTCAGTAATTTTTTCATGAAATCTCCTTTGTATCCCTTATGGGACAATTCCAGTCTTGTGTTTTGAATGCAGGCGCATCCCGGCTGTTTGCTGTTGAACCTGCACCCTCCTTTCAGACGATAAATAAATCAAATGCGAACAGGGACATTTCCTTGTGAGGCTCATTTTAACATTCTTTTTCGACTGGTAAAACGATTTTTTATTTCATCTCTTTCTTTATTCAGGGATGGTTAGAGCTGAATTTTTCGTCCTGTGCGGTCATCCCAGAAAAAGGCAAGCCAGACAGTCGGCTCAGCAGCGCTCGTCTCGCGGACACGGTGCCGGGTACGAGGGGGAATATGAAGATGGTCGCCTGGAGCGAGGACGCGCTGGTCGCCGTTTTCGTACTCGATGACTCCGCGTCCAAGAAGCACGACGATCCACTCATGCTCCGGTTGATCGTACCAGAAACCGGGCGCGGAGGCCTGACCGGTGGAGACGATACGCTCGATACGAACGTTGTCGCAGGAAAGAAGAGAAAGGACCTCTTCTTCCGTCTGACCGGCGTTAAGGTCGGCAAAGAGATTCATTTCCCTTCCTGTTTGGTTCTCTCTCAACCTTGAAGGCCGGTAGGCGGAGCCATGAATTCCGGACCGACCGGGGCTTCGACGTTTTCGGCCAGGATGGAGTCTACCGCCGAGAGAGTCGCGAGATCGAGAGACCATCCGAAGATATCCGAAATCGGTTCCATCTGATCCGGCCGACGGCCGCCCCATATGGCGATCGGGACACCTTTCTCCAGCACCCAACGCACGGCGAAGGGAACAAGACTTTTGCCGAAACGCTTGTTCGCGACCTTTTCCAGCTTCTCGACAGCCTTCAAGTACCCCTCGTAGCGGGGCTCCCTGAATTTGGGATCGACCTTGCGCAGGTCGTCTCCTTCGAAGGTGGTATCGGCTTTCATTTTTCCTGTTAACAGGCCCCGACACAGGGCCCCGTATGTCATCAGGGCCACATCCCGGCGCTCGCACCATGGTTTGACATCCGACTCTATGCTCCGCTCGAATATGTTGTAGGGCGGCTGAGCAAGGTGCAGCGGGCACTCCTGATGGAACGTTTCCATCTGATCCTGGGTGAAATTGCTGACTCCGACGGCCTTGATCACTCCCTGTTCGTGGAGTTCACGCATCGCTGCAGCGCTCTCTGCAACGGGTCGGGTCGGGTCGGGCCAGTGCACGAAATAGATGTCGAGGTAATCGGTCCCCAGACGCTGGAGGGAATCCTCGACTTCCTTCATGATCCGATCACGGCTGCCGTTGCGGAAAACACCTTCGTCGGTCCATTCAAGACACACCTTGGTGGACAGCACGATCTCCTTGCGATTGCCGTACTCGGCAAGGGCCTTGCCGACGATCTGCTCGGACTTCCCGAATCCGTAAACCGGAGCGGTGTCGACCAGATTGACGCCCTGATCCAGTGCAGCATGAATGGTTTCGACGGACTCCGTTTCTTCGGAACCGCCCCACATCCATCCACCGATGGCCCATGTGCCCAGTGCAATACGGGAAACCTTGCGCTCCAGACCTGGGATCTCGACATATTCCATTACAGTTCTCCTTTTTCATCGATGAAGTGAAATTCCATGCATAGGCTATCAAATGATCAAAGTGAGTCAAAAAAACATCGGCATTGTAAATGAGGCGATTCGGGCTACTCCGGCTTCTTTGTTTCAAGGTGAACCTGTTTTACGCAATTGGACTATAAAACCCTGCTGGAGCGCATAGTCGTGCCCCTTCCGGGTCAAGACATATCGCCGGCCGAGAAGAAACCCCTTTGCAGAACCCACAAGACCTTTGTCGACCAGCGACTTCAGCACTTTCGAGATACGCTTCTGACTCATATGAAGGCCCCGGGCAATCGCCTTGAGAGACAGTCCCTTGTTGCCGCCCATGGCGACTCTGCGAAAAACAATGTATTCATATTCGTTCAATTGGGCCGATCCGGAAAATTCGGCTGGTTTGATTTCCGAACCGGTCTCTGTGGGGGCCCTTTCCGGCTGGTCGCTTCCACTCAGTTCCTCGATGTAATATTCGATGCGGGAAATGACTTTTTGAAAGAATGGAATAAGGGCGACGAACACGAAAGCCAGCAGGAACAACTGGACCCAGAACGGAAAATCCTCGGAATTCTGCCAGAGATTGAACATGAAGCGCCTCACCGTTACAGGACAACGAGAAACAATTCACAGTTTAACGTAAACTGCAAAGATAGAAAGGTCCGGCGTACGCCTAGCCTCCTGCGCGCAACTGTGCCCCGGCCACTGCAGCCTGACCAAAGCTGAGCCCGCCGTCGTTGGGCGGCACCAGGGAATGGGTGTAGACCTGGAAATCCGCCTGGCGCAACAGTTCAACGGTCCGCTCCGTGAGGTAGCGGTTCTGAAACACGCCGCCGGAAAGAACAACCTCGTCAACTCCCTCGGTTTGACGGATACGGCAACACATTGAAAGGCTCGCTTCGGCCAGAGCATTATGAAAACGCGCACTGATGCGAGCGGCCTCGACACCGGCCACCACGTCTCCGACTACGGCACGGATCAGCCCGCGATAGCCGAGCACCGCCCTTCCCTCTTTATCCTCCAGATCGAAGGCATAAGCACTCCTTTCATCACATTCGCCGATTGCCATCTCGAGTTCCAGCGCCGCCTGTCCATCGTAGCTGACCTTGTCTCGAATACCCACCAGGGCTGCAATGCCGTCGAAAAGACGCCCGCAGCTGGAGGTCGAGGGGGAATTGAGCCCCTTGGAGATCATCTGCAGGAGCAGCTTCAGCTCATATCCGGAGAAGCGCTCCAGCAGCGGCACAGACGGCAGCTCAGTACCGTATGCTGCCACAAGATAGCTGAGCGCCATTCGTCGCGGCTCGCGGACGGCGGCGTCACCGCCGGGCATGGGAACCTCTGCCAGCTGCCCCACCCGCCGGTACGCTCGCAGATCACCCACCAAAAACTCGCCGCCCCAGATTTTCCCGTCGGTTCCGTAGCCTGTACCGTCACAAATAATGCCGATAACCCGCCGGTCCAGGCCGTGCTCTGCCAGACAACTGGCGAGGTGGGCATGATGGTGCTGAACGGCGATGGTGCGCACTCCCGTCAGCGATCCGGCATAGCGACTTGATTCGTAGTCCGGGTGCAGATCGTGGGCGACGGCTTCGGGTTCGATGTCCAGAATGTTCTTCAGGTGATCGATGCTGTGTCCGAAGGAAGAGCAGGTCTCGGGGTTTTTCAGGTCGCCGATATGCTGGCTCAGGCAGGCGCGATCGTCCCGGGTGAGGCAGACGGTGTTCTTCAGTTCGGCGCCCACACCGAGCACTGGCGGTTGAGCGGCGGGAAGGAAGATGCTGCGGGGAACGTAACCGCGGGAACGCCTCATGACCACCGCCTCCTCCGCGATGATGCGGGCGATGGAATCGTCGGTGCGCATATGAATACGCCTGTCGTGCAGCAGAAAGGCGTCGGCGATCCCCGCAAGACGCCTGCGGGCGTCGTCGTCCTCGAAGGCGATCGGTTCGTCGGAGAGGTTGGCGCTGGTCATCACCAGCGCCCTGAAGTTGTCGCGCAGCAACAGGTGGTGCAGCGGCGTGCCGGGGAGCATGACGCCGAAATAGCGGTTGTTCGGAGCAACCAGATCGGAGAGGGGATGGTCAGGCTTTCGACGCAGCAGCACGATGGGCCGCTCAGTGCTGGTCAGAAGGCGCCGCTCCAGATCGTCGAACCGGGTGTAATCGGCCACCTGATCCAGATCCGGGGACATCAGCGCAAAGGGCTTCTCGTCGCGGGCCTTGCGCCGGCGCAACTCGTCCACAGCCGTCCCGTTCTCGGCATCGACGGACAGGTGGTAGCCGCCCAGCCCCTTGACGGCGACGATCCGGCCCTGCTTGAGCAGCCGCACCGTTTCGTCTACGGAGTCCTCACCGCCGATCGGCTGCCCGTCTCCGTCGAGCAGGCACACCTGCGGGCCGCAGACCGGACAGGCGTTTGGCTGGGCGTGAAAGCGACGGCACGATGGATCTTCGTACTCGCGCCGGCAGTCCGGACACATGGGAAAATCGGTCATCGTCGTGTTCGGGCGGTCATAAGGGATCGCCGTGACGATGCTGAATCGCGGACCGCAGTTGGTGCAGTTGATGAAAGGGTAGCGATAGCGCCGGTTCTCCGGCTCGAAAAGCTCGCCGAGGCAATCGGGGCACACCCAGGAGTCAGGAGCGATCTGGGCCTTTTTCTCGGTCCCCTCTTCGCTTTCCAGGATGACGAAGCCTTTTTCGCCCCGCAGGGGAGTGTCAGTGCTCTCCAGGCGGCTGATCGATGCCAGCGGCGGCATTTCTTTTGGGAGGGAGTCCAGGAAACGCTCAACCCGGATCGTTTCACCTTCGACTTCGATGGACACCCCGCGACTGTCGTTGCGCACCCACCCGGAAAGCCCATGCTTCTGCGCAAGATGAAACACAAAGGGACGAAATCCCACACCCTGGACAATACCTTCGATCGAAACCGTTTTCCGCAGCATGACGTTCATTATATCCCTTCAGCTCAACCTCATCATCAATTATAAGCTGATTATACCGGAACAATGCAATATCCGACATGGAAGACGTCGATTCCGGCAAGCTGGCGACCAAAAAAATGCCCCGTCTCCAAGGAGGGTTGGAGACGGGGCCATGGGCCCTGAGGGTATAAAGGGCCGGGAAAACGAAAAAGATTTTATTCCCTGAACAGAAAGGGACTGATCCTACTGGACCAGTTGCGCCCATTGGGGAATTTCGTTGATCACGACGTCGAAGACCGGAATGACCAGAATGTAGGTCAACACGACGGTCAGGACGATACCGAGAATATTCAGTCCAAACCCGCTCTTGGCCATCTGCGGGATCGTCACGTAGCCCGACCCGAAGACGATGGCATTGGGAGGCGTTGCCACCGGAAGCATGAAAGCGCAGGACGCAGCGATTGCGGCCGGAACGATCAGCAGCAACGGATTCTGACCCAGACCGATGGCGACGGCGGAAAGGATCGGCATGACCATGGCGCTGGTTGCGGTATTGGATGTCAGCTCGGTCAGGAAGATGATCAGGACGGCTACGGCAATCACCAGCACCAGGATCGGAGCGTTTTCCAGCAGCCCGACCTGTAAGCCGATCCACTTGGCCAGTTTTGTCGCTTTGAAACCGGCGGCAAGGGCAAGGCCGCCGCCGAAGAGAATCAGAACGCCCCAGGGCATCTTGGAAGCCCAGTGCCAGTTCATGACGAACTCGTTCTTTTTCATGTTGATCGGGATGAGAAAGAGCACGATAGCACCGGTCATGGCGATGGCAGCGTCGGTCACGAGGGAGGCGTCGGGAAAGAGGAAACCGAGCTGCTTGCGGAAGATCCAGGCCAGAGCGGTCAGCGTGAAAACAAGGGCGGTCCAGCGCTCGCCGGTTCCCATGGAACCCATCTGCTTGAGTTCGTTATTGATCAGGTCGCGCCCGCCGGGAACTTTGGTGAGTTTCATGGGATTGGCGACGCGGGTCAACCACAGCCAGCACAGAGGCAACATGACCAGGACCAGGGGAACGCCCACCTTCATCCACTCGGCGAAGGAAATTTCATACCCGTAGGTTTTCTGCAGGTAACCGGCGAGCACGGTATTGGGCGGAGTGCCGATGAGGGTAGCGACGCCGCCGATGGAGGCGGCATAGGCGATGCCGAGCATCAGATTGAGTCCGAAGGCGAATTTCTCCGGCGAAAAATCGATTTCGCCTTCCAGCCCTTCCTTGCGTCCTTCGTCGATCACGTGAGTAATGATCGCCAGGCCGATCGGCATCATCATAACGGTGGTTGCAGTATTGGAAACAAAGGCCGAAAGGGCCGCAGTGGCCAGCATGAAGCCGAAAATCAGACGACCGGGAGAAAAACCCACTGTTTTAACGATATTCATGGCGATGCGCCGATGGAGGTTCCAGCGCTGCATCGACAAGGCGATGATGAAGCCGCCCATGAACAAAAAGATCAGGTGGCTGGCATAGGGCGCAGTCGCCGCCTTGGTGTGCATGATACCGAGCAACGGGAAAAGGGCGATCGGAAGGAGGCTGGTCGCCGGAATGGGGAGTGATTCGCACATCCACCAGGTCGCCATCAGCAAGGCCACAGCCGCCATCTTCTGGGCGGCGGGCTCCATGCCGGCCGGCGTGGGAGCGATAAGCATCAGTACAAAAAGAACCGGCCCGAGAAAGAGACCGATCTTCTGGCGCCTCGAATATTCCCGGGGCTCCCCTTCCTCGACGCCCCCGGGTCCGGACTTGAGCCGCCTGGTGTGCTCGGCCGGAGCCTCTTCTGTTTCATCTGCCAGATCGACATCCTGCTCGCGATTGTTTTCGGACAGGTGAAGGTTTTTTTTGCTGAACTTCTGCAACACGGTTTTGGGATTGAACAGAAACAATGATTTGGTCTCATCGTGCATATCCCAGAGACGGTTCCATACAGCTGACATCATGATTTATTTTCTCCTTGGTTATAATTTCCCCGAACGGACTCGTTCCCAATCAATCGAAGGATAAAAACGTGTTTTGAGACAGCAAGGGCAGTGCCAGAGATATCAAAGGAGGAAAGAAAGATGTCGTGTTGAGCAGAAAAATAGTGTGGTTATGGGATGTTATGGGATTTGTTTTTATGAAACATCTGCCGTCAAAGAGGTGGATTCTCTCTTTCCGGGACCAATAAGGCACAAAAAAAGCGGCCGATTTCGGCCGCTTTTTTTGTGCACTGCTTTCTCAAATGTCTCATTTTAAACCAAAAAAGCATCGAGGCCAATTTTAGCCGGTTATTCCTGACTTTTCAGTCCGTACTTGTCAAGCTTGTAACGCAACGTCCCTCGCGGAACATTCAAAAGACGGGCGGTCTTGGCCACATTGTCGCCGCTGATTTGATAAGCCTTTTCCACCAGCTCCTTTTCGAGTCGACCGATCGCCTCGTCGAGAACGATCCCCTCCGGAGGGATATCCATCGTCACTGGTGTCTCCATCGCCGGTTCGCCCTTCCATATTTCACGCGGCAGATGTTCCGGCCCGATCGTTTTGACATCGTGCATGATACAGATACGCTCGACGATATTGCGCAGCTCTCTTACATTCCCGGGCCAGTTGTAACGCATCAGCAAATCGAGGGCCTCGCGAGAGACTTCCCGTATGCGGCGATTGAACTCGAGGCTGAAATGCTTGATAAAATGATCGAGAAGCGGCGGGATGTCATCGACCCGCTCCCGCAAAGGCGGCAGATGGATAGGAAACACGTTGAGGCGGTAATAGAGATCCTCGCGAAAAACTTTTTCATCGATCGCCTGCTTGAGGTCCTTATTGGTGGCGGCGACAATCCGCACATCGATATCGATGTTTCGGGTACCTCCGAGGCGTCGAATGCGGCGGTCCTCAATGACCCTGAGTAGCTTGACCTGAAGATTCATGTCCATTTCGCCGATTTCGTCAAGGAAAAGGGTCCCGCCCGTCGCTTCCTCGATGAGGCCGATCTTGCGGGTCTTGGCATCTGTAAAGGCGCCACGCTCATGGCCGAAAAGTTCGGTTTCAAGCAGATTGAACGGAAGAGTGCCACAGTTGATATCGACGAAGGGACGTGTCTGGCGTGGCGATAGATTGTGGATAGCGCGGGCCACCAGTTCCTTACCGGTGCCCGATTCACCCGTGATGAGAACTGTTGCTGTCTCGTGCTTGGCAACTTCCTGTATCTGGCGATAGACCTGCAGCAGTGCGGGGCTGGAGCCGATCATATTAAAGGATTCAAGGACTTCCTTGCCCTCGCGTCGTAAAGCCCGGACCTCGCGCCGAAGACTCTGGGTTTCCAGGGCCAGCTTGACAATCAGCCTGATGGCATCGGCCTTGAAGGGCTTCTTGATAAAATCGTAGGCTCCCAGCTTCAAGGCTTCGACAGCGCTCTCCACAGTCCCGTAGCCGGTGATGATAATGACCAGGACATCCGGGTCGATCTCCTTGAGCTGGCGCAGGACATCCAGCCCGCTGGTTTCGCCGAGATTCATGTCGAGCAGAACCAGATCGACGTCCTCTTCGGACACCTGCTTCAGTGCGACTTCGCTACTTTCGGTGGGAAAAGGCGCATAACCGTCTTCAGCAAGAATCCGCTCGAGGTTGTCGCGGATAAAAGCTTCGTCGTCAACGATCAGAATTCGTTCCATATATGTCTACTCCCTTACCGGAAAAATAAAAACACGAAACAGGCCTGCGATTATCGACCTCTTCCGATTCAGTGCGGCAGAGGAAACCACAGAATCATGGACGTACCGCGTCCCGTTTGGCTGCGGACCTCGATACGACCGCCGTGGTTGGATATGATAGAATGAGTAATCGATAGCCCCAGTCCCGTCCCGTATCCCTTGCTGGTGTAGAATGGCTCGAAAATAAGGGGAATATTCTCCTGGGGGATCCCCTGCCCGGTATCCCGGATCTGGATCTGCACGCCCTCTTCCCTTATCTCGGCCCCAACCAGCAGGTTGCCGCCTTGCGGCATGGCATCAAGGGCATTGGTGAAAAGATTGAGGAACGCCTGTTTGAGCTTGTCGGGATCCAGGTTGCATGTCGGGAACGAAGCGGGTAGATCTTCTTCCAGGGAAACGCCGCACTTGTGACACTGCCGACGCACAAGAAACAGAGTATCCTGAAGAACGTCTCCAAGGTTGCCCGGCTGGAGCCGAGGCTGGGGCAGGGAGGCGAAGTTGAGCAACTCTCCGACCAGCTCCTCAAGTCGCTCTATCTCCCCGAGAGCTTTCTGAATCAACTCCTGGTCCGTCGGATTAGCCAGCAGCCTGTCATGCAGATCGTCGAGCAGCAGGTTCACTCCTGTCAGAGGATTGCGGATTTCATGGGCCACTCCGGCAGCAAGGCGTCCGAGAGAAGCCAGCCGTTCCATACGGGCCATCTGCTTGCGCATATTGACACGCTCGGTCAAATCTTCCACAGCCAGAATACAGCTGCCCTCGTCGCCGTAGGAGAGGGGCAGCAAAGCGATCCGGAAGGTCAATCCCCGGCCTTGTCGCTCCAGAGGAACATAGGTGCTCCAGTGTTCCTGAACGGCATCTCGAGGAGCGTCTTCGATGGCCGCAAAAATTTCCGGCCAATCCCTGAGAAAATCTTCCAGAGGGTATCTGCCCGCCTTCTGTTCGGTCCCCAGAATGTGGCAGGCCGGCGTGTTGACCGAGGTGACTGTTCTGGTCCCGTCGAGCGTCAGGACTCCGGTTTCTATATTTTCAAAAACGGTCTCCTTGAAGTTCCGTTCCTGCAGGATTTCCCTGCGCGATCGCCTCAGAGCTTTCAGAGTCTGCAAGAGGCGGAGGCGACGCTCGTCGAGTTCACGGGCCATCGCGTTGAAGGCCAGGGCAAGGTCGCCGACCTCATCTGTCGAGTCGACTATCACCCGGGTTTTGAGATTGCCCTTTGCCATCTTCCGGGTACCGGCCGTCAGCTGAAGCAGGGGGCCGGTAATACTGTGGGAGAGCCGATACGCGACGAAAACGACGATGAGCGTTGTGACGACGATGACAATCCAGGAACTGCCGATGAAATCAGTGATTTCCTGTCGAATGACCCGGGACGTTTCTATGGCCGGTTTGTGAAACTGCTGCACGTCCGTAGCTATGATGATTCCGCCGAAAATCCAGGGGCTTCCCTGCCCGGCCCCGAAATAGTAAACAGGAGCGTAGGCAATGATTTTCTTGATCCCGTCCTCAGTGGTGATGTCCATGACTCCCCCGCCACCTTCGAGCACCGCCCTGGCTACGGCCGGATAATTGGGATCCACGAACCCTGCGTAATACAGATTGAGGGGAATAATCCCTTTTTGAACCAGCAGCGGCGAGGACGCTGCTGTATAGGGGGGAACGAGCTGACCGGAGCGGTCGACTCCGCGAATGTTCCAGTACCTGGGATGGGTGATAATCCACCCTTCATTGTCGAACATGAACGCATAATTGCCGGAATCGTGCAGGGGGAAAACAACGGAGCGGTCTTCCGTAGGTGCGATATGCTGGGTAAATTCCATCAGGTGACGATGGTCGAGCGAAACCACAACCATCCCGAGCATATTCCCCTCGTCGTCATAGACTGTTTTGATGAATCGGATCACGCCCTGGTAACGGGCTCCCTCCACCACATTTTCGGGGCTTGAGGCTCCGTCAAGCTGTTCCTCTTTGCTGACATGCCATCCTGTCAACGATGTCGTGTAGACGACATCGGGGGGCATGTGCCTGGCGATCTGGAAGTAGTTTTCGGACTGATATGTGGTATTGGCCGGATCGGAGACATCCCGAAGTTCATCCACCACTTGACCTCCGACGATACGCAGACGCTCTTGCCCATCCGGGTCGACCCAGGCCAGTTCCGCATAAAGCGGAACCTTTTCACGGCGCTCCTGCGGATTTTCGTCAGTACCGGTGCGATACCATACAGAGCGCCGATGCTGGCGGCTGAATTGCTTGTAAAGATCCGGTCGCGGGGGCAACAGAGCCAGGTCACGGACGTCTTCTTCCACAGCCCGGAGAAAGTCGTCAACGTCCTTGGCGACCATCTCCGAGCGAAGCTTCAAAGCCCGTGCGACCTGAGCATCGAGGGCTTCCGTCGTCTTCTCCCGCAGGAAGGACTCCATGAAACTGAGATGCTGACCGGCATACAGAGCAAGAAGCGCCAGAGGGAGCAGCGCAAGGCCGATAAAGGCGATCAGGACCTTTCGGTGAAGATTCAGTTTGAACATTGCTGGATTATATCAGAGATAACAATCTGGAAACATCCCCATTCATGAGGGGCCTTTTCCATAGTTCGCAGCCAAAAGACCGAAGACGGGTCAAGGCTCGCGGGAAGAACGATAAGACTTGAGAATTGCGCGGGAATCGAGGGCCAGCGGAAGCAGATTCCGATGCTTGGAGAGAACCTCTTCCAGGGAGGAACCGTCGTTGATCATGACATCGTTCCGACCGAGAACGGTTTTGGCGACGTGATGTCCTTCCCCATCCATAAAAACGCGGATTTCATAAAGGACGCCGTCAATCTCCACCTGGCACTCGTGAACCAATGTTTCTTCCTTGCCCATTGACTGTTCTCTTCATTGGAGGACCGGGGAAAACGCCGGTTTATTGATTTACCCTTTCCAGAAGTAGCAAATAACGGGCCAAAAATTTCTAGAAGCCTTTGCTGCTCCAAAAACCCCGGATCTGCGGGGATGTCGCTGTGTCAAAAAAAAATCGCCTTCCGGCAGATGGCCGAAAGGCGATTAAAAATGGGCGTTTTGGCTAAATCCGACTAACGTTTCCGTGTCACGACGTAGTCGGCGGCCTCAAAAAGGGCCTGCCTGGGAGGGGAATCAGGAAACACCGTGAGGTGCGCCTTGGCTCTTTCCACCATATCGGCCGCACGGCGATATGTGTAGACGATCCCCCCATACCGTTCTATCAGGTCACATACGTCCTCAAGATCAGACTGGTCCAGATCCTCCTGATCGACAACCTCCGTCACGCGCTGCCGTTCGGCTTCGGTGCACTGTCGCAGAGCATGAATCAGGGGCAGGGTCATTTTACCTTCCTGAAGATCATGGCCGCGAGCCTTGCCGAATTCACTCTGTTCGGCAACATAATCCAGCGCGTCATCCATAAGCTGAAAGGCGATCCCGAGATCCATTCCGAAGCGGCGCAGGGCCTCCTCTTTTTCCACCGGGCAGCCTCCGAGAACACCGCCGACCTGACACGCTGCCGATATCAGAATCGCAGTCTTGTTGCTGACAACCTTGATATAGTGCTCTTCGGCAAGGTCAACGTCGCATGTGCTGATCAGTTGCAGAACCTCACCTTCAGCCATCATCGTTGTGGCGTCGGAAAGAATCTGCAGAATTTTAAGGCTTCCCTGTCTCACCATCAGTGAGAAGGATTTGGCGAAAAGGTAATCGCCTACAAGAACCGACGCCTCATTGCCCCAGACCGAATTGGCGGAAGTTTTCCCCCTCCTCAGAACAGCGTCATCAACCACGTCGTCGTGGAGCAGTGTCGCTGTATGAATAAATTCCACGACGCTGGCAAGGGCGATATGGGCATCGCCCTGATAACCGGACAACTTTGAAGAGAGAAGCAGCAGGACGGGGCGCATCCGCTTGCCGCCGCTGGCGAGGATGTACTGTCCAACCTTCTGGATCAATACAACATCAGAAGAAAGATCGACCTTGAACTGGTCCTCGACCCGCTGCAGGTCGTCATTTAAAAGTGCCAGGGCTTTATTCATTGAATCCGCAGTAGTGATAATTTTATTGAAATCCCGGATATCCTAAGAAATCGGCCATTCAAATGTCAAAGAAATTCTCCACTGAAGGCCGGAGTCATTTTGCCTGGGGAATATCCTGAGAAAGTTCTTATTCGACAGCAGATCCATTATGATCAGGCCACTCGGGAACAAACAGCTGGGTTTCGGGATCCCAGCTGTAGCTGCCGGCATCCCATATATCCTCTATAAGATTCCAGTCAAGGTGCGTTTGCTGCATTTCGTCGGCCGTATCCGAAGCCCGTAAAACCTCCCAGTCGGAGATCATCCCATCCCCGTTGCTGTCTGCCCAGTGATAATAATCGACACCGACGACGTGGTGACCGGCCACGGACTGGGACTGGCCTGAACCATGGGGATCGGCAACCACCTCGCCGACAAATTTTCTTTTCGACCCCTCTGATTCGCCATCATCGACCTTCAGACGATATGCGATGATGTCCTGATCGGCATCTGGCTTGACGATCCAGCGTGCGATGCCGTCGACATTATCCAGACTGGAAGGCGGCGGACTGGCCTCGATCAGTTTCCAGCCCTTTGGAAATCGTTCACGCAATATAAACCCCGCCTCTTCTTTTTCGATCTCAAGGTGCACACGGACAGGAATAATAGTCCCCGGAGTGGCATAGTTGGGCAAAAACCTGCGGGCGCGAACGTTGGCAACCGTGTCATCGAGGCGGACCGTATAATGCCACGCAGCAACACCGATCAGGACCAGAATCGCAAGGATCAATCCGACCCATCGACGCGGCGAAAAAAGGGATTCAAAACGATCTCGTTCCATCTCGACTTCGATCCGCAGGATATCCTCGAGTTCAACCTCCAGAGCCTCTGCGAGACGGATGGCGTTGGATCGCTTCATGCTGGGATAGCGATTGTTTTCCCAACGAGAAATCGTATCGGTGGTCACTCCGACCACCTTGGCAACATAAAGTTGGGTTAACTTTTTCTCTTCGCGTATACGCCGGACGGCCGAGCCATCCAGGTGTACTGTCGGGACCGGATTTTCATCCATCAGATGTCCTCTCCTTTCCAATCGCCGCAAGTTTATCACACCGCCATTTACGGATAAAGCACTAAACACCAGGGCGACAAGACAAAAAAAACCCCCGACATACAAAGATTCAAATTACTGAAATTACTACAATATGGCCCGACATCGGGTTGAAAAGCGCTAGATGTAGGATGGAATCTTCACAAGAAAAGTGTATAAATACTTTTATCATTCATGCGACCTCATGTGAGGCGCAAATTTTACTATGGAGGTATAGGAAATGAAGAAAGTTCTCGTAACACTGCTGGCCCTTTCGTTTCTGGCTGTCGGCGCTGCCGCTGTCTTTGCTGCCGGTCCTTCGGACATCACCCTGTCTGCAAAAATGGGCGATGTCGCCTTTCCCCACGATGCTCACCAGGAAATAGTGAGCGACTGCACGACATGCCACCACACAGGCCTTGACGAGCCCAACTGCCACGCATGCCACGGCGTTGACGATGCGGCTCCAAATACAAAGGATGCTTTCCACGCATCGTGCAAAGACTGCCACAAAGAACAAGGCGGACCGACCGGCTGCAAGGACTGCCACAAGCGCTAAAGGCGTACCATCAGAGCAATGCAAAAAGCCCCGGGAAACATTCCCGGGGCTTTTTGTTTTTCACCGCCACGCCCCTCCCAATACATGCAAAAGGCTTTGTGCTTTTCCTCTAGAATCGATTATAATCGAGCGAAATCCAATCAGCAGAGGTTATTTTGAAGATGAAAATACCAGGTTCAGTCGATGCCCTGTTCTGGGACAATGACGGGGTTCTCGTCGACACTGAAAAGCTCTATTTTCGCGCCAGCAGGGAAACCCTGGCAGAGGTCGGAATTAATCTGAGCTGGGATCAGTTCCAGGAAATATCCCTGCGACAAGGGAAAAGCGTATTCGAACTGGCGGTGCAGACAGGACATTCCCCCCAAGACTGTGAACAGATGCGCCAAAAACGCAATCAACTTTACGCACAATTGCTACGCTCCGATTCTGAAGTCATAAACGGTGTCCGTGAAACCCTCGAGACACTTTATGGAACTGTTCCGATGGCAATTGTCACCAGCTCGCTTCGCGACCATTTTGATATCATCCATGCAGGCTCCGGTCTGCTGGGGTTTTTTGATTTTGTCCTGACCCGGGAAGATTACGTGCACTCCAAGCCGCATCCTGAACCGTACCTGGCCGCCATTCAAAAGTTCGGAGTTCCATCACATCGCTGCCTGGTCGTCGAGGATTCCGAAAGGGGCTTGTTGTCGGCACGCCGAGCCAACGTCCCTTGTGTCGTCGTAGGATCGGCCTCCGACTCTGCAGCATTCCCCGGCGCTTCAGCTATAGTCCCGTCTGTTCTCCACATTCCTGCACTTCTGTCCCATCTATGACGAGTCTCCCGACTTCAGGGGGTCATTTGACACCCTCCACCCTGGGTGATAGCTTAATATAAAACAATCCTTCGAAGCTTGACGATATGATGACCCGGAACTGTCCGTCTGAAATAGGGGACGGCTATTCCTCTGCCTACCTATCGAATTGATGCCCGCTCGGAACAAACAGGAGGACCACCAATGTTCACTCGTTTTTTTCGCACCGAAGATGACAGTTCCGCTCTTGTACTTCGTTTGATGCTGGCCATAGTCTTCTTCCCCCATGGTGCGCAAAAGGTTCTGGGCTGGTTTGGAGGACACGGACTAGAGGGCACTATCAACTATTTTACCCAGTCAATGGGTTTCCCCCTCATTCTTGCCGTTCTTGTCATCGTGGCAGAATTTCTCGGCCCCATCGGTCTGTTCTTCGGATTTCTCACACGCCTGGCGGCACTGGGAATAGCCTGTGTCATGGTTGGGGCCATATTCATGGTCCATCTGCAACATGGCTTTTTCATGAACTGGCAGGGGAACCAGGCGGGAGAAGGCTTCGAATATCACCTTCTGGCCATCGCCATCGCCGTGGCCCTGATGATCAAAGGTGGAGGCAGATGGTCTGTCGACGGAATCATCTCCAGGAATCTCTAAGACATCGCCTGAGTGGAGTACTGAGATGAACGGACCAACAGCGGATCAGGACACGGTCTCTCGTCTCTCGAACGTCGACATATCCCGATTGCCTCCTGACGGCGGTCCGAACTTCAACCGGCTGATTTTCGAGAAAAGCCCCTACCTTCTTCAGCATGCAGAGAACCCTGTCGACTGGTGGCCGTGGTGCGATGACGCCTTCAGTCTTGCCCGGAAAACAGATCGCCCTGTATTCCTCTCTATCGGTTACTCCACTTGCCACTGGTGTCACGTCATGGAGCACGAATCGTTCGAGGACGACGACGTGGCACGTCTTCTGAACCGCGATTTTGTCCCGATCAAGGTGGATCGGGAGGAACGCCCGGACATCGACAGCACCTACATGACAGTCTGCCAGATGATGACCGGCAGCGGCGGCTGGCCTCTGAACCTCATCCTGAACACCGACGGCAAACCCTTCTTCTCCACGACCTACCTCCCCAAAACAACGCAAGGCAACATCGTCGGTTTAACAGAATTGCTGGCCAAGGTCAGCGAAGTGTGGAAATCGGGCCGCAGCCGTCTGCTTCAAACGGGGCGCGAAGTGCAAACTGCTCTGGAGCAGGTGAGCGCGCCGAAAGAAACGAGGCAGAACATCGACGAAAAACTTCTCTCAGATGCCTTTGACCAGTTGACGGAAAGGTACGATCGGCACCACGGTGGATTCGGAGGAGCCCCTAAATTTCCCGCCCCTCATGTCCTGAGCTTTCTTTTTCGCCTCTGGCATCGCAGTGGCAACGAATATGCCAGGCAAATGGCTCTGCAGACCCTGCAGCACATGCGAAAAGGTGGGATATACGACCAGATAGGCTTCGGCCTGCATCGCTATTCCGTCGACGAACGCTGGCTGGTGCCTCATTTCGAAAAGATGCTCTACGACCAGGCGTTGGCCGCCATCTCTTTTCTTGAAGGATTTCAGGTATCCGGAGACGAATTGCATGCTCATTCGGCCGGGGAAATTCTCGAATACATCCGCCGTGATCTGCGCGATGGCGGTGGAGGATTTTTCTGCGGCGAAGATGCCGACACGGAAGGCGTCGAGGGAGCTTTTTATACATGGACACCTTTGGAGATCGAGGAAACGCTGGGAAAGGACCTGGGAAAGGTTCTCTGCAGGTCTCTCAATATCACCAGGACGGGGCATCTGGATGAGCGCAGCATCCCCCACTACGAGGAAGATATTTCTGCACTGGCAGCCAGGGCCGGAGTCGACCCCGAAGAACTCTCCTCAATGCTTTCCGAAGCTCGACGGCGTCTTTTCGCGAAACGAGAGAAGCGCCCCCGTCCCCATCGCGATGACAAAGTCCTCACCGGATGGAACGGTCTGGCTATCGTCGCCCTGGCCCGGGGCAGCCGGATTCTCGACGATCCAGCACTGCTCCATGCGGCTCGTCGGGCATGTTCTTTCATCCACGACAAGATGCGACGGGCTGACGGACGGCTTCTTCGCCGCTGGCGCAGAGGGGAAGAAGCCGTAACCGCTTTTCTGGACGACTATGCCTATCTCTGCTGGGGAGCACTGGAACTGTACCAGAACGGCGGCGGCGAAGAGCACTTGCTGACGGCTCTCGATCTGGCCGCGGAAATTCTGCGCCTTTTCGACGATGGAAAGGGAGGCTTTTACGACAACGCCACCGATCAGGAGACAATCCTTGTCCGGAGCCGGACCCTGCAGGACGGAGCCGTCCCTTCGGGAGGATCGGTGGCGGCGTACAATATGCTGCGGCTGGGGCGCCTGACCAGCCGGCAGGAGATGGAAGAACGGGGGTATCAGTATCTCAGGGCTCATGCCGGTCAAATTGAACGCTACCCTTCCGCCTATACCCAGTACCTGATTGCCCTCGACTACGCCTTGGCGGAGAAAAGCGAACTGGTTCTGCGTCCCGGAGAGATGGGCATGTCCCCCGACGCCATTCGACTGGAAGTCGCCAGGCGGTTCGACCCGAATATGCTGATCGCCGAGAGTCGGCCGAACAACCCGCAGCTTGACGACCTTGTTCCGCTCGCCCAAGGGAAAACCGCACATAAGAACAGGACAACTGCCTACCTCTGTCGCAAGCAGGTTTGCCGGGAGCCGGTTACCGAACTTGAGGCACTCCTCCAGCAGCTCAAGGACGGAAGGAGCTAATTCCTTCACTGCACTTCTATTGACGGAAAATTTTCAACAGATGGGGAACCAGCTGCTTCTTTCTGGAAAGGACGCCTTTGAGCTCGAACAGGTTCTTCTCTTTTTGAGGATAACCGAGGAGATGAGGAAGCTCCCTGTTTCCCGAAACAAGCAGAAGGCTGTCTTCCCGAGCGATATCCGTGATCAGGAGACCGACCGCATCCAGAGCGCATTCCCTCTTCAGGCTGTCGAGTGCATCCTGCAGATCCTGCTTCCAGGAAAAGAATTCCTGGAAACCCACAACCTCCACCTGGCCGATGCCGAAAGCGACATCTCCCGCTTCGTACTCCTTGAAATCGGATAATATCACGTCCTTCGGGGAACCGTAGGCCTCCAGTGCACTGCCGGCAGCAAACATGCGGCCGCCGAAGTCCAGAGGGTCGAGTCCGGCAAGCTCACCAAGCCAGGGCGCGATATCCCGATCCGTGTCAGTCGTCGTCGGCGACTTGAGAATCACCGTATCGGAGAGGAGTCCTGCAAGCAGAAGCCCCGCGGTTTGCCGGTCCGGCTGCAAACCGGCCTGTTGATAAAGCGAGGCGATAAGAGTGCAGGTGCTGCCGAGAGGCTGCACGATAAAGCGGATGGGATGATCCGTATGCGGATTTCCCAGTCGATGATGATCGACGACTTCGAGTATCTCGAGCTTTTCGGCCCCGGGAACCGCTTGCGACAATTCATTGTGGTCGACCAGAACAAGGTTGACGGGGACAGGCTGGAGCAGATTGCTTTTGGTGGCGACGCCGCAAATCTTCTTCTCCCTGTCCAGAACGATCACACCCGGCTCTCCGCCATGAACCAGTTTCATCCGCAGTTCATCCAGTTTTTCATCGAGGCCGATGGTCGGAAAATCGGGGGGAATCAACTCCGACACAGGTACGGAGAGGCGGGTCAGCCACGCGGTCGTCGCCGTATCGAAGGAGGTCGAGATGAGACAGACCCTGTGTTTTCGGGCCTGTTCGATCAAGTCATCGGAAACGGGCAGATCGCCAGTTACGATCAATACCCGGACACCGCTGCGAATACCTTCTTCTAGAATTTTCAGCCGGTCTCCGGTGACAAGGATTGTCTGACGAGGCTCGATATCCGCCATTTTTTTCTGAAAGGTCGCAGAGGACATTGCCCCGACATACAATCGCAGATCTTCCAGAGATGCGGCCTCGGTACTTGTCAGAAACTGTCCTTTCAGACAACGACAGATCGACTCCGGACTGGCAACGACCCGACGCAACTCCTCGTCCCGACCGGAAACCAGAAAATGCTCGGAGAGCCGCTTGAGAACCAGAACGCCCTGAGGCTGTCGGTGCTGATCACTGACAGGAAGGATGCGAACGCCGTGACGGTGGAAAAGCTCCAGAGCCTCTGCCAAAGGGGCATCCTCCGACACAGTCGCGAGGTCCGGGTTGAGGACGTCCCGGACCCGCGGATACACATCGGTCAGCAATTGCGGAGCGGCAACGCCCAATTGATCGAGAACGAACTCGGTCTGGCGATTCAGATTCCCGGCCCGCGCGGGCAGAAAAAACTCCGCTCCCTGCTGCCCTCGCAGCGCGGCATAACCGATAGCACTGCAAATGGAATCGGTGTCGGGATTCTTGTGGCCGATAACATATATTCTTTTCTTGTTCATCCTGGTCAGATCACCTTATCTCTTTTGGGTGGCACGACCACGTTTGATCATCGCAAGCTGCCGTGCACGTTCCCCATGCCGAGGACGTCTTCAACCACGGCGGCTGCCGGTCGGCCCTTTCCGTCGAACCACAGGAAAACTCCGCCGCCTTCAGAATCGAAAACCTCTTCATCCACCTGTATCCGGCACAGCAGGCCTCTGGAGGGGAAAAGATCGTTCTTCGTCTGCTGCTCTGTCGTCATCACCTCCACGACAATCTGTGTCGGCCCTTTTCGCGAAAGCGAGGGAATTTCGTAACGGTTCCCGCGCTCGACCTCTCCGAATTTGCCCAGACGAAAATTGTAATAGGCCGTGAGGATGTCATAATAGCCCCCCTCCTCAGGCATGGGCAGATACTCGACCTCTCCATATTCACCATTCTCTCCGCGGGAGAATGCGATACGCTTTTTTTCATAGTCGAAAACGTATCGTTTACTGCGATCACGTTTGTAATCCCCTTTGCCCTTGATTCTGTGAGATTCATAAACCAGCGTCCGCAGTTTGCCGTCAGGGCCCTTCTCCATGAGGGACGTGTAATGCTGCCGCCGGTGCTGGGTAAACAGGGCCGCCATTCCTCTGGTTTTCGCTTCGAGAAAGGCCTCGTACGTTCCCTCTTCTTCTCCCCGGGAAAAGCTCGAGTGCCCCTTGGCCAGCTTGTCGAAAATGAGAAAACCGATGTCGTAACCGAGTCGTTCTCCAACAAGGCCCTCCACGGTCAGTCCGGCCAGAGGAGTTGAAACCTCGCTGGGCAGTGCGGCCCCGGTTGCTGGGAGACTCCAGAGAAAAAGAAAACTTATATATAACACCATTCTGACCATAAGGGCTCCGAAGTCAATAATACAGGGATATTATGAACACGACATAGGAGGAGAGCAATAAAGCACCCTCCGGTTTGCCAAGACGCATCCGTCGACGGATGAGAGGCACAAGTATGAAGCTCATCAAGAGCATCACCGGCATCTGGTATCGCAGTGTTTCCGGTTCGATTGTTATTTCCTGAAAAATCGGGCATATACCGAAAACAAACATGATATTGAAGATATTGCTCCCGATCACGTTTCCGACACTGAGTTCGATCTCCCCTCTCCAGATACTCACCATCGATGCGGCCAGTTCCGGAAGACTTGTTCCCAGGGCCATAACCGACATGCCGATAATCAACTCGGTGACACCGAAGAAGCGTGCGATCTCGACAGCCGATCGCACCATCATCTCGGCCCCGACTCCCAGCCCGAAAAACCCGAGAACAATAAAAACCAGATCCTTTGTCCTGCGGGTTTGTTCCTCCTTCACGACCTCTTCGGCAAGGGGTCGCTCCAGCCCCTCCTCCCGCGCACTCCGCAAACAGTAGATCAAAAAAAGGACCAGGCCGCTGAATAACAAAAGGCCATCGACAAAGGCCAGGTGTCCGTCCAGACTGAAAAGGAACAACAGGACCGAGGCGCCGATCATCATCGGGATTTCGCGCGAGAGAGTCCGGCGGGCAACCCGCAATGGCGACACCAGAGAAGCAGCCCCCAAAATTAATGCAATATTGGCGATATTCGAGCCGATGATGTTTCCTGCAGCCAGATCGGAGGAACCCCGGACGAGAGACATGACCGTAACCATCATCTCCGGCATGCTTGTCGCCAGGGCAACAATCGTCATACCGATCACCAGCGGACGAACCCCGAAGGACAAGGCCAGCCGCGAACTGCCGGTCACCATGGATTCGGCGCCATAATACAGCAGGAGCAGCCCGATTAAAAACACAATTGCGGGGACTATCATGACAGATGCCAAGTTTCCATACGACAGAGCAGCATGAGAGGACCTGAAGAAACTGGTTGTTGTGAATCAGCCAGGCCTTGCTGCTGGTCGCTCTCGATCGTGCCCCCGGAAGCATAAGAAAGGGAGAATCGATGGATTCAAAAAAATGAATAATTCCAAAAAGGTAAAACATTTGCCATTGGACTTTTTGAGCTTGACAACCCCCCTGCCAGGAAACTAATATCCATATAATATAATCTTAAAGCCGAAGGATTCGGGAAATGAAAGAGATGCCATTCGACATGAGCTTGAGTTTCGAAAAGCAGGCCGAAACTCTGAAAGTCCTGGGCCATCCCATAAGGCTCAAAATCATAGCCGGGCTGATGTCCGAGTCCTGCAACGTCAAGAAAATCTGGGAATGTCTAGAATTGCCGCAGGCGACAGTCTCGCAGCATCTGGCGCTGCTCAAAAACAAGGGGATCATCGAAGGACGTCGAGACGGAGTCGAGGTTTTCTACCAGGTCGTATCTCCGGTCGCCAAAAAAATCGTCACTTCCCTTTTCGAGGACGCACCATGCGGCTGATCGGTCCTTGTTTTCAACAGGCATAATGGAGCAGGCCGTTGCGCCTCCATATTCCCGTCAGTTTCTACCCTTATTTCCCTGCCTTTATATCGGCGACCGTCTTGCCGCGTAATCCCCAGTTCTCCGCTGGATATTCCTCGAAGATCACATGCGTTATCTCCGGATTCTTCCCGAGCACGTCTCTGACAGCGGTGGTGAAACGCTTCGCCAGCTCGCCTTTTTGCTCTCCGGTCGCGCCCTCGACTGTTTTTAAAATAATCACGGGCATTTCAGCACCCTCCTTTTCGGTTCTCGCACCTATCCAAGTATAACTATGGAAAACATGAATTCAACGTATTGAGACAGGGGGATGCTGTCCTTCTCCCTGGCCAAGGCGCGCTCGGACGTATATCACATGATACGTGGCAGGGATAAACCCCCTTTGGCCGAAAGAACGGGTATACAGATCGATCAGCCGAAGCATGATGCGACGTGAAGGCAGACCGGAAGGACGACTGGTGGCGGCGTTTTTCGCCCCGATCTTTTTGAGGCTCTGCAAAAGGGAGGCAACATCGGCGTGCCTCTCCACCTCATCGACGCTGAACAGACGCTCGACGGTAAACCCCGCGGCCTCCAGAGCTGAGCGAACTTTTCGTTCGTCGGGAAAGGTGTGCATGTAAAAGCTTTCAGCGCGGCCTGCCTCCTCGAGTGCCTGCCGATGCGCCGAGCGAAGCTCCCTCAACGTCCTGCGGCCGTAGAGGGCAAAGGCGAAAGTGCCGTCAGGCTGCAGAATCCGGGCCGTATCGGCGAACACGCCCTCGAGATCGTTGATCCACTGAAATACCGAAGAGGAGAAAACCAGACCGAAGGCATTGGAGCGAAAAGGCAGCGCCTGGGCATCGGCATCGACGGGAAAGGTTCCTGGCAGACGACCGGCCGCATGCGCCGTCATTCCGTGGGCGATATCCGAAACAACCAACGGCAGTTCGGGCATCAGCCGGGATAGGTTCTGTGCAGCAAAACCGGTGCCGGTTCCGATATCCAGGGCGGGTCCGGACACAGCACCCCCCGTGCGGATCAACTCGATCAGTTCCTCTGCCACCTTTTTCTGAACACGGGCATAGCGGTCATATTCTCCGGCCTGGCGGGAGAAGTTGCGCCTGACCCGAGAGGAATCGATGAATTCTCGACTCATTGCAGAAATGCCCTCCAGTGACGGGCGACCTTTTGAGGATCGCTGAGAAAAGGGGCGTGCCCGATCCCGTTCAGCATCTCCAGGCGAGCATGAGGAATCTTTTCCGCCAGAGCACGACCGGCGCCGGCCGGGCAGATCCTGTCCTGTTCACCGTGCATGACATAGGTCGGGCACTGGATATGGGAGAGTTCCGGACCGAGATTGCCGCGATACAACGTCTTCAAAGTGGACTCGGCAACATCAGGGTCGGGCAGACGCCCCTGTCTGACGGCAGAATCGACAATCTCGCGATAGCGCCGGGGCGACAGATCCTCCCCGAAAAACTGGAGATCGAAAAAGTCGCTCATGGCCTGCCGGTAATGGCGTTTGAGCTGGCGCAGCATGGCGAGAACCTGCCCCTGCGGCAGACCGCTGCTCCACTCCGGTGTTGATACGAAACGAGGTGTTGAACTGATCAGTCCGAGGCGCTTTACAAAGCCGGGCTCCAACTGCTGCAGACGCATGGCCACCTGGCCGCCGAAAGACCAGCCGAACAGGTCGATCGGTTCCTCGAAGGTTGCCAGCCAGTCGCGCAGATCCTCAGCAAAGTCGACGAGAGCGTAGCCGGCACCCTCATCGGAAAATCCGTGGCCGCGCAGGTCAGGAGCCAGCACCCGGAAATCGGCAGCGAGACGCGACATGATTTCGGAGAAAACCGCAGAGGACATTGACCAGCCGTGAAGGAGCACGAGAACCGGCCCCTCTCCTTCTTGCCGGAACGCCAGTTTTCGTCCGTCCGGAAGATGATGTGTCGTCATAAGGCCTCGTGTTCCCGGACTGTTCTTATAATCGCGCTGGCGGCTTTCTCCAGATCCCCGTGCCGGTGATCGGCCATCAGGGTTGCCCGCAATCGGCAGCGGCCCGCCGGAACGGTCGGGGGGCGAATCCCCTGAAGAAAAATCCCCTCTTCGAACAGGCCTCGAGACGCCGCCATGGTCGGCTGAGGTTCACCTGTCAGGACAGGAACGATCTGCGTCGTACTGCCCAGAAGATCGAGACCGGCCTTTTCCAGAAGAGCGGCGAAAAAGGCCCGATTCTGGTGCAATGCCTTCCTTCGTGTCCGTCCCTCGGCCGATCCGACCAGATCGATCGCCGCTTCGGCCCCGCCAAGGACCCCCGGAGGCAGACTGGTGGAGAAAATGAAGGATCGCGCCCGGTTGACCAGGATATCGACGACAGCCCGGTCGGCTGCGAGAAAGGCTCCGAAGCCTCCCAGGGCTTTTCCCAGCGTCCCCATGTGCAGATCGACCTTCTCCAGGCAATCCAGGTGTTCAGCAGTGCCGCGGCCGGCAGATCCGAAGACCCCGGTTCCGTGTGCATCGTCCACCATCAGCCGGGCGTCGTAGCGCTCCTTGAGACGCACCAGTTCCGGCAAAGGGGCCATATCTCCGTCCATACTGAACACACCGTCGGTGACGATCAGCCACTGCCCCCGGCGGCGAGGTGTCTCCCGGACCATCAACTCTTCGAGAGACGCTGCGTCGCCGTGCGGATAGACAATAGTGCGGGCGGCGGACAGGCGGCAGCCGTCGATGATCGAGGCATGATTCAGGCGATCGGAAAAAATGACGTCGCCCGGGCCGCACAGGCCCTGCAGAATTCCGGTATTGGCCGCATAGCCGGAGTTGAACACGAGCGCGGATTCAGTCCCCTTGAAAGCGGCGATACATTCTTCGAGACGCTCATGCAGACGCAGGCTTCCCGATACCAGTCGACTGGCGCCGCTGCCGGTGCCGTAATCCCGGGTTGCCCGACAAGCCGCCTCGATCAGCCGGGGATGGTCCGCAAGTCCGAGATAGTTGTTGGAACAGAGCAACAGGTAATCACGCCCGTCGATTGTAACGTGCGGCTTCTGGGCGCCATCGATCGTTCGCAGGGTGCGAAGCATATCGGCAGCGCGCAGGTCCTCCAGTTGCTTTTGCAGGTCATTCATCCAGATCTCCGGTCCAGCGACGGTTCTCCAGAAAGCGGCCCAATTCGGTGACAAGCAGGAAGGAATTCTCGAGATAATCGACGATTTCCGGCAGTGAGGTTTGCGGCCGGACGAAGAACGCCCGTCCGCCCAGTTCGTTACCGGCCGGCTTGAGATGGGTCAGACGTTGATAGCCGTTGGCACTGGCCACGTAACCCGTCGTATAGGACGGGTCGTCGGACCAGCACAACTCTGCGATGATTCCGGGGGTCGAAATCACCTTGGCCGCCAGAACCATCGCTTCGCGCACATGATCGTTGTCGAGCCCTCTGCGGCCCAGCGCCATGCGCAGCATCTTCTCCGCGCCGGCAGAGATATCCATCCCCTTGGCGCGTACGCCGCGAGCGGGATCACTTTCTCTGCGCCGGCCGGTCTCTGCATCGACCAGCATGGCGCCGCGCATGTTCGCCCCGCCGGGAGCAGCGCCCCCGGCCAGGCTGTTCACGGCCATAGATGCCGCACATGCTGAAACGCCTGCGGCATGGAGCAGCTCCCTCGCCGCTGCCCGCCCCTCTCGGTAACCGTCAACTTCTATTGTCTGCATATCAGGGAGACATCCATTGCAAACCAAGCGGGAGGGCACTGAATCGAATCGCAGGAATACCTTGTCCGCCTGTCCCCTTTCATGGCTCAAGGCACGCTGAAGCAGCTGCCTGGAGACATCCTCCAGCTCATCTTCACCACAGAGACGTTCTGCTCCGGAGTGGTGGAATCCATGGAGGGACGAATGCATCCGAACACTGATAAAGTCTTCTTTCATGGGAGCAGAAATTATCACGCGGCCCGGGCATTGTCAACCAGGTCAAAAGGGCTCAGGTTGACAATGCAGCACTTCCTTCAGCTCCTGTTTTGTGGTATTTTCCCATTGATTTTATAAAGTTCAATGGCCCGTTCAAGGTGACTGCCCTGCCAAGGGCCGACGCCGGGACAGCGATGGAGCAACCCTTTATGACTCACAATTCACTGATATTTTATGCCTTCTCCGCCTATATAGCAGCCGTCTTCTTCTATCTGCTGCACTTGCCCCTGCGAAAAGATCGAATTCGCATGATCGCCCTTGGGTGCGTCCTGGCCGGCTTCGCACTGCAAACAGCTGCCTTGGCGTGGCGCTGGGCACTGGCCGGATTTCTGCCGGTTACCAATCTTTTCTCCACTCTCTTCTTCTTCAGCTGGGCCCTGGCGGCAAGCTTCGTTTATTTCGAATTGCGCTACCGTCTGCATGCCGCAGGGCTGTTCGTCATGCTGCTCAATATTGTGCTGCTCGGCTTCTGCCTGCCGCGGGACATGTCGATCCCTCAGCTGATCCCATCACTCGACACGCCTCTGTTCACCCTGCATATCGCCTTCTCCTTTCTCGGCTATGCCCTTTTTGCCATGGCCTTTTCACTAGGAGCACTCTACCTGATGCAAAAACGTCTTGGGCACAACCTGCTGCCGGACATTACGGAATTGCGGAAGCTCAACGAAGAGGCGATTTTCCTGGGGTTCTGCTTTTTTACACTTTGCATGGTCGCCGGCGGGGTATGGGCCTATATCGCCTGGGGGTATTATTTCAGCTGGAACATCAAAAGTCTCTGGTCATTTCTCGTCTGGCTGTTCTACGCGGGGATGTGCCATGCCAAGTTCGCCAGACGCTGGCAGGGGCCCGTCTACGCCTGGCTGAGTATCGCCGGTTTCGGTCTGGTCCTGTTTACCTACCTGGGAATCGGGCTGCTGCTCGAAAGCAACCACCCCCTGGAGTAAATCGATGTTTCGTAACCTCTGGTCTTTTTGCTGCTCCCTGAAAGTGACGATCGTTCTTGCCTCGGCAGCGACTCTGACGGCAATGGGCGGCTCCCTGCTGATCCCTTCCCGCACGGCTGTCTTCGGTCCCATGGACCGCATGCCCCTTGGCGAATGGTTAAGCGGGATCGCCATGGATAATTTCAACAGCACATGGTGGGTATTCGTCACGCTTTTTCTGCTCGTCCTCCTCGGCGTCAACACGGCTTGCTGCTTCATCGACTGGATCTTTCAATTTCGCAGTCGATGGCGCAAAAGCGGCGAGTACATGATTCACCTGGGATTCGTCCTGATCGTCACCGGTTATACCGTCGGCAGCCTCAGCGGCTTTCGCACCGAAGGGCATCAATTGGCGGTCGGGGAGAGGATCGCCGTGCCTCACCGCGACGGTCTATACCTGCGTCTCGAGGGATTCGAGCCGCGCTTCGGCGAAGACGGCGGCTTTCTTGACATGGTTAACGACCTGACATTGCTGAAGGCCAATCAGGAAGTCGCTCGGGGAACGGTCCGCATCAATCATCCCATGCAGGCAGAAGGCCTTCTCGTTCTGGCCACTTCTTTCGGGCGCGAGCCGGTCGGATTTCGCTTCGCCTCCGCAACTCGAGAACAACTCGTCCTGAAAGAGAACACCTCCATCAGTCTTGACGACGACTTGCAGCTCAGCGTCGGCCGATTCTACCCTGACGCCGTTTTGAACGGACGGGGAAACATCGTCCCAAGAAGCTCCAAAATAGGGAATCCCGCCTTCGAGGTGACTTTGAACGACGATTCCCGGATCGTATGGGACGGCTGGTATTTTCTCCGCCAGGGCCTCCCTGAACCGCTGTCCAGATTCGGGGTGCAGCTGCGACCCCTTGAGCCGGTTTTCGAGCCCTACAGCGTCCTGACCATCAACAGTGATCCCGGCGTGCCCCTGGCTCTTGCCGGTGGTCTTTCCATGAGCATCGGAGTCGTATTCGCTCTCTTCTCTTATTACACAAAACGCCGTCGCAGGGACCGGCCGCAAGTGGACTGATCGTAAATCTTCAGCCACTTCCTCCCGCCCCCTGCTCGACAGGTGAGGTCCGGACGGCTTTTGAAAATTACGCACCGAAACAAGAAAACCGCCCGCATGCCTGGCATGGGACGGTTTTCTTTCGTTTCGATCGAAATCGGTCAGCTCGATTTGCCGGCTGCTTCGGCGATCGGCGGGACGAGAAATTCGCGGATGCGCTCGCCGATCCCATCGGCGTCCAGTCCGTAAGCGGCACGCAGTTCTTTCTGGGTTCCCTGCTCGATAAAGGCATCGGGAAGGCCGAGACGCATCACCTGTACATCGTTCGCCACACCCTCCTGTTCAAAGAGTTCCAGGACCGCACTGCCGAAACCGCCCTGCAGGACATTTTCCTCCACCGTCACCACCTTCTTTGTCCTGCGGCCTTCGTCAACAAGCAAGTCCCGATCAAGAGGCTTGATGAAACGCGGATCGACCACCGCTATCTCCACCCCTTCCTCGGCCAGAGCTTCAGCGGCTTCGAGCGCCGGTTTCACCATCGTGCCGACGGCCAGGATGACGCCATCGGAACCGTCCCGGAGCTTTTCGCCTTTGCCGATCTCCAGAGTCTCGCGCTCCCGGGGAAGAGGCAGCCCTTCGGCGTTGCCGCGCGGATAACGGTACGCGAACGGTCCGTCGTGTCGGCGCGCCGTCTCCATGGCCCGACGCAGTTCGACTTCATTGCGAGGCACCATGAAAACAATGTGCGGCATATGGCGAAGATACGACAGATCGAAAACGCCGTGATGGGTTGGTCCGTCGGCGCCGACGAGGCCGCCGCGATCGAGTGCCAGGGTGACGGGCAGTTTCTGCAGACAGACATCATGCAGCACATTATCGTAGGCCCTTTGCAGAAAGGTCGAGTAAAGGGCCACGACGGGCCTCATGCCCCGACAGGCCAGACCCGCGGCAAAGGTGACAGCGTGCTGCTCCGCAATCCCGACATCGAAAAAGCGATCCGGAAATTCACGGGCAAAATCTTTCAAGCCGGTTCCATCGGTCATCGCCGCAGTAATGGCGACAAGCTGTCCGTCGTCTCGAGCCATCTCGGACATCGCCTGGCCAAAAACCGCCGTGTAACTGGGAGGACCGCCCTTCCCTGCCTGAATCATCCCGGTTTGCCGATCGAAGGGTCCGACGCCATGAAACAGATCCGGCTGGGTTTCAGCCGGCTCATATCCCTTGCCCTTCTTCGTCAGAACATGGACCAGAACAGGTCCCTGCCGGTGCTTGACATTTTCGAGCGTCTCGACCAATCCGTCCAGATCGTGACCATTAATGGGTCCATAATAATCGAACCCGAAAGCCTCAAAAAGCATCCCCGGCGTCAGAAAACCCTTGATCGACTCTTCGGCCCGGCGCGCGAGGGTCACCAGGTCCTTGCCGAAACGGGGAAGATGCGCCAGCAGGTTTTCTGTCTCGCGTTTGACGCGATGATAGGTGTCGGAGGAGAGTTTACGGCTAAGAAAGGACGAAATGGCGCCGACATTGGGGGAGATCGACATCTCGTTGTCATTGAGAATGACGATCATGTCCTTCTCCAGATGACCGACCTGGTTGAGTCCCTCGAATGCCAGGCCGGATGTCAGGGAGCCGTCGCCGATCACCGCCACAACCTTTTCGTCGCCGCCCGCGAGTTCGCGGCCGGCGACCATGCCCAGTGCAGCTGAAATAGAAGTGCTGGAGTGGCCGACATCGAAAGCGTCGTGCGGGCTTTCCTCGCGTTTGGGAAAACCGCTCATGCCCCCGTACTGACGCAGCGTATGGAATTCAGCCAGGCGCCCTGTCAGGAGCTTGTGGGCATAGGCCTGATGTCCGACATCCCAGACGATCTTGTCGTCAGGGGTGGAAAAGACGCGGTGAAGCGCGATGGAGAGCTCGACAACTCCGAGCGAACTGGCGAGATGACCCCCGTTTTCGGCGACAGTCTCCAGGATAACATCGCGAAGATCCGTCGCCAGGGTTTCCATCTCCCCGGTGGAGAGTTGTTCGAGTTCCGATGGAGAGTTTAATCGCTCCAAAAGGCTAGACATGCATTAACTCCTCAGTCCCCTTTAAAAGGCTCGCTCGACGATGTAACGGGCGATCTCGCGCAAGGGTTCCGCTCTGGCGCCGAACGGTTCGATCTCCCCGATCGCTACATCCTTGAGTTCCCTGGCACGCTGGCGGGCGACGGAAAGGCCGAGCAACGACGGATAAGTTGCCTTGCCCCGGGCCTGGTCGCTGCCGACATCCTTGCCGATTTGTTCCTGGTCGCCGACGACGTCGAGAATATCATCCGCAACCTGGAAGGCCAGTCCCGCGGCTTCGGCATAACGGCTCAATGCCCGCAGATCTGTTTCATCAGCACCGCCGATCAGGGCTCCGCTCTGTATGGAGGCGAGGATCAGCGCTCCGGTCTTGTGGGTGTGAATATATTCCAGAGTCGGCAGATCGATCGACTTTCCTTCCGATTCCATATCCACCACCTGCCCGCCGACCATCCCGAGAGAACCGGCGCAGCGTCCAATGGTGTGAATGACACGGCAGCGTACATCGTCCGGAACGCCCTCCAGAACATCAGGCCGGGAGAGCAGCAGAAACGCCTCCGTCAACAGGGCGTCGCCTGCCAGGATCGCAGTTGCCTCACCGTAGACCTTGTGACACGTCGGGCGGCCGCGACGGAAATCGTCATCGTCCATCGCCGGCAGGTCGTCGTGAATCAGCGAATAGGTATGGATCATTTCTATGGCGCAGGCGGCCGGCAGGGTGCGATCGGGTTCGGAACCCAGAGTTTCGCAAGCCGCCATCATCAGCACCGGCCGGATGCGTTTGCCTCCGGCAAAGACCGAATACCTCATCGCCTCGTGCACCGACTGCGGCAGGGTATCGCTCGCCGGAAGATAATGTTCTAGAGCGTCATCCACCATGGTCCGGCGCTCTTCCAGATAGCTCTTCAGGTCCAATGGGCCTCCGATGGTCATTCCTCTGCGAAGGGTTCGACGGCATGCCCGCCGTCGCGATCCCGGAGCAGTTTTTCGACTTTCAATTCGGCGTTCTCGAGGGTCTTTCGACACCGCGCAGCACACTTTACACCCTCTTCGAACCGTGTCAGGGACTCTTCCAGGGGAAGTTCTCCTGATTCAAGAATTTCGACGATTTCTTCAAGTTTTTTAAGGTCGGATTCGAATGAATCCTGTTTCTTGGCCATACATTTTCTCACTGGACTGAATCCGTATAATATAATTATTGCACCTGCCGCGAATCGGCGTCAAGGCCTTTCCCGGGCCAGCTCCCGACGCAAAACCAGGGGGTCTATACGGTCGCCGCGCAATTTTGCTCCCCAGTGGAGGTGGGGGCCTGTGGAGCGGCCCGTGCTTCCCACAGTGCCGACGGCTTCTCCCTGGCGAATCCTGTCGCCCGGATGAGCTTCCGTCGTTCGAAGATGGGCGTAGTAGGTGAAAAGCCCGGCACCGTGGTCGAGGACGACAGTGCGACCGGTATAGTACAGGTCTCCGGCAAAGACGACACTGCCGTCGAGCGGGGCCCTGATCTCTGTTCCCGCGGGGCTGCGAAAATCAACGCCGCTGTGCGGCGATTTCGGAATCCCATTGAGGATGCGCCGCAGCCCGAAAGGGCTTCCCACGGGATCGTCAACGGGAAGATGCAAGGGGCCGGGGGTGAATTCCCCCTCATTGCGGCCGAACAATTCCCGCAGCAGATCGCGTTCTCTGGCAATGCGCCGCAGGAGGGCCGGGTCGGCCGGCGTCACCATCTCCCTGGGAAGCGTCAGCCGCTCGGCCGGCCTTTCGACCTCCTCCACCCGGACCATCATTTCATGGAATTGCGAGCGCCCTTCCCGGTCGACGACAGCGACGCGCAACGGATATTCCCCAGTCTCGGCTTGGACATCCACACCGACCAGGGCCGAAGCGCCCATATCGTTGGGGGTGAGAAAGAAAACATTTTCCCTGAAACGACCGAGCGCCACTGCCGGTGTATCCCCTTGATACTCGAGTACGGCGACTTCGCCGGTCCCGATGGACGTAGACGACAGGTCGAGCGAAGCACCCGAAGCGAGAACGGGCCAGAAAAAGCCAAGAACGAACACAACGATACGCATATCAATCCTCGCTCTCGGTCGCCTCGACGACAACATGGCATCGGCCCCGGGCAAAACGCAGGCGCAGACGCTGGCCGGTTTGCACAGCGGCGGCATCCCGCACCACGGACCCGTCGCGTTCGTCGAAAGCGATGCTGTATCCCCGCCCCAGCACCTTGAGAGGCGACAGGGCATCGAGTCTGCTCGAATGCATCCCCAGTCGCTGGCGCAAGTTGTCGATCTTTGTCAGCACGGCCCGGTTTAAGCGCCGTTCCAGATCCTCCCGACGCTGACGTGCCAGGTCGATCTTTTCGACGGGAGAGCGCAGAACGGTCCGCATGGCATCAAGCCTGTCATTCAGCCGTTGCACGCGGCCTCGCATGTGGGACGCCATCCGCATGGTGAGATGATCAAGGTGATTTTCCAGAGCCAGTCGTTCCTTGACAACCAGTTCCGCCGCTGCACTGGGGGTGGGCGCCCGCAGATCGGCGACATAATCGGCAATGGTCGTATCGACTTCGTGGCCGACTGCAGAAATCACCGGAATTTGCGATGAATAAATGGCCCGGGCCACGGCTTCTTCATTGAAGGCCCACAAATCCTCGATGCCCCCGCCGCCGCGGCCGACGATCAGGACATCGGCCTGGCCATGCCGGTTCATCTCCGCGATGCCGGCCGCTATCTCCCCGGCAGCGCCCTCTCCCTGGACCTTGACCGGACGGATAAGCACACGGACACCGGCTGAGCGGCGACGCAGCACATTGAGAATATCGTGAATGGCAGCCCCGGTTGCCGAGGTGACCACCCCCACGGTTGCGGGAAAGGGCGGCAGGGGGCTTTTATGCTCCGGGGCAAACAACCCTTCGGCAGCAAGGCGATCTTTGAGCTGTTCGAAGGCGAGCTGTAAACTGCCCAGACCACTGGGCTCCATGCTTTCGACGATCAGCTGGACTTCCCCCCGTTGCGAATAAACAGACAGCCGGCCACAGCACAGTACCTTCATTCCTCGATCAGGGCGGAACGGCAAGAGCCTGTTCTGTGTTCGAAACATCACCGCCCGCATCTGGGCGGCTTCATCCTTGAGTGTGAAGTACCAGTGTCCGCTGGCGGGAGTAGCAAAGTTGGCGATCTCCCCTTCCACGAGAACCTGGACGAAGTTGTCTTCGACGACCTCCTGGAGAAGAGCGACCAACGCGGAAACAGTGAGAATATCTGAATTAACGGGCATAGAATAAGACACTATATCTTGGGTATCAACGTTGACAAAAGAATGAAATTACACTATATATGGAGCGTTAAGGAGGAAAATCGACTATGTCTCGACCCTACGTGATCACCGTATCGAGCGAAAAAGGCGGCGTCGGCAAAACAACGTTGGCGACGAATCTGGCCATCTATCTGAAAGCCACCGCTGAGGACCTCCCGGTCACCCTGCTGAGTTTCGACAATCACTTCTCCGTAGATAAAATGTTCAGGATCGGTCGCAACAGCGACAACAGGCAGGGAACGGTGGCAGAGATTTTCCGCGGCGGGAAACTGGATGAACTGACCCAAACCGGCGAATTCGGTATCCAGTTCATCCCCTCAAGCGCTGAGATTGCCCTTATCCGCGATCAACTCGATAGCCATGAAACGCTGGCACGGGCCCTGGCCGAGTCTCAGATACGAGGTATCGTCATCATAGATACCCGTCCGGACCTGGATATTTTCACCCAAAACGCTCTTTTCGCAGCGGACCGTGTGATCGTCCCCGTCAAAGATACGCCGTCACTTGAAAACTGTCGTCATATTTTTGAATTCTTCGAACATCATAACCTTCCGAGACACACACTCCAGATCCTTCCCTGTCTCATCGATCAACGAATCCGTTTTCCCGGCCCGTTCAAGACGCCCTACCATTTGATGCGGGCGTATGCCATTAATCGCGGCTACAACTGCTATGACGGCTACATCTCCAAGAGCCCGAAAGTCGAAAGTCTCAATACCAATCCGGAAGGCCGAATCTACCCTGTGCTCACACACGGGAACCATACAGAGGTTCACTCACAGTTTATCGATTTCGCCCAGTCCATCTACCGGGATTTTCTGAAAAAGAAGACCTTCCGCGCCGATGATGTTCGTCTGGGATTGCAGCAACGGGATCAGAAGCGGGAGAACGCTTTCGATGAACGTCGCCTTCTGCTCGCCACCGGATGTCTGGTCTGCGGGGATCAGTTGGGGGACGACAAGCCGGACAGCAGCAAAATCGCCTATTACGCCGAAACCTCGGATGGCGGGACTACCGGATACATCGAAGAGAAATGCTTTGCCGATCTGATCTTCCGCTATATCTTCAACACCCGGGAAGCACCGACTGCCTTGAGCCCGCTGCAACAACTGCTGCGCGAATCGGCCCAGCGTTGTTATTTCGTCATTCGCCGGGCACCGAACACCAAAGGATTTTACGAACAGCGCCTGTCATTTTACCGATTCGATGAAAATTTGCTCGAAATTTCCCACAAGCAGGTTCCCCTCCCTCGGGACGAGCACTCTCCCCTCTCCCGCATGGTCGCCCGGACTCTGTTCGATGACAAGAACATGCTCTCAGACCGTTTTCTGCTGATCCGCCGGATCAGCAGCGATTTTCCAGAAGAGATCCTCTACGAAGAACAGTATCGCGAATATCTGGCCGCCGGCAGCCGCATTGCGCGTCAGCTCCCGACCTGATTCAACAATTCCGAAACAGGGACTACCTTGACATCCCCGTCGGCAAGGGCAGCTGATTCAAGGCGTAACGCCTCCAGGGTCTCGGGATAAGGGTGACAGATACCGATGGCATACCCTTTTTCCAGAGCGACTTTTTTTAGTTTGCGAATCTGGAGTCGTATCTTTTCCACATCCTGCTCATTATCGAGAAAAACGTCGCGCGATGCCGAGCCCACTCCCGACTCCGAAGCCAACCGGTAAGCCACAGAGCGACCGGAGGTGCGACTGTCGATGAAGAAAAAGGCGTTCTCGCGCATGAATTCGAGAACTGTGGTCATCGCCTCGGTATTTTCGGTAAAGCGCGAACCCATGTGATTATTCCCCCCCACTGCATAGGGAACTCTCTGCCAGAAGGCGCCCAGACGGGAACGCAACTCTTCCGTCGAATGGTCCAGAAGAAGAGCGTCGCTGCCAGGGTCGACAGCCGGGAATCCCTGCGGCTCCATCGGGATATGCACAAGGACTTCGCGTTGACCACGGTGTGCCAGATTCGCAACTTTCGTTGAGTTCGAGGTTCCAGGAAGGATGGAAAACGTCACCGGAAACTCCAGAGA
This sequence comes from Desulfuromonadales bacterium, assembly GCA_046483795.1. Lineage (GTDB taxonomy): Bacteria > Desulfobacterota > Desulfuromonadia > Desulfuromonadales > JAWOCM01 > JAWOCM01. The sequence goes on along the minus strand of JAWOCM010000019.1, from coordinate 14,416 downwards.
GATCAGCGCCCTTGCTGTTTTCATCTCCCGGCCCAGATCGTCCATAACGATAGCCAGGCGGGGTTTCGGGGCGTCAGGGAGCACCTCGGGCCTGCCGGGAAACTCGACACGGCAGATCGTGTCATGGTCCAGAACGACCCTTAATGTCCCTCGATCAGAATCGGAGAAGAGGCGGAGCCGGGGTGAAATCCGCTCCAGCCGCTCCCTGAAATTGTTCGTCAGATAAGGCGATGGGAAATCTCCTTCAACCGTAAACACCAGTGTGTCCGCCACAAGCCCATCCCTGATCCCCTCCAGGGACGCTCCATTGCGCAACAGCAGGCTCTCCACCTCAATCCTGACATCCTCGAGGAATTCATAAGGCGAAGACGAAACCTGCCCCGGTGCCGTCTTCTTTTCCGATTGACGGCCTTCATGCAGGTATAATCCTGCGAAAACCATAGCCACCATCGCCGCAGCAGCAGCCAACAGGGCCGGCAGTCGATAATTGCGGAAAGACCTCTTTTTCGCCCGTTTCTTTTTAACTGAAGGCTTTTTATTCTTTGAGGACATACCGGTCGTCAATAAGTAAAGGGGGTGGATTTATGTACCGTCCGGAGAGGACTGGTCGGCTCAGGCGGCAGCGGGAACAAGTTTGCGAAAGACATCATATCCCTTAAGAAGATCGAGAGCCCGCATCAACTGATAATCTCCGGGCAGTTCCTTCTCCAGAGCCTTCTGGTCTTGCTGGACTTCAGGCGAACTTTGCGATTCCGGGGACCGGGTTTCCAGGTGCTTCTCCAGATCCGCTTCACGAAAATGCGGATCTCCTTCGGCTTTGGTGATTTCGGCTTGTTCCACCTCGATGTCCGGCGTGATTCCCCGGGCCTGAATGCTTGTACCGCTGGGAGTGAAATAATGCGCCGTAGTCAGGCTCAGCCCGGAGTGATCTCCGAGAGGAATCAGCGTCTGCACTGAACCTTTGCCAAAACTGCGGGTTCCCATGGTGACAGCCCTGTCATGGTCACGCAAAGCTCCGGCAACAATTTCCGAAGCACTGGCGCTTCCGTCGTTGATCAGAACCACCATAGGATACATCGGTTCCGTGTTCTCGGCTTCGGCCAAAAAACGCATACGGTTCTCTTCGTCCCGCCCTTCGGTATATACGATCAAACCTTCGGTGAGGAAGGTATCGGCAACCTCCACAGCCTGGTCGAGAAGCCCTCCAGGGTTATTCCTGAGGTCGAGAATGAGGCCATCCAGAGCACCATTTTCCTCTCGCATGTCGGATAGAACCTTGTGGAGATCTCCACCTGTTCTTTCCTGAAATTGGGAAACACGCACGTACCCGTAGCCGTCGTCCAGCATTCTGGCCTTGACACTTTCGATCTTGATAATTTCCCGGGTCAAAGTTAATGGCAGGGGTTTGTCGAAGCTCTCACGCATGATGGTAATCGTCACATCGGTACCCGGTTTTCCGCGCATAATCTTGACGGCATCCATGATGCTTAAATCTTTGGTGAACTTGCCTTCGATTTTGAGTATCTGGTCTCCGGCTTGGATTCCGGCCCTGAACGCGGGAGTGTCCTCGATTGGGGAGACGACCTGGAGGATGCCGTCGCGGACGGTAATTTCAATACCCAGCCCGCCGAATTCTCCTTTGGTATCGATTTTTCGTTCCTTGTAAATCTCCGGTGGCATGAACGCACTATGCGGATCGAGGGTTTCCAGCATGCCGTTGATCGCTCCGTAAACGAGATCCTTTACAGGCACTTCCTCGACGTAGTTCTTTTGAATGATTGAAAGAATGTCGGTGAAAATCTCGATCTCTTCGTACTGTGATGTCTCTTCTGCCTGAACTTTTGAAAGGGCACCGGAATAATTGAGAACGAATGTCGTGCAGGAGGCGACAAGAACCACCATCATCAGCTTGGCGAGGAGACTCTTCTTTTTCATTTACTCATTCCTCCGGGCGGCTTGGCTGGTTGGAGATCCGAGCCATATCATCGGATCAAGCGGAGCGCCATGATGGCGGATTTCGAAGTAGAGACCACTCGATCCCGAATGACCGGAATAGGCCAGGATATCACCGGCCTCCAACTGGTCGCCCACTTTTGTGTTCAATCTCAATACATTTCCGTATAGCGAGTGGAAACTTTCTCCGTGGTCAACAATGACAAGGTTTCCGTATCCCTTGAAAGCGTCAGCGAACACAACTTGTCCGGGCGCCACCGCATGAATCGGCTGATTGTCGCCAGCTTCGATTTCAATGCCGTTACTGGAATGACGCGTGCCCAGTTCGGGGTGCTTGCTGGTACCGAAACCGACAAGAATGCGGCCCTTTGCAGGCCACGGCAGCATGCCCTTTGCAGATGAAAAGGAGCCAGACTCTCCACTATACTCCCGGGGAGAGGCTGATTCAAGTTTTTTGACCAGTTTCTCGAGGCGGGCCTTTCGATCTCTGAGCTCGTCAAGCCTGGCAGCAAGGGCGTCCTTGTCCTGACGCAATCGCGCAAGCAATTTCTGTTTAAGGTCATCGGCCGATTCAAGTTGCTGCCTGTTATCCTGCACCTCGGCATGAAGCATTTCCCGGGACTCGCGCAGACGCTCCAGCGCCGCAAGCGCCTGATCAAGGCTGTCGAGACGGGCTCGGTACTCTTTCAGAAGCTCGCGATCATGCCGCACAATACGACTGACATAACGGAACTGGCGTTCCATTTCTGAGGGCGTTGTGGAGGAGAAAAGAACTTTCATCGGGCCGGCATTCCCCGATTTATAAAGAGCCACAAGCCGGGCATTGACTTGCGATTCCATCTCTCCAACATGGGCGCGGGCTTCCCCGGCCTCTTCCTTCTTGGCCGAAATCCTCCCTTCTATTTCACCCAGCTCCCGTTCCAGGTTTTTGTCTCGTTCACGGATCCGCTTCAATTCGTTACGGACCGATCGCAGATCGGTGAGCAACTGTCGTTCAGCCTGTTTCTTTTCCTCGAGGTTCTCGCTGGTCTTCTGGAGACGTCTTTCAATTTCCTGGAGTTTACTGCGGCTTTCTCCAAGCTCGTCAGCCGGAGAATATGACACCGGCATCAGAAGTACCGTGAGCAAAAGAGAGAAAAAGAAAAGAAGTATATCAGCGCGAAATTTCACTTTTCAGACCCTGACGAATTTGCGCAATGAGCCGAGACTTCCGAACACGCCGAGAAGAAAACCTCCGAAAACGAGCATGGCCTGTTGAGCGGGAGAAAGGAAGATAACGTTGAAAGCACCGGGGGACAGCAGAAGGGCCTGCAGCCCGTCATGCAGAACCAGCCGGAACAAGGTCCATACGATCCCCAGGGCCATCAAGCCGCCGGCAGCTCCCTGAACAGCTCCTTCCAGAACGTAGGGGGCCTTGATAAAAAAGGGCGTCGCCCCGACCAGCGCCATAATATCCAGTTCATCACGGCGGGCAAAGAGGGTCAGGCGGATCGTATTGAAGATAATGAAAAGGGTTGCAGCCATCAGGATCGTACCGAGTACCATGCCCGAAAGGCGAAGCAGAACCATGAAAGACTCGAATTTCTCCAACCAGGCCTGCCCGTAATGCAGGTCATCGAGACCAAGGGTGTCGCGCAGAAACTCGACCACGGATCTCACCCCGGCCGGATTTCGACTATCCGTGACGAGGGAAACCTCGAGGGACGCCGGCAGGATGTCCGGCTCGACCCCTCGCAGCATATCCCCCTCCTGCCCGAGCCTGTCACGAAACAGTTCAAAGGCCTTCTCGGGAGAGATGTACGCCACCGCAGTCACCTCGGGGCGATCCAGAAGCTTTTCACGCCACTCATCCAGCACCTCTGAGGCAGGCGGATTCTGCAGATAGGCGACCACCTGCACTTCGCTGCTCCAGGCCTCGCCGAGACGCTCGATATTGACCGCCAGCAGGGCGAAAACAGCAACGATCGTCAACGATACCGTAACCGTCAGGATGGTGGCAGCGGTCAACACAGGGCTTTGCCTCATATTGGCAACAAGCCGTCTTATGAAGTAACGCAAGCGCTCAAACACAGCATCTCTCCATCGGCTGAAGCTCCGGATTCCGAGGGTGGCATGACATATCAGGGCATCCGATCATCGACCAGACGGCCATCGTCCAGGGTCAGGGTTCTTCGAGGAAAACTCCGCACCATTTCCCGGTCATGAGTGGCCAGAACCACTGTCGAGCCCCGGGCGTTGGCCATTTTAAAGAGTCCCATGATCTCCATGGCCACATCCGGATCGAGGTTCCCGGTCGGTTCGTCGGCAAGCAGGATCAACGGATCTACCACCAGAGCCCGGGCGATTGCCACCCTTTGCTGCTCTCCGCCGGCCAACTCGAGGGGTCGACAGTGCAGTTTGTGCTCCAATCCCACCTGTTTAAGGGTCTGGTAAACCTTCTGACTGACCTCGTAGCGCTTTTTGCCCTGCACTTCCAGGGCAAAAGCCACATTCTCGAAAACCGTACGATTGTTGAGAAGTTTGAAATCCTGGAAAACCACTCCAAGATGGCGTCGGAAAAAGGGGAGCCGACGCGAGGGAAGACGTGTGAGGTTCTGCCCGTTGACCAGGATCTGTCCCCGGCTCGGTTTTTCCTGACAGAAGAGAAGCTTGAAAAGCGTGGACTTGCCAGCCCCGGACGCTCCGGTGATATAAACAAATTCACCCTTGGCGATTCTCATGGTGAGATCGGCCAGCGCGGACGATTCCCGGTTGAATGACTTGGAGACGTTAAAGAGCTGAATCATAACTTACCACTCATCTGTAAGGAGGCCGCCTGGTCTGTGCCGCTCACTGCCGCTGTGCGCATCACAGAACATGCCGGACAGAATACCTTCGACTTCCGGATCTGGAGCGGATACCTGTCAGGGTAAGGATCAACACCATCAGAGTCAATCCGATCTGCGATCCTGTTCGGGAAAAATCTACTCGCATTCTTATCGAATTTCCAGCCTTTTTCGGGTCGGTCACAATTTTGATATAATTTTCTGACCAGGTGCGGATGTTGACAAGGTCCCCTGTCTTTGATGGATTCGTCTGTTGCGGTCAGCATAAAAAAAGAGGCGACACCCTTTCAAAAGGGTCTCGCCTCTTTTTTTTAATGGCGGGGTTGACGGGACTCGAACCCGCGACCTCCGGCGTGACAGGCCGGTGTTGTAACCAACTCTACTACAACCCCATGGCTTCGCGAAGAAAGCTTTTACGAATGTACTGGTGGGCGAAACAGGGCTCGAACCTGTGACCCTCGGCTTGTAAGGCCGATGCTCTCCCAACTGAGCTATTCGCCCTTATCTATAAAATGGCGGGGTTGACGGGACTCGAACCCGCGACCTCCGGCGTGACAGGCCGGTGTTGTAACCAACTCTACTACAACCCCTGAAAACACAAAACAGGAAACGAAAGATTTATCATAAAGTAGTGGCAGCGAGGCGATAGCTTTACGTTTCCTATTTTATTCGGGCTTTTGAGGCTTTGGCCTCAAAAGCCCTGCTTCTTTTTTTGATACATTCTATCTAGTTGATGCTGTCCTTGAGGGCTTTGCCAGCCTTGAACTTGGGCACCTTGGCAGCAGGGATATTGATCTGAGCTCCCGTTTGAGGATTCTTGCCGGTGCGAGCTGCACGCTCACCAACACTGAACGTACCGAAACCTACCAGTGCTACTTTTTCATCCTTCTTTAGAGCCTTGGTAACGGTGTCCGTAAAAGCTTTCAAAGCTTTTTCGGCATCAGCCTTGCTTAATCCCGCCTCATCAGCGATCGCATTGACCAGATCAGCTTTAGTCACAACAATACCTCCCACGCATTAAAGAATTGTTAAATCCCCGCTAAACCGGGATCACTTATACCAGACCGGAGAATTTTCTGTCAAGACAAAATTCCCCCGTCTGACGCCTTTTCCTGTATTTCAATGATGTACCGTTTCGTCTGGTTTTTCGACAAACCCCGGTCCTGCTGTCAGGGGTGTTACAACCGGTTCTCCGCCTAGCGCATGCTCTATCACTTGATCCATATGCCAGGTCGGAATGATCTCAAGGGATTTGCGAATGGTCGCAGGGACATCCTGGAGGTTTTTCTCGTTTTCCTGAGGGATGAGCACCCGACTGATCCCCGCGCGTCGAGCCGCCAGCAGTTTTTCCTTCAGCCCACCGATCGCCAGCACCCGGCCTCGCAAAGAGATTTCCCCTGTCATGGCCAGATCCATGTCGACAGGGCGGCCGGTAAAGGCGGATGCCAGAGCCGTCGCCATAGTGATACCGGCCGAAGGTCCATCTTTGGGAATCGCTCCTTCAGGAACGTGGATATGGACATCAACCTTGTTGTAGAAGTCTCGGGGAAGTTCCAGTTCCTTCCAGCGGGAGCGGACGTAACTCATGGCCGCATGAGCCGACTCGCGCATCACCTCGCCAAGTTTGCCTGTCACCGTCAACTTGCCGTTGCCGGGTACGACAGTCGTCTCAATGGAGAGCATTTCGCCCCCGACTTCGGTCCAGGCCAGACCGGTCGCCATACCCACCTGACTCTCTTCCTCCTTGACGCCATAGCGATACTTCTGGACGCCAAGATACTTCTTAACCTGAGAGACACCGACTGTAAAGCTTTTCTTTTTGTCCTTCGACTTTACCAGCTCCCTGGCCAATTTGCGGCAGATACTGGCAATCTCCCTTTCCAGACTCCGAACACCGGCTTCCCGAGTATGGCCTCGAATGACTTCGTAGAGACCTGCGTCGCTGAAGCGGACCTGCTCTTTTCCGAGTCCGTGCGCTTCAACCTGCTTGGCGATCAGATACCGTTTGGCGATATTGAGCTTTTCCTCCTCAGTATAACCCTCGATACGGATCACTTCCATCCGGTCGAGCAGTGCCCTGGGGATGGAGTGGAGAGTATTCGCGGTCGCAACGAAAAGAACGCTCGACAGGTCATATTCGACATCGAGAAAATGGTCGTCAAAGGTGTTGTTCTGCTCCGGATCGAGGACCTCCAGCAGAGCCGAGGAAGGATCGCCACGAAAATCCGTGCTCATCTTGTCGATTTCGTCAAGCATGAACACAGGGTTCTGCGTTTCCGCCTTGCGCAGATTCTGAATGATTTTCCCCGGCATCGCTCCTATGTAGGTACGGCGATGACCCCGGATCTCTGCTTCGTCACGAACCCCGCCGAGGGATATCCGGGAGAACTTTCTCCCGAGAGCCCTTGCGATCGAACGCCCGAGGGAGGTTTTTCCCACCCCAGGCGGGCCGACCAGACAAAGGATCGGTCCCTTGATCTTTTTGCGCAGAGCCTGGACGGCAAGGTACTCCAGAATGCGCTCCTTCACATTTTCGAGACCGAAATGATCGGCATCCAGAACCTCTTCGGCTCTCTCGATATCGAGACGGTCGCGCGTTCTCTTGTTCCATGGCAGAGAGACTAGCCAATCGAGGTAATTGCGCACCACTGTCGCCTCGGCGCTCATCGGAGACATCATTTTCAGTTTGCGGAGCTCGGAGTTGGCCTTCTCGGAAGCCTCCTTGCTCATGCCCACCTTCTTGACCTTCTCCTCCAGCTCGCGAATTTCCTGTTTGAATTCGTCTTTTTCGCCCAGTTCCTTCTGGATGGCACGCATCTGTTCGTTGAGGTAGTATTCCTTCTGGCTGCGCTCCATCTGGCTTTTGACACGGTTGCGGATCTTCTGCTCGATCTCGAGGATTTCCACCTCGCGTTCCAGCAGGATCAACAACTGCTCGAGGCGCTCCCTGGGATCGACGAGTTCCAGGAGTTCCTGCTTATCCTCGATCCGGACGTTCACCTGCGCGATAATGGTATCGGCCAGCCGTGACGCTTCATCGAGCCCGCTGACTGACGAGACCATCTCGGCGGGCACTTTTTTGGACAGGCCGACATACGTTTCAAAAACGTCCTTGACGCTCCTGACCAACGCCTCGATCTCATTAGACGCGACCTCGGGGCTCGAAAGTTCTTCTATTTCGACATAGAGGCTTTCTTCGGCCGAGACGAAGGTCGATATTCGTCCTCGCACCTTGCCCTCGACCAGGACTTTCACGGTTCCGTCGGGGAGTTTGAGGAGCTGAATAACCTGGCCGAGTGTGCCGATCTCGTAGAGATCGTCGATGGCCGGATCGTCGGTCTTGGGATCCTTCTGGGTCGCAAGGAAGACGAGTTTGTCCGTTTCCATAGCCGTTTCCAGGGCATGGATGGACTTTTCCCGTCCGACGAAGAGGGGAACAACCATATTCGGGAAAAACACAATATCCCGCAACGGTAACAGCGGATACCGTCGCGGATCGTCTTCCTGGAGATTTAGATCAGATTGATCGGTCATTTCAAGTCATCCGATTTTGAGGAAAAGGGGTCAGGCGGACTCGGCACATTCGTAAATGACGATCGGTCTTGATTTTTTCGTAATGACATCCTCGTTGATGACCACTTCCTTGACGCGGTCCTGAGACGGGATATCGTACATCACCTCGAGCATGGCATTTTCAAGGATCGACCTCAGACCACGGGCGCCGGTTTTGCGATTGAGCGTCTCGGCGGCAATAGCCACCATGGCACCGTCGGTAAACTTGAGGTTGACCTTCTCCATCTCGAAGAGCTTCTGGTACTGCTTGATCAGTGCATTCTTCGGCTCTTTGAGGATTTCGATGAGGGATTCCTCGTCCAGCTCATGAAGGGTGGCCACGACAGGCAAACGACCGACGAACTCGGGAATCAGACCGTATTTGAGCAGGTCTGCCGGCTCGATCTTGGTCAGCATTTCCCCGATGGACTCATCGGCGGTTTTTTGCAACGGCGCACCGAATCCCATCGTCTTGGCTCCGATGCGTTGCGAGATGACCGTTTCGAGACCGGAAAATGCCCCCCCGCAGATGAAGAGAATATTGGTGGTGTCGACCTTGAGGAACTCCTGTTGCGGGTGCTTTCGCCCGCCCTTCGGCGGCACGCTCGCTGTCGTTCCTTCTATGATCTTCAACAGAGCCTGCTGAACTCCTTCACCGGACACATCACGGGTAATTGACGGCGAGTCGGATTTGCGGGCGATCTTGTCGACTTCGTCGATATAGATAATCCCCCGCTGGGCCTTCTCCACGTCATAATCGGCGTCCTGCAGAAGACTGAGAATGATGTTTTCGACGTCCTCTCCCACATAGCCGGCTTCGGTCAAATTGGTCGCGTCGGCCATGGCGAACGGCACATTGAGAAGTTTTGCCAGCGTCTGGGCCAGAAGCGTTTTGCCGCACCCGGTGGGACCGAGCAAGAGAATGTTACTCTTCTGCACCTCTACGTCGCCGGTTCGGGCGACGTACTGAATACGCTTGTAATGATTATAGACGGCGACCGCCAGAATTTTCTTGGCCTGCTCCTGGCCGATCACGTAGTCATTCAGGGTTTCCTTGATCTCGGAAGGACGCGGCAAATCCGACTGATCGGTTTCCACAGCCTCTTCGAGCTTGGCTTCTTCGACAATGATATCCTTACACAGGTCTATACATTCGTCGCAAATGTAAACTGCTGGTCCGGCGATGAGCTTCTTCACTTCATCCTGCGACTTGCCGCAAAATGAACACGTCAGCTGATCCGGGTTGCGATCTTCAGAACTCACAAACAATCCTCCGCGCTAAAAAGTCAGGTTTTTCTTTTTACAATGTCGTCAATAATACCATACTTCTTGGCGGACTCGCTATCCATAAAAAAGTCTCGTTCGGTATCGGCGCTGATCTTGTCCAGGTCCTGGCCGGTATGACTGGCGAGTATCTGGTTCAGCGTTTCGCGCATGCGCAGAATCTCCTGGGCATGGATGCTGATGTCGCTGGCTTGTCCCTGGAAACCTCCCAGGGGCTGGTGGATCATGATGCGCGAGTGCGGCAAGGCAAATCGCTTTCCATGGGTACCAGCGGCCAGCAGCAGAGCACCCATGCTCGCCGCCTGTCCGACGCAGATGGTCGAGACCGGCGCCTTGAGATATTTCATGGTGTCATAGATCGCCAGACCTGCTGTCACCACGCCGCCGGGCGAATTGATATAGACGTAGACATCCTTTTCCGTGTCTTCAGACTCGAGAAAAAGCAACTGGGCTATCACCACATTGGCGACAGCGTCGTCGATGCCTCCGCCCAGGAAAATGATGCGATCCTTGAGCAGTCTGGAATAAATGTCATAGGCGCGTTCGCCACGTCCGGTCTGCTCAACCACCATGGGGATCAGGCTGCTCATCAGTTGCTACTCCTTCTCTTCTTCGACGGGCTCTTCCTGGAGTTCCGTCTTGGGCACTTCTTTCACTTCAGCCTTGTCGAGCAGAAATTCGATCGCTTTTTCTTCAAGCAGGTGTGATTTCAGGGCATTGCGGTTCTCTGCAGAACTGTAGTGCTGCTTAACAGCATCCAGCGGTGCATTGGCCTGCTCGGCGATGACTTCCAGCTTACCGTCAATTTCACTTTCATCAAGCGTCAAATCTTCCTGCCGGGCCACAGCTTCGAGAAGCAGACTGCCTTTAACCTGCTTGGCCGCAGTATCATGGTACATGGCAGCAAAACGCTCCTTGTCCATACCGAGCATCTCGATCGACATCCCCTGAGACTTCAGGCGCTGACTGGTGTTTTCAAACATGTAATCGAGCTGGGATGATACCATGGACTCCGGGACCTGGATCGGATTGGCTTCGACCAGGGCCTCCATGAGGCGCTCACGCAGATCCGAATCGACGCGCTGCTTTTCCTGCTGCTCGTAATTCTCCTGCAGCTTGTTTTTGAGCTCCTCGACGCTTTCCATTCCGAAACCTTCTGCGAACTCTTTGTCGAGCTTTGGCAGAGTCTTTTCCTTGATCTCCTTGAGGGTCACCTGGAATGTCGCCTCTTTGCCAGCAAGGTTCTCCGCGCCATAGTCCTCGGGAAACGTGACGTTAACATTCTTTTCCTCGCCCCGTTTCATGCGCTCGATCTGCTCTTCGAAACCCGGGAGAAAGGAACCGGATCCGAGTTCAAGTTCGTGATCTTCGGCTTTGCCGCCCTCAAAGGGCTCGCCGTCTATGAAACCCTCGAAATCGATGACCACGTGGTCCCCTTCGCGGGCCATCTTCCGCGAGGTCACCTCCATCTGGGCCTGGCCGCTTCGCATCTCTTCGAGCTGCCCTTCGACGTAATCTTCGCTAAGCTCAAGCTGCTCTTTTTTCAGCTCCAGCCCCGTATAGTCCCGGGCTTCAACGTCCGGTTTGACTTCGACCTCGGCTGTGAAGTTGAAAGGCGTCCCCTTTTCCAGAGGGTCGGCCTCGGTAATTTCGGGCCCGGAAACGGCTGCGATCTTATTGTCGACCAGTGCCTTGAAGTAGCTCTCGCGGATCAATTCGTCGATGGCCTCCTTCTGCATCTGCGGGCCATACTGCTTCTCGATGATGCCGCGAGGCACTTTCCCTTTGCGAAAGCCGGGGACCTTGGCCGATTTGACGACTTTGCGATAGGCCTTGTCCAGAGCTGTGTCGACCTTTTCGGAGGCGACCTCGAAAGAGAGCTGCTTCTTGATACTGCTGACATCTTCGACTTTTACATCCAATGTTTCCATTGATTTGACCTCACCGAATAAATTGAGTGACCGCGCCACGAAAGGGAGCGTGCAGGTATGATTGTCCGGCAACCGCCTGCAGTTTTATTTATAAAGGGATAGAAAAGCAGAATAAAATGATTGGTGCGAGAGGGGGGAGTCGAACCCCCACGGTTGCCCGCTGGATCCTAAGTCCAGTGCGTCTGCCAGTTCCGCCACTCTCGCGCAGGACGGGAGTTTCAATTTTATTCAACAGCAGAGAGCATCCTGAAGAAGCCTGCCGTCCGACAGCACCAACCAGGCCTGTCTGCAGAATCGGGACAAAACAAGTTCGACCGATCCGGCTATGTCTATAAAAAAATAAAGGCCCGTCAAGGTCCGAAGGCCTGAGGACGGGCCGGCTGATTAATGGGGTGAGTGATGGGATTTGAACCCACGACAACTGGAGCCACAATCCAGCGCTCTACCGACTGAGCTACACCCACCGCAGAAAACTGGCCTATCTTACTGAACCGCTTTTTCTCTTGTCAATGAAAAATTCGCGGCGTCAAGCATGTGGCGCGCCAGGAAGGATTTGAACCCTCGACCTACGGATTAGAAGTCCGTTGCTCTATCCAACTGAGCTACTGGCGCTGAATGGTCGGGGCGAGAGGATTCGAACCTCCGACCCCCTGCTCCCAAGGCAGGTGCGCTACCAGGCTGCGCTACACCCCGACGAGACTGAGTTTCTAGCATGCCGGAATTTTTTTTGCAACCCAATTTCACCCAATTTCTTCGCACGGCGAGTACCGGCGCAACATGTAGAGGAAGGGGGGCTTTGCAGGGTAGATGCCACCACCGGATCGAGGTGAGCCATGCCCACCCTACGGAGGGTTTTGTGCGCCCTGCATACTCAAGTCCGCGAAACGAACTTTTAGAAACAGGAGGAATGTGAAAACAGAATCAATAAACTGCAGAAGCAGCTTCAGAAAAAATGAGTCCGACGGAGCTCTCTTCGCCTACCCCGTAGACGTCTACTACTATCCAGGCACCCGGCAAAACTCCCCTCTCTGGATTCCCGCAGAAGGCTACCCTGCCCTGCCTTGCTGGCTGGGGACGCGAGAGCCTCAGCAGGGCCGAAGGCGAAGCCTGCGTGTACGCAACCGGCTTCGCGGGGAGGGAGTCCGTCGATGATGATTAAAGAGAGGCAACTCCAGGTCTATACGGGGAACGGCAAAAGAAAGGCGACGGATCAGGGGATCCGTTGCTGGATCCCCCTGTCCACCCGCTCGAAGGGGGCCTCTGTCCGCCTCGACAATCCCAGGGACGGTCCCATCAGAACCCGCCCCGGGAAGAGCACGCGGCCGAAGTCTTCCAGAAGCTGTTGTCGATCGGTTGGGTCCTTTTGTTCCAAGTTGCGGAAACAGGCAATGACGTCCTGGGGCCGGCGCAAGTTCAAGCGGGATCGCTCTGGCCGGGTTTGTTGAAAATCCACCCACTCCCGGGGCGAGAACCTCCCACCGCACTGCCGGAAGAACTTCCGGGCCCGGGCTATTCTTTCGGGGCAGTCATCTGAGACGTAGACCCGGTAGGAAAATTTGGGCTTGCGGCCGCGGAACCTGTCCAACGTCTCGACAAAGTCGAGCGGCATGGCCTCCTGCGGTGCTTCGAGACACCAGAGACGGAAGGGACGATAAATCCCCACACCATATGTCACCATCAGCTTCGGCAACAATTCCTGCTCGAGGAAATCGAGATATCTTTTGATCTCAGCCGTCTGCATCCGGGTCATGCTTCTCGGATCGGAGTGATTTTCCAGCAGGTTCTCGTCGCATCCGTCCCCGTCATACCCCAGCGCTTCGACCGGCAGAGCGCTTTTCATATGCTCGCTATCCATTTCTCCGGCAGGTCCATCTGCCGGGCGGCCTGGCCGGGACGAACGCCCAGGCGTCCCCGCTCTCGGAACCGTTCATGCGACATTTTCATCACTGGAGCGAACAGCCTGGAACAGCTCCACCTCTTCGGAAGCGAATATCCGGTCGATGTCGAGGATCATCACGAACTGCTCACCGCGCTTTCCGACACCGTGGATGAAGTCAACATTGACATGGGCCCCGAGTCGAGGCGCAGCTTCGATGTCATTGGCGCTCATATCCAGAACCTCTTCGACTGCGTCAGCCAGCGCGCCGATCACGATCTGTTCGCCCTCAATCTGGATCTCCATGACGACAATGCAGCTGTCGCGGGTCTGCTCGGCGGCTGGAAGTCCGAAACGCTGACGCAGATCGATCACCGGCACGACATTGCCTCGCAGGTTCACAACCCCAAGCATGTAGTCGGGAGTTTGCGGCACCGTCGTGATTTCGATCAGGTCGAGAACTTCGCGCACCTTCGAAACGTCGATCCCAAAGCTTTCTTCATTCAGACGAAATGTAAGAAACTGGCTGAGATCCTCTTGCACATCCTGATTCATATTTTTCTCCCTAGAACTGCTCAAATTCTTCATCACGACGATCGGGACCGGCGCTGATGTCAGTATTCGCCGCCAGAATCCCATTGTCCTTCTCGACCTTTTCAGCCTGGTCACTCTGCCTGGTGTTGTTGGAATCATCCTTGAGGGAGAGGCTATTTGAGAAATTCTGCATCCCGGCTGGCTTCTGGCGAACGGGCTTGATCTCTCCCTTTTCCACATTGACCCTGAAGAAAGAGATAACGTCCTGAAGCTGCTCGGACTGGCTGGAGAGCTCTTCGGCTGTCGAGGCCATCTCTTCCGAGGAGGATGCGTTCTGTTGAATGACCGAATCGAGCTGCTGGATCGCCTTGGCGATCTGGTCGGCTCCGGCATCCTGTTCGCGGCTGGCAGCGGCGATCTCCTGCACCAGTTCGGCAGTGCGCTGGATATTCGGAACAAGG
>JAWOCM010000052.1:0-9282 GCA_046483795.1 Desulfuromonadales bacterium | reverse complement strand
GCCCGGATTGGGCTTCATAAAAGGCGAGGGTCAGATCCTTGGGCAGGGGCCGGGTCCCGTAGAGGTAACGGATGATTTTGCCCTCCCCGGTGACGACGAAGGAGACCATGGGATGCAGGAATTCCTCCCCCTGGCGCTGAAACTGGTAGCCCGCGGCGTCGAAAAAGGCATTGATCGCCTCGGTTTCCCCTGTGAGGAATCGCCAGGCCTCTTCCGGGAAATCGCGCCCGGCGATTGCCTGGTAGGTGCGCCGCGCCTTTTGCGCGTCGGCGGTTCCTTCGCGATCGTTGAAGCTGATGGAAACGACCTGATAATCCTTGCCCGGCTCGTGAGCGACATCGCCGAGCACTTCCGCGACACTGGCCTGCAAAAAGGTGCAGACGTTGGGGCAGCGGTAGTAGACAGGCAGTATCAGCGTGGGGCCTTCGAGCAGATCGTCGAGGCGGATTTCCTTTCCGTCGGCATCGGTGAAGGCAAGGTCGAGCGGGAGGGTCTCGCCGTCGCGCGGATCGAGCCCGGTTCCCGCCTGTTCGGCCTGTTTTGGGTCGGGATGCCGATGTTCATGTCCGCTCATCTCGTCCGAATCCCCCGCCTGCCCGAATGAAGAGGCTGTTGTCGAGAGCATGATGAAGGCGGCGAGCAGGACGAACCTGGAACAAGAACGCGCAAAGGTGAGCGGATAGGCAGCAAAGACGGTGAGCATATCCCCTCCTTGGGGAAACGGGTAGATGAGCCGTAACAAAGAATGTCCCAACTGTTATAATACAAACCTGAGACAGGTTTCAATGGTCTTTGTCACGCGTATCGCAGGTCGTTGCAGCCTTGTGAACGTTCTGATAAAGTCTTTCCCGCATCTGGTCTTTTTGCAAGACCATCAACCAAGGAGGATCGTGATGGCTGAAATCGAAGAGCGACTTGCCGAACTGGAAATGCGTTCCATGGAGCAGACACGGCAGATCGAAGATCTCAACACCATAGTCGCCGAAGACGGTCGCCGTCTTGAGCGCCTCGCTCGCGAGAACGGGAGACTGAGCGCGATGCTCGGCCGACTGGCTCCGGAGATGGTCGAGTCCCCTGATGAATAACGGGGTCCTGGATGGGTACTAACTGGCCTTCCCGGCAGGAATGGACCAGGATCCTTCTCGAGGCGACGATTCTTTTCATCCTCGGCGTGCTGCTGGGACTTACGGTCAACTATCAGGTGGCGATGAAGGTTCTGAGCGGCGAGATCGCAGCACCGGTCTCTTCTTCTGTGTCCGGAGGAGCTGAGGAGGCCGCATCGCTGCCGGAGCCGATTGCCCTGGGGGAGGTCCGGGAACTCCTGGCGCAGGATGCCCTGGCGGTCGATGCCCGCACCCGTGCAGCCTATCGGGAGGGCCACATCCCGGGAGCAGTTTCGCTCCCCTTCGTCGATTATGATGAACACAGGGATGATTTTTTCGCCGCCGTCGATCGCGACCGGACACTCATTGTTTATTGCAGCGGCTATGGGTGCCCCGACTCTTTCGATCTGGGGATGCGACTGCTGGAGGATGGATACCGGGATGTGCGTCTTTTCGAGGGCGGACTGCCCGAATGGCGCGATGCCGGGCTTGCCGTGGAAGGAGGCGGAGCATGAAACGGGCGGCCACCGTCATCTATCATCTCTGCCGCCTGGTTCTGGGAGGCATCTTTGTCTATGCCGGAGCGATCAAGTCGCAGGATGTCACTGCTTTCGCCGGCGATATCGCCAACTACAAAATCCTCCCGTACGCCTTGAACTATCTGGTGGCGGCGACGCTTCCCTATGTGGAGATGCTGGCCGGGGTTTTTCTCCTCGCCAACAGCAAGGTGCGGCCTGCCGCTCTTCTGATCGGGATTTTGAATATCCTGTTCATGATCGCCCTGGCCTCGGCAATCGTTCGAGGCCTGGATATAGACTGCGGTTGTTTCCGGGCGGAAAGTCAGACGACGCCGGGCGTCGCTCTGGTGCGGGACGTCGGTTTCCTGCTGCTGGCTGTCCTGGTTTTCGGGCTGCGCGGCGGCAGAGTGCCGCGATGACAATCGCCTGGGAAAAGTCCGCCAGAGGATTTCATGCAAGAGTGGCAAAAACAACTGGCGCACACCGTCACTTCGGTCGAGACGGTGGCCGAACGATTCGGCGTCGACCCTGAACCGCTGCTCGAAACGGTTGCCCGTTACCCTTTTCGGGTCACGTCCCATTACCTGGATCTGATTGAGGCTCCGGGCGACCCCATCTGGCGGCAATGCATGCCCGACAGCGCAGAGCTGCTCGAGGACGACCGCCTGTGCAGCGATCCCCTGGCTGAAGCACGGCATTCGCCGGTACCGGGCGTCGTTCACCGCCACCTTGATCGTGTCCTGCTGCTGGTTGCCGGGGGATGTCCCACCCTCTGTCGCTTCTGCTTTCGCAAAGGGCGCCTCGACAGCGACGCCCTCGAACTCTCTTCATCCCGGTTTGACGATGCGATCGCCTATCTGGAGGCGCGGCCCGGGATCCGCGAAGTCATCCTCACCGGCGGAGAGCCCTTGCTGCTGGAAGACGACCGGATCAGCGAAATTTTAACCGCCCTTCGCCGCATCGATCATATCGACATTCTGCGTATTCACACCCGCGCACCGGTTGTCCTTCCGGCTCGCATCACCGAAAAGCTCGTCTCACTGCTGCTGGGTGCTTCCCCGCTCTACCTGATGATTCATGTCAATCATCCCCTCGAATTGACAGCTGAATTCGCCGATGCCTGCTCCCGCCTTGCCGATGCCGGGATCGTCCTCGGCAGCCAGACGGTCTTGATGCGCGGCGTCAACGACGTGCAGGAAACGCTCGAAGCCCTCATGCGCGGTCTGTTGCGGCTGCGGGTGCGACCATACTACCTCCACCATCCCGACCTCACTGCCGGAACCGGCCACTTCCGCACCACACTGGAGCACGGGCGGAGGCTGATCGACCATCTTCAGGACCGCCTGCCCGGCCTTGCCGTGCCGCATTATGTGGTCGATCTTCCCGGAGGGCGGGGAAAGGTGCCGGTGGCGAGGGATTGCGTTGAATCGCTCGGTTCTACCACGATTCTGCGGGCGCCTAACGGGGAGAGGGTGGAGGTGGCCAATGACTGATCGGGATTTCGTAAAAGAAAACTGCCTCGGCTCAGCGCCTGCACACGGAGGCCCCGGAAAATCTAAAACAACGCATAAACGCATTTCTCTTCCCGTGTGACGCCGCCGAAGCGAAGCGAGGCCGTCGGCGAACAGCCGGAAAAACTGTCTGAGCGAAGCGAGTTTTTTTCTCGGCCGCCGTCGGCCGACCGGAGCGCAGGGAACCCGCCGGAAGGCGGGCAAGGAGGTCGGGCGCCCTTCTTTGCTGACTTTCTTGTGGCGAGACAAGAAAGTCAGGCGTCGCGAGGGGCCGCAACCCCTCGGTTTTATTGATCCATCCTCCCAGAAGGCTGTTCAGCCCCCTTATCCACCCAAATCCTGCAACTCAATGTTCAGCGCATTGGACGAGATGGCGATCTCGATCAGTGAGAGAACGAGAGACAGGCACATCGCCGCCAGGCTGGTGCCGAAGACGATCTGCCCCGCCAAAACATAGCCGATGAAGAGGGCGAACATGGAGAGGGTGCAGAGCAGGAAGGAGACGACGCCGAAAACCTGCATCCAGCGGATCAGTTCGATGCGCTTTTTCAGGCCGGCGATCTGCCGCAGGGATTTATCCGCGCCATCGCCCCGCGATTTGCCGCTCAACTCGCGGATCAGCTGCGCCAGGACCAGAAAGCGATTGGTGTAGGCCAGCAATAGCAGCGAGATGGCCGGGAAAAGCAGGGCGGGGGTGGTCATGTCGATCTGCATCGTATTTATGTCACTTTCCTGTTGGCGGCAAAGTCTTCGGGAAACGAGAGATCACGACGTCGGCTCCCGGCTCGCCTCCAGAACATCCACCTCGGCCTTCACGAATGAGCGACCCTCCTGTCTGACACCTGAAATGTAAGTTCTGCCCTCATCACTGGCCCGGCTTTTTTTCGGCCCGGAAGCGGTGTCTCCGAGAAACCCCAATATTTTCTGGTGCTTCCTGATGCCGTATATCGGCACGATGAAGGCGCAGCCCAGCGATACGATAATGAGGGCGATCTGAAGGGCGTCGGGGATCTGCAGGGGGACAAAAAGGAAGACGTTGAAAAGGGCGATCGCTACCCAGAAGACGAGTTTGTAGAGCCCGATCGCCTTCGTGTTCTTTTTTCTCAAGCGCCTGATGTCCGCGGCGCTCAGTGGTGTTTCGGATGCGACGGACTGCTTGACGATCTGGTGGATTGAGTTATTTTCTTTGCCCATTGCTGCGACTCTCCATTGATTGCTGAATTGACCCGGGGCCGGCTGTACCGGATCTGTTGGACGGCAGGATCAGGGAAAGGGTTCTGATGACCTGCAACCGGTTTCTCTGCAATTTTTATAGCATTTTCAGTCATGTCTGACAATAGAGAGATGAAGAACGCGACAGGCGGTCGGGAGATTTACAGCTCTTCCGGAGTGAAGGTGACCACCTCGTCTATCGTCGGTGCGTCGGTGAGCAGCATGACCAGTCGGTCGAGGCCCATGGCGATGCCCGCGGCGGGCGGCATCGCGGGCATTTCCTCCAGAAACTTCTCCGGGATCGGGTAGGGCTGAAGGCCTGCGGCGCGGCGTTCGGCCTCATCGGCCTCGAAACGTTCTCGCTGTTCGGCCGGATCGACCAACTCGGAAAAGGAGTTGGCGATTTCCAGACCGCAAATGTAGAGCTCGAAGCGTTCGGCGACCGAGGGTTCGCCGGGTTTTTTGCGGGCCAGAGCTGCAAGTTCCGACGGGTACTCGTAGAGGATAGTCGGTTTTCCCCGTCCCAGTTGCGGTTCGACTTCGCCACTCAGGACCTCCTCGAAGCGGTCGGCGACCAGAGCTTCCTCGGCGCTGCAGCCGGCATGGCGGTTGAAGGCCTCGGCCACCGTCAGTCGCTCCCACGCCGGCGCAAGACTGACCTTTTGCCCCTGCCAGGTGATGATGCGCCCGGGACAAAGGGCGGTGAGCAGCTCAACGCATTCATCCATCAGGACGGTGTAGTCCGCCCCGGCCCGGTACCATTCGAGAAGGGTGAATTCCGGCAGATGCCGGCGGCCACGTTCCCTGTCGCGCCAGACACGGCATATCTGGAAGAGACGCTCGTAGCCTGCAGCGAGAAGGCGCTTCATCGGGAGCTCGGGGGAAGTGTGAAGAAAAAGTTCGCCGCTGGCCACCGCCTCGATGTGCCGTTCCGGAGCATTGCCGGGAACGCGATGCGGCGTTTCGACCTCCAGATAATCATGCTGGATGAAAAAGGCCCGGATCGTCTGAACGATCCGGGCCCTTTCCCGAAGAGTGCGTTTTTTGCGGGCCAGGGCCCAGTTCGGCTCCATCTCCTGTTTGCTTTCTTCCGAAAGCATTATTCCTTGATCCGGGTGACGTATTGGCCTGTGCGGGTGTCGATCTGGATCAGGGTGCCCTGTTCGACGAAGGAAGGGACCTGTAGAGAATAGCCCGTCTCGACGGTGGCCGGCTTGTAATTTCCGGCGGCGGTATCTCCCTTGACCCATGGATCGGCATGGGTGACGCGCAGGGTGACGAAATTAGGCAAGGTGATTCCGATCGCCTGATCGCCGAACATGAGGAGCTTCACCTCCATGTTGTCGGTGAGGAAATACTTGTCGTCTCCGAGCACCTCTTCAGTGAGAGTGGCCTGTTCGTAGTTCTTCTGGTCCATAAAAACGTAACCGGTTTCATCCTGATAGAGATACTGCATGTCGCGCTCTTCGAGGGAAGCCGGTGGAAAAGTCTCGCCGGAGCGATAGGTTTTTTCGAAAAGGGCCCCGGTGAGCATGTTGCGCAACTTGCACTTGTAGAGCGCCTGCCCTTTGCCGGGCTTGGTAAAGTCGAATTCCACAACGACGTGGGGATCGCCGTCGATAAGGATTTTAAGGCCTTTTTTAAGGTCGGAGCAAGTGTACATGGATGTCTCCCGTCTTTCTCTTTTTACTCTGGAATTTATCTTCGCAGAGTTAAACTCCTATTTAAACACAGCCTTTGGCGTTTGTCATGGGAAAATATGGTCCAGGGACCGTGAATGCCAGGGTTTAAAGGCTTTGACGGCCCCCGCAGAATGAAAAATTTCCTTGCCGCGGAAGGCCATTTGTGGAACAATTAGAGCTTGATATTTCTTCATGTGTTTCATTTTATGTGTCCCGCATCTGATTTTAATCCTGGAGGGCAAATGAAAAAGAAAACGGTGGTCATTATAGACGACTGCAAGCTGTCTCTGGTCATAGCGAGGGATATCATGGAAGAGGCCGGATTCGAAGTCGAGACTGCCGAATCCGGGATCAGCGCCAACCGTTATATTTACCAGAACCCTTCACCGGACCTGATCCTGATCGACATCATCATGCCGATGCTCAACGGGGACCGCAAAGTCAAACTGCTCAAGGAACGGGCCTCAAGCAGCCACATTCCAGTAGTGATCATGTCGACCCAGTCTGTAGATAAACTGCAGGAGCTGAAAAAATCGTCCGGCGCAGACGGGTATGTGGCCAAGCCGCTGAACAAGGGCCTCCTTCTCGAAGAGGTGCGCCGTCTGACCTGAAGTTCGGAAAAGCCGGTTCTTCTCGGTTGCTCCCTTTGGTTGACACCATTTTCCCCCCTTGGTATTCTCTGGCAGACCAAAAGGGATGGCGTCGCAAAAACTCACCAACTGCTGCGTTGCTGCAATTGCTCTCGTTGCTTCGACGTACGTAAGTACGCCTCATTGCTCGACAATTGCGCTCCTTGCATTTGGCGCTTTTTGCTTAGCCGTCCACCTTGATGCTTTTTTGCGAAAGCATCATCAGGGGGAATCTATGAATGTCTTCAAGTGTCTTATCTGCGGCGACCCGTATGTCGGTGCGGACAGACCGACCAACTGTCCGGCCTGCGGAGCCCACCAGCATCTGATCGTCAGGGCCGAAGATTATGAGCCGGAGGTTCTTGCCGAACTGACGGACCGCAGCCGTGAGAATCTGGAAAAAGCACTGGATCTCGAAGTGAGCAACAGCGCATTTTATCGCGGCGCGTCCAAGGTAGCCGACAGTATCGACGGGCACGCGCTTTTCTCGGCCCTGAGCAGGATCGAGGCGGAACATGCTTCGGTGATCTGCAATATGCTCGAGATCGACAAACCGGAGGAGCTTTACGAAACCGGCGAATGCTCGCCCGCCCACAAGGAGAACCTGGTTGAGTCGCGCAAGCGCGAGGAGCGTGCGATTCATTTCTACAGCCGTTTTCTCGAAGAGGCGAAGGAGCCTCGAGTGCGGCAGGTGCTGGAATCTTTCATCGAAATAGAGAAGGATCATTTATCTTTCTCCGGTAGTTAAAAAAAAAGAACATGATGGAAAAAGCCGGGGTTTTCGCCCTGGCTTTTTTCTTTTCAGATCCAGTTTCCGAGAATGAACCCGGATCCGAGGAACCGTTCAGCGTGCAGGATGTCGACCTGAAAAAATATTCCACCCGTCCCGGTGTCTACCTGATGAGGGGCGGCGACGGCGAGGTGCTTTACGTCGGAAAGGCGAAGAATCTCCGGTCCCGTTTGCGAAGTTACTTCTCGGCGACCGGGGACGGCCGCGGCCATATCCGTTTTCTGATGAACCGTGTCGAGCAGATCGAGACGATCATC
The DNA here is from genome assembly GCA_046483795.1 of Desulfuromonadales bacterium. Classification (GTDB taxonomy): domain Bacteria; phylum Desulfobacterota; class Desulfuromonadia; order Desulfuromonadales; family JAWOCM01; genus JAWOCM01. Next base: position 1,580 of record JAWOCM010000052.1, on the reverse strand, counting down.
ACCGATACGGAGAAGGAAGCGCTGCTGCTCGAAAACACCCTGATCAAGAAACACAGGCCGCGCTACAATATCAATCTGCGCGACGACAAGACCTACGTCTCGATCCGCCTCGATCCGCGCGAGGAATTTCCAGGGCTGCAGGTGGTTCGACGGGTCAAGCGCGACGGGGCCCTCTACTTCGGTCCCTATTCTTCCTCCTCGGCGGTGCGCGAGACGCTCAAGGAGATCTACCGCGTATTCCCGCTGCGGCACTATCCCATCGAACAGTGCCGGCGCCGTGGCCGGCCCTGCCTTTTCTACCAGATCGGCCAGTGCAGTGCGCCCTGCTTCGGCAAGATCAGCCAAGTGGACTACGCTGGCATGGTCAAAGGGGTGATCGCCCTCTTGTCGGGTCGCCAAAGCGAGGTGGTGGAGACCCTGAACGAGCGGATGATGCAGGCAGCGCAGCAGATGCGATTCGAGGAGGCCGGTCGCTTGCGGGACCAGATCCAGGCGATCGAGCAGACGGTGGAGAAGCAGAAGGTGGCCTCGGCGACCAACGTGGACCAGGATGTGGTCGGCATCCATCGCGAAGGAGGGGAGGTCGAGCTGACCATGCTTTTCGTTCGGCAGGGCAAGTTGATCGACCGGCGCAGCTACGGACTCGACTGGCGTCTCGACGAGGAAGAACTGGTCTCGTCCTTCCTGCGGGAGTTTTACAGCCGCGAAGTGGTCATCCCCGATCAGATACTGCTGCCTTTGCTCCCAGAGGACGCAGGGGCGCTGTCCGAATGGTTGAGCGAGAAGCGCGAGCGCAAGGTGGAGATCCTCAGCCCTCAGCGTGGCGAGAAGCTGCGGCTTGTGGAGATGGCAGCGCAGAACGCCTTCGAGGCATACCGTGAACGGGGTAGCCGACGGGAAGCCCGGGAAGCTGTTTTGGAGGAGATCCGCCAGCGGCTTCATCTGCCGCGCCTGCCCCGGCGCATGGAGTGCTTCGATATCTCCAACATCCAGGGGCAGATGAGCGTCGGCAGCATGGTGGTGACAATCGACGGAGAGCCGGCGAAACAGGAATACCGGCGGTTCAAAATCCGCACCGTAGAGGGAGCCGACGACTATGCCTCCCTCTACGAAGTACTCAAACGCCGTCTGAAGCGCGGTATCGAAGAGGAAAAGCTGCCCGACTTCATTTTAATCGACGGCGGCAAGGGGCAACTTTCCGTGCTGTCCGCGGTGCTCAATGAATTGGGCCTTGAAGATCGGATCGCCGCAGCCGGCATCGCCAAAAGCCGGATCGTCGCCAACGTGAAGGGCCGGGCGGTGGAGCGCAGCGAGGAGCGATTCTTTCTGCCCGGCCGCAAGAACCCGATCACACTGCGCAGCGGATCGCCGGCTCTGTTCATGCTCGAGCGTTTGCGCGACGAGGCTCATCGCTTTGCCATCACCTATCATCGCAAGCTGCGCAGCAAGGGGGCTTTGCGATCCTCTCTGGAAAACATCCCCGGGGTGGGGGAGAAGCGACGCAAGATGCTGCTGCGGCATTTCGGCAGTCTGAAAAAGGTCAGGGAGGCCTCCCTGGAGGAGCTTGAGACGTCGCCGGG
>JAWOCM010000025.1:0-41772 GCA_046483795.1 Desulfuromonadales bacterium | reverse complement strand
AGCATTTCCAGCGGCTCTTCGGTGATTTCAACCTGCCCCTGAAGCTCGTTGGAGGCGACGTTTTCCAGGGCCACCTGACAGGCTACGGCCTCGATATCGCAGGCGAGCACCCGCTGAGAACCGAGAGCCGCACAGGCCATGGCGAGCAGACCGGACCCGGTCCCCACATCGAGCACCCGATCGGGAGGAATCCCCTCGTCGAACATTTCGACCAGGGCATCGAGACACAGTCGGGTGGTCCCGTGGGTACCGGTGCCGAAAGCCATCCCCGGATCGAGGGTCAGCACCACATCGTCCTGTGCGGCGGCATACTCTTCCCAGCTCGGCCTGACCACCAGACGACGACCGAAACGCTCGACCACGAAATGCTGCTTCCAGTCCTGAGCCCAATCTTCGTTGGTGACTTCGTGCAACTCGATGTGCGGTTTTTCTGCCTCGGGGAAGAGGCCGGGCAAACCGGACAGGGCTGAAAGAACCTTGCTGCGAATGGCCTCGATATCGGTTTCTACCGCGAAGTAGGCCCGAATCGACTGGTCGCCGCCCATGACCTCGTCGGGGTCCGGAGGAAGGAAGGCATCCAGGTCACATTCCGCCACAGTCACCCCCGCGGATCCGATCTGATTCATTTCTTCGCAGACCTGGTCGACGAGTGCGGCCGGCACGGAGATGCGCACTTCAACCCAAACTTCTGTCATAATCGACTCTCTACCGGTGGTTTCGGTTCACGCCCTTGACAGCGGACCGAAGACGGATCTCCGTACAAGGGAATTGCCCGGGAAACATCTTCGATCCCCTTGAAAAATAAGGAGAACCTGACTTTATTCCCGCCTGTTTAGCAAACCTTCCCCTCGAAAGCAACAAAAATCCTTGACTTCTTCTGTCAGATTTATTTTAATTAGAAAATTCGGCTTAATGAGACAGATACCCGATCTGGTCATCCATGTCAAAAAGAAGCCTATATTCTTCGCCTGTGCAGAAGATTATTAATAAAAACTTCGGCAGGCCCTTGTCGAGACAGGCAAACCTGATAACATTCTAATCATGCTTAATGAATGAATCACGAAGGGGTGTTCTTGAAACAGTCGCACGTCATTTTTTTGCTCTCCGACGCCACCGGAGAGACGGCGGAAAAAATCGTCATGGCGGCCCTGACCCAGTTCCAGGACAGGCAACTGCCGGTCAAAAGGATCAGCAACGTCCGCAACAAGGGACAGGTCTACGAGGCCCTCGACCGGGCACTGACCGAAAAGGCACTGGTCGTCTACACCATCGTGAACCAGGAGCTGGCCCGTCTGGTTCACGATGAGTGCGACGCCCTCGGGTTGCCCAGCATCGACCTTATCTCTCCTCTTTTGATGAAAGTCGGTGAGTTCATAGGCACATCTCCCGAGGAAACTCCGGGTTTGCTGCACGGATTCAGTCCGCATTATTTCCAGCGGATCGAGGCGGTCAATTTCGCCGTCAAACATGACGACGGACAGGAGACGCGCAACCTGCATCAGGCGGATATTATTCTGGTGGGGGTCTCGCGCACAAGCAAGACGCCGTTGTCCATCTATCTGGCCCACAAGGGCTGGAAAGTGGCCAACGTGCCGCTGGTCATGGGGATTGACCCTCCGGCGGAACTGCAACATGTCGAGCAGAAGCGGATCGCCGGTCTGATCATCGATCCCGAACGCCTGGCTGAACTGCGCCATGCCAGACTTCGCAACCTCGGGCAGATGACGGCAAGCATGTACACGGACTATCAGGCCGTAGAGGAAGAAATCCGCCATGCCCGTCGATTCTTTCGCCAACGCAAATGGGCCGTGGTCGACGTTTCAGGCAAAGCGGTGGAAGAATCGGCCAACGAAGTCCTGAGCAAACTCAAACTCAAATAAGTCAAGGGCACTGTATTCTGGACAGACCGTCCTTGCAAATAAAACGGAAAACCCATATCACTTTTAAAAGGAGAAAATCCATGCGAATTCTTGTCGTGGAAGATGAAAAGAAAGTCGCCAGCTTCGTCAAGCGTGGCCTGGAAGAGGAAAACTACGCTGTCGATGTCGCGTACGATGGGGAAGACGGCCTCCACATGGCTGAGAACAACCCCTACGATCTGCTTGTTCTGGATATCATGCTCCCCAAAAAGGACGGCCTGGAAGTGATCCGGGAATTGAGGGACAAAGAGATCAGTACGCCCATCCTCTGCCTGACCGCCAAGGACAAGGTCGAAGATGTGGTGGCCGGCCTCGATACCGGCAGTGACGATTACCTGACCAAACCTTTCGCTTTTTCCGAGCTTCTGGCCCGGGTCCGGGCCCTGCTCAGACGTCCCGCCCAGGACCGCGGTGCCGAACTGACCTTCGCCGACCTGCGTCTCGACCCGGTGACCCATAAAGTCTGGCGCAGCGGCAAGGAGATCTCTCTTACAGCCAAGGAATACGCCCTGCTCGAATACTTTATGCGAAATCCCAACAAGATACTGACCCGGACGATGATCGCCGAACACGTCTGGGACTATAATTTCGACTCCTTCACGAACATCATAGACGTCTACGTCAACTACCTGCGCAAAAAAGTCGACAAGGATTTCGACGTCAAGCTGATCCATACCGTCCGGGGTGTCGGCTACGTTCTCAAGGAGGGGTAGTTTTTGCAATGCTCCATCCGCCAGCGCCTGAGCGCCTGGTACTCCATCTCTCTGATTCTGATCCTTCTCTGCTCGGGAGTGTTCTGGTATCTGCATCTCTCCAGGAGTCTGGTGTCCCAGGCGGACAGCAGGCTCCTGGAGGTCGCCGTTGAAATGGCCGCCTCCGATCCGGGAGCTCTCGAGGAAACCTCACATATCGCGCCATTCTGCGCACCCAACAGTCTCATCCGGCAAAACACCTGGACCGAATACATCCAGATCCGCGGGCCGCAGGGGGACATCACCTGCCGTTCTCCAAATCTGGGAAAGCAGCACCTGCCCCTGAGCGCCGAAGCGCTGACAAGAAGCCGAAATGGAGAAGTGTTCTTCGAAACCGTCACTTTCGATGATGATGAATCATTGCGGCTTCTTACCTATCCGACAGCTCGCGACAGCGGTTCGCCGATCCTGGTCCAGGTGGCTACCGACATGATCTCGGTGGAGAAACCTCTCAGGGAGCTGCTGATCATTCTGGGCATTTTCAGCCCCCTGGCCGTGATCGTGCTCTCGTTCGCGGGGTGGTTTCTGGCCAAAAAGGCGTTGGCGCCGGTCGACCGCATCATCACACAGGTCAATGAAATCGATGCCACCAACCTCACCCAGCGACTGCCCAAGGTGACCAGCGACGATGAAATAGGGCGTCTGGTCGACACCTTCAACTCCATGCTCGACCGTCTGGAGGAATCCTTCAAAAAGGTACGCCAGTTCACCGGCGACGCCTCTCACGAACTGCGAACCCCCCTGGCCATCCTGCAGGGCGAAACGGAAGTTTGCCTTCGGTGGGCCAAGGATCTCGAGGAATATCGTCAGACTCTTGAATCGAACCTCGAAGAGATCCAGCGCATGGGCCGGATTATCGAAGATCTGCTGACTTTATCCAAGGAAGAGGCCGGCACTGCCCCCCTCGTCCTGGAGACATTCAACCTCACAGACCTGCTTCAGGATCTCTACCTGCAGGGGAAAACGCTGGGAGAGCCCCGGAACATCGATGTTTCGCTAAAAATGGAGGTTTCCGAGGATCCGGAAATGCGAGGGGACAAGTGGCGTCTGCATCAGATGCTGCTCAACATCGTCGCCAACGGAATCAAATATACGCCGGAAGGCGGGAGTCTCAAGATCACTCTCAGAGTCGAAAACGAATGTGCGATCGTGGCGATATCCGATACCGGTATCGGCATCGAGCCCGAACACCTTTCGCATGTTTTCGACCGTTTCTATCGGACCGATGAAGCCCGCAATCGGTCCGAGGGCGGGACAGGCCTCGGCCTGGCGATCGCACAGCTTATCGCCAGAGCCCACAATGGCAGCATTACGGTCGAATCCGAGATCGGCGAAGGCTCCACATTCACCTGCTACATCCCTCTGTGCGGCCCGCCTGAAAACAACAAAAACCTTTAGAAATCAAACGATTCTAACCCTCTTTTAATTCTTTTTTAATGGTCTCCGAGGTATAATCCCTTATAAATGTTTGAGGGCCAGAATATGGTTCTCTCGCCCCGAATGCCTCCCCCTCCTGGCTTTCGGGGCTTTTTTTGTCCGCCGACCGGCGGGCGAGATTGACATTCCTCTGAACCGTGATTACATAGATTCTGACTGAAGGCCTTATCGATGTCCTGAGCTCTTGGGAACCGGAGCTCCCCCTGTTCGCCATGACCTTCATGACCACCAGCCTGGCAAGACGTATTTCCACAGGAGGATTCAGACTATGATTTCATCCGCACCGAGATTTATCACCTTTTTGGCCATCCTGCTCGTGTGTTCGATTCAATCGGCCAAGGCAGCTTCATCCCCCGATTTCGTTGCCATGGCGAATGAACACACTCCGGCAGTCGTCAATATCAGCACCTCCAAAACCATCACACCCCAAGATCGCCAGATGCCGGGTCAGAGGCAGCCGGTCCCCGACTTTTTCGATGAATTTTTCGAACGCTTTTTCCAGGGACACCCCCAGCGGCCGCGCAAGCAGCGCTCCCTGGGATCCGGATTCATCATCTCCAGGGATGGATTCATTCTGACCAATGAGCATGTGGTCAAGGGAGCCGACGAGGTCGAGGTTCGTCTCTCCGATGGCCGCACCTTTACCGCGACGATCAAGGGGCTCGACCCCAAGCTCGACCTCGGGCTGCTCAAGATTGATACGGAAGAAGACCTTCCCGTGGCCGAACTCGGCGACAGCGAAGGGCTGAAGACCGGCGAATGGGTCATGGCCATCGGCAACCCCTTCGGTCTGGATCATACCGTGACTGTCGGTATCGTCTCCGCCAAGGGACGGGTCATCGGGGCCGGTCCCTACGACAATTTCATCCAGACAGACGCCTCGATCAACCCCGGCAATTCGGGCGGCCCGCTTTTCAATACCCGCGGCGAGGTTGTCGGCATCAACACCGCCATCGTGGCCCGGGCGCAGGGGATCGGCTTCGCTACTCCGATCAATGCCGCCAAACGGGTCCTGCCCCAACTCAAGGAGAAAGGCGAGGTGGTCCGCGGCTGGCTGGGCGTTTCCATACAGGAGATTTCAGATGAACTGGCCGAATCATTCGGACTCGATGAGAAGCGCGGCGCCCTGGTCTCGGGCGTTGTCGAAGGGTCCCCCGCCGAGGAAGCGGGATTGAAGCGAGGCGACATCACCTTGTCCTTCAATGGACGGGATATCGAAGACATGACGGACCTCCCCCGCATGGTCGCTGCCACGGATATCGGCGAGGAGGTCGAGTTGACCATCTTCCGAGACGGGCGGGAACGAACCATGACTGCCACTATCGGAAAACTCGAAGAGTCGGAAGGCCAAACAGCGACCGGCCCGGAGCCTCAGGAACAGGGCCGGCTCGGGGTCAACGTGACCGAACTCACGCCGCAAATCGCCGAGCGTTACGGTATCGAGGCAAAAAGCGGCCTGATCGTCACCCGTGTCGCCCCAACCGGGCCGGCCGCCGAAGCGAACCTGCGCTCCGGTGATCTGATTGTTGAAATGAATGGCAAGGCGGTGGAATCGATCGCGGATTTCCGCTCCATTCTGACCGAAATCGAAAAAGGGCAAGTCGTACGGCTGCTCATCCAGAGAGGGGAGAACCTCTTTTATACCACTGTCAAGGCCGGATAATACACAGGCCAGGTCGGTTTGCCAAAAGGGAGGGCTCTGAACAGGGCCCTCCCTTTTGCATTATCCGCCGGCAATCGGCACCGCCGGTTGGTCCGAAAACATGATAGACTGGAGAGCAGGAATCGAAACAACACCAACAGTCGAGATCTATCCATAGACGGTCAGATATGCGCTCGGTTTTTTTTCCCCATCTGGTGAACGGCCCTTTTGGCGACCCGGCTCTCTACGTACGGCTGGCACACCGCGGTGAAGCCCTCTTGTTCGACTGCGGCAGCCTGAACCCACTCACTCACCGGGACCTGCTGAAGGTCTCCGCTGTTTTCCTCTCCCATGCCCATATCGATCACCTGGTCGGGTTCGATTCCCTGCTGCGCCTGCTTCTGTACCGCGATCAGCCGCTGACTCTCTACGGGCCACCGGGAATCCTCACCCAGATGGAGAACAGGCTCGGCAGCTATACCTGGAACCTGGTCGAAGGATATCCTTTCGTGCTCAGGGTGTGCGAATGGGGTCCGGAGCGCTGCCGTCGGGCGATCTTCCGGGCGGCCCACGGTTTCCGCTGCGAACAGCAGGAGGATTTTTCCTGCCCCGACGGGGTTATCTGCGCCACTCCGCACTACCGGGTGCGGGCCGTAGGGCTGGATCACGGCGATATCATTTCGCTGGCCTTTACGCTCGAGGAAACGCTTCACATCGCAATCCACAAAGACGCCCTGGATCGGCATGGCTACGCTCCCGGCCCCTGGTTGAGCGAGTTCAAGGATCGAATTCGCAAGGACCCCGACAACAACGTCCCGGTCGATGTTCCCTGCTGCGATGGGACGACCATTTCAATCGGAGCCCGGCAACTTGCGGACAGGATCGCCCATGTTGAAGACGGCATGAAGATTTGCTACGTCACTGATGCCTCTCCGACGGCGGCGAATGAGGATCGCATCCTCGAACTGGCGGCCGATTCCCATCTGCTGGCAATCGAAGCGACCTTCGCCCGGCATGAATCGAACAGGGCCCGGGAACGCAATCATTTGACCGCCTGGATGGCCGGTGATCTGGCGCGTCGAGCCGGTGCGGCCAGACTGCTCGTATTTCATCACAGCCCCCGGTATCAGGACGCCCCGAATCAACTGGAGCGCGAGGCGCAGCAGGCGTTCCGGAACGATTCGCCCCTCGACCCGAGTGTTTTCAGGGAATCATCTGGACCAGAGTAAGAACGGCCGCCGCACAGAGTCCCACCAGCAGAGCCCAGAGTCCGTTGCGGATCAGGGCATACTTGCGGGTCAGGCGATGGCGGCCCAGGTAATAGATTTCGTGCAGATAGGCGCTGTAGAGCTTCTCCTTGTCGCTGATCGCCTCCTTGAACTGCAGGGCGAACTCTTCTTCGCTGAGCTCGGCAAATGAACGGAAGTAGAACAGGTTAACCCTGCCGTGGGCCTGCAGAGGAGGGATAATGGCGAAGATCGAAAAGATGATCGCGAGAAGCCCGCTTATCAGGAGCAGGGCGATGGTTGCCAGCTCCAGCCCCCGGGCCTGTGTCAGGGTGATGGTGATGACCAGCGAGGCGGCCGTCATAATCATCGACGCCTTCTGATCGGCCATCTGATTGAGAAGCATGTGCTTGGACAGGTTTGCCCGCAACGCGTTGGAGGCAAGCAGACGGGGAATGAGGGGTTCTTCAGGCAACTGGGGATCGGACATGGCGACTCCTCCCGGAAGGGTGTGGACAACGCGCCTATACTAGCAGAATCCGCTGCAAAGACAAGCAGCTCCCGATGTGCGAGTGCCTAAAAGCCCCCTTTGCACCTGTGCGTTTACACGGTGCAAAGGGTCGGTATTTATGATATTTTGCCTTCATGCGAATAGCCCTCAAACATCAGATCATTCTTGCACCGGCAGCGGTTCTCTGTATGATGTTCCTGCTGCTGGCCTTCCTGCAGTATTCTTACTGGGATCTGACCATCCAACGGCAGAAAGCGCAGGAAATTCGCAGCGTCTTCATCGCCGTGGCTGAAGCTGATCTGGCCGCGCAGCGCCTCCAGGGCCTGGCCCTCCATCTGAAATGGGAAGGCATGATGGACAGCTCGGTGCTGCAGCAGGTCACCCAACTCCACGCCCATCTTTCCAGCGCTGTCGAGCGGATCGAATCAACCCTCGATCTCCCGGGTGAAACCGTCAGCCTCCTGGATCAGAGCGTCAGCGATCTCGATCCGCAAAATGGTCTCGAACCCGATCGCTTCCTCGACGCCCTGGCCCTTCTGCGTCCCCAACTCCAGTCTCTGTCGGAACTGACCCAGCAGCAGCGCAGGGAGTTGCGCAGCATCGACGCCGGGGATATCGATAAACTGGTGGTTCGGACCGCCTTCGTTTCGACCATCACCCTCGGCATCGCCATCCTGATAGGCATCTTCCTGTCGCTCTTTTTCGCCCGGCGTATTCTGCGCCGCATCAAGGTTTTGTCCGACAGCGCGGGCAATATCGCCGATGGCGACCTGACCCCCCCGCCGGCACCGGAATCGATGCATGACGAACTCGACGATCTGGCCGTTTCGATCAGCCGTATGGCCGAGCGGCTCATTCATGTGGTCGGTTCGGAGAAACTTCTCGAAGGGGCCGAAGAGGAGCGCCGGCGCATTGCCATGGATCTTCACGACCAGACCCTCTCTGATCTTTCATCGGTTCTGCGCGGCGTGCAGTCGATCAAAAAGGAGGAGAATGGCGCCAGGAAAGCAGCCGAGCTCGAAACCGACTTGAAGCGGGTCATCTCCGACCTGCGCGAGGTCATGGACAACCTGCACCCCCAGACCCTCGACATTCTCGGTCTCGGCGCCGCCCTCGAATCCCACATTGAGCACCTGCACAGCCGCAGCGGCATGCCGGAGTATCACCTCTACGTGACCCCGGAACTTGACAAGCTCGATCTGCCGAAGCTCTGGAGGGTCACCCTCTACCGAATCGCCATCGAAGCGATTCACAATGTCATCAAGCATTCCCGGGCCAGCCGGTACGAAATCAACCTCGACCGGCGCGACGGCGAATTGATCATGTCGATCGAAGACAACGGCACCGGCATCGATTTCGGCAGCAAAGACAATTTGGCGGGACGCGGCCTCAACAACATTCAGGAGCGCGCCAAGGCGATCGGCGGACGGGTCCGCTGGGAAGAGTCACGATTCACGACCGGAACCCGTTTCGAATTGACCCTTCGCCTGCCTTCCTCCAGAGGAGAAGACTATGGAAAAGCGCACTGAGCACACTGCACGTAAGCACATCGTGGTGGCCGAAGATAATCCCAAGGATTACGAATTCCTCGAACATTTGCTCCAGGACATGCCCTTCGATGTCGATCTCGACCGCTCCAGTTCCGGCCAGGGAGCGCTCGAGTCGGCCCTGCAGGACGATTATCCCCTTGTTGTCAGCGATATCCAGATGCCTGGCCTGAACGGCATCGATTTCGCGAGCGAACTGTGGAAACAGCGCCCCGAAGCGCGCATCGTCTTCTGGAGCCAGTACAAGGATGAAATGTACGTAAGAGCCCTGGCGCGCATCGTGCCTGCGGAGACGGTCTACGGCTACGTACTCAAGTCGTCCGACCGAGAGGATATCGTCCGGGCCATCCGGACCGTGCTGGATGAAGAGCAATGCTGGATCGATCCCGAAATCCGCAAGGTCCAGAGCCGGGCCCGCGCCAACCAGACGGCTCTTTCCGACATCGAATACGAAGCCCTCGTCGACATCTCTCTCGGTCTCACCGACAACCTCATCGCCCAGCGCCGCTACCTCAGCCGGCGCGGCGTCCAGAGCCGGCTCAATTCCCTCTACAACAAACTCGGCGTCGATCAGGAACAGTATCACACCGAAAAGACCGGCGACGCCCTCAACCTGCGCAACCGCTCTGTTGCTGTGGCCCTGCACCGGGGTCTCATCAATCCCTTCGAACTGAAAAGCGAAGAAGAGGATTTTCAGACCTGGCTCAAACGATTCAAGAACTCCAATCCGCCCGGCTGATACGACCCTGTGTCGTGCAATCAACTATTGCACTTGAAACACCACTGTGTTAAAAAATTGGTCATACCATAACGCCATCTGGAGCAAAGGCATGACCGCTGTGTTTAAACCGATACGTCCGAAAAAAATATCTGAAGAGATCGTCGGGCAAATCAAGGAATTGATTGCCACAGGTGAACTCAAACCCGGAGCCCGCATCCCTTCCGAACGGGAAATGGCCAATCTGCTCGGCGTCAGCCGTCCCTCGGTCCGCGAAGCACTCATGGTCCTGGAAGCCACAGGGTTCGTCGAGTCCCGCCAGGGCGGAGGCACCTATGTACGATCCCTTGCCGAAACAGCCCTGGCCGATCCGCTTTCAAACCTGGTCGGCGAACGCACCCCGCGTATGCTCTACGCCCTGGTCGAGGTGCGGATGGGCCTGGAAAGCTGGTCGGCATTCCTGGCCGCTCAGCGAGCCGAAGATCACGAGATCGAGCGGTTGCGCGATCTTTACACGACCATGGAAGAGCAGGCGGCCAGCGGCGGCTGGGATCCGGAAATCGATGCCCAGTTCCATTACACGATCACCGGGGCGACCCACAACACTCTCCAGGTTCATGTGCTCGACACCATCCACACGCTGTTCAATACGACCATCATGGTGGCGCTGACCGAGTTCTACAAAAAAGAGAACTATATCGACCTGCTGCTGAGTCAGCACAAAGACATTCTCGATGCCATCGCAGACCATGACCCCGAGCGGGCCCGGGAAAAAATGATGGACCATCTCGATCTGGTCGAAAAGAAGATGAACGAATTCCTGGAAAAAGTCGTCCTGTAAACAAAAAAGCCAGCGCTTACTCCCGCCGTTCAAATTCGCAATACCAGCAAGCACCGAAATGTCCCTCGAGATGTTCGCCGCATTTCGGACAAATCCATGGACCGGCATCTTCCGGTGTGGTGTCCAACCATCCCTCTACGAGCATTTTCGCCCGCGGATACACCTCTTCGTCTATCACCCACAGCTCCGGGTAGCACTCTATAAAAGGAATTTCACCCATCGCCGTTGAGAGCTGCTCGTTGAGGATCACGCAGTCGATCCCCTCGTTCGACAGGATCTCCTTGAGCACTCCGGCTTGCGGCCGTTCCCATATGCTGAATGTATGGAGTTTTTTCACAGTAGCATTCTACCAGTTCAGGGGCGGAAATGGCCAGGATTGACGACCAGATCGAAACCCATCGGAATCTGATCCCGAACTGCCTGTTGACAATTCCCCTTCGAGCAAGCGAAACTCACGCCAGATCACTAAAAACCGGCCGGCAGCGCCGAAAACACACCGCCCTGGATATATCATGAGTCACACGCCACTGACCTGTATCGATCTCGATCAGCCGGGCCTCCCCGGCTTTCGCAAATTCATCAGCGCCTGGCTCTATCGCGGGGACGACTTCACCGTGCTCGTCGATCCGGGCCCTTTGTCAAGCATTCCCCATCTGAGAGCTGAGCTGAAACGGCAGAGAGTTGAGCGCCTCGACTACATCCTGCTGACCCACATCCACATCGATCATGCCGGCGGCACTGGCGCACTGCTCGAGACCTTTCCCGAAGCCCACGTGATCTGCCATCCTGATGGGGTACGCCATCTGGTCGCACCGGAAAAACTCTGGCAGGGTTCACGAAAGGTTCTCGGAGACCTTGCCGAGACCTACGGTGAAATCCAGCCTGTCCCGGAGCAGAGCATCGGGTTCGAGAAGCAGATCGGCCATACGGGCATACGCACGTGGCTGACTCCCGGCCATGCCCCTCACCACTGCTGCTACCAGCTCGGAGACCTGCTTTTCGGCGGCGAAGTCGCCGGCGTTCACTATCCGCTGGCCCACGGAATTTTCATGCGCCCCGCCACTCCGCCGCGCTTCATCCTCGAGGTGGCCCTCGACTCCCTCGACCGCATGATCGCCCTGCAGCCGCGCTCCCTGGTCATCGCCCACTACGGACTGGTCGAACCGGCGGCGGACTATCTTCGCATCGGCCGCGAACAATTGACGCTTTGGGTACGGGGCGTGGCAGCCAATGCCACCATCGAGCAGGACAAACGCGAAGAGGCTATATTCGCCTGGCTGCTGGATCATGACCCCCATTTTCGCAACATTGAACGGTTGCCGGACGATGTTTACGATCGCGAGCGGATTTTCCTCGGAAATACCTTGCAGGGAATGGTCGACTATGTAGAGAACCTCCCTGTGGAAGAACGGCAGAGATTACTCGACTGAAAGCAACGACTCCGGAAACAGGAGAAAGCCCCCTGCCATGAGCGAGAGGTCCGAGAACTCCCCCTGGTTGTGCCACGTATGCGACTACAAATCCCGAGGCGAAGGAAGCACCGCCTGTTCGGTCTGCTTCAAGACCACCTGCAGCGCCCATCTCAAGATCGTGACCGTCTACAACCCTGAAAGCGGTCTCTACGAATTTCAGCCCGTTTGCGTTCTGTGTTCCTTCGCGGAGATCTCCGGCTGACATCCATTTATCCTCCGACTGACTCCTGGCCCCCATCGGAGAGATCCTCGTCGTCCTCATCTTCGCTTTCCCCGTAGGGATGGATCGAGGCGATAACGGGAGACGTGTTTGGCGACGGAACATAGGGGACCGGATTTTCGGCCATCGGTTTCTCCATCCGCCGGCCGACAACGAGCGTCACCCCGAGCAAAGCCGTTGCGAGAGCGATAAACAGATAGAGTCCCGAGGAACCGACCAGCGCCATAGCGACAGAAGCTCCGAGCGGCCCGAAAAAGGCGCCGATCCCGTAACAGAGGATCAGAACAGTACTTGCGGCAACGATTTCATGGTTTTCGATCCGGTCGTTGGTATGGGCCACTGCTACCGGGTAGAGGGTGAAGGCCACGCCTCCGTAGATGCCCGCCGTCAGGAGCAGCAGCCATTGAGAGCGCCCGGCAGCCAGAATGATGACCAACGCCGCTATGGTGGCAAGAAAAGAGAGTGTGGACAGAACCCGACAGCGATCGACCCGGTCGGAGAGGATTCCGACCGGCCACTGGAGCAGCAGGCCGCAAAGAATGGTGAGACTGATAAAATAGGCCACCATATCGATCTGCAGACCGCTCTGGGCCGCAAAAACCGGGGCCAGGCTGTAGAAGGCGCCGCCTATCAGGCCGGCGACGAAAGACCCGACCAATCCCATCGGCGCGCGACGCACGATGCGGCCAAATTTCATGGAGGCGGATTCAGGCAGTTCAGGGTGAATCGAGCGGGTCAGCGCCATCGGGACGAGACAAAGAGCGAAACAGACGCCGACAACCAGGAAGAGGTCGCTTCCGTCTATCTCCCGTACGTTGAGGAACAGTTGACCGAGCCCCAGACCGAGGAAAGTCACGGACATGTAAACTGAAAAGACCCTTCCGCGCATCTGCGGTCTGGTCTGCTTGTTGAGCCAGCTCTCCACAACCATGTACATCCCCATCATGGAGATTCCGGTCAGGATGCGAAGGACAAACCACACGGGGGCATTTGTCCACAGGGGATAGCACAGCGTCGCGGCGGTATTGATAGCGGCGAAGGCTGTGAAGGCCCGGATATGTCCGACGCGGCGCACGATTGGAGGGCACAGGCTCGATCCGAAAATCAGACCGGCATAGAATGCGGCCATGATCACGCCGATAAGAGGCGCTGCGAATCCTTCGGCCCCCATGCGCAAACTGAGAAGGCTGCCGACAAGACCGCTGCCGAGCATGAGAATGAAGGTGGCGGCGAAAAGCGCCACAAACATGGTCAATGTATAAAACATAACGGAAACCGCCTGTTCTCTCTGCGTGGAGTATATCGAGAGCATCCGGTCTGGCAAGGGGAGTCGGAGAGAGTGAGCAGAACAAAAAAAAACCGACCCGGGGAGGCATCCAGGGTCGGTCCATTCATGTTCTTCAAAAAGAAGGAAGGATCTAACGAAGAAGGGTTCGCCAGCTCGCCTGCCACAACGAGCCTTTGATGGTTTTTACTGTAACAAAGGCATAACCGGTTTCATACGTGAGTTCACGTAAAAGTTCGGGGGCCGATCACAGTTCGCCTCCTGTGCATTTGTACAGGTGAAGATGTGTCGAGTCTATCCCGGCCAGAGGCGATTCGGACAGTGTTTGCAGGGGCTTCATGTCAGATGAACGGGCTGAGAAGAAAAGACAGGTCAAAAAATAAGCGCCGCTTTTCAACGGCGCTTATTCGATCTCAAGATTATTTCCTGATCCGAACCGGATCAGCGGCAGGGCCATGTCATTGCGCAGCCCGGCCGAGAGGCGATTTCGAAACAGGTCCGTGACATTGTGCCCCGGACGACACCTTTCTTTCCAGTTTCCGCGTTTTCAGCATAATGTACCTCCTCTTTTTTGCCCTCTCGGGCTTGGGTCGTTCCAGCCCGGGGACCAGGAAGAAACTCTTTCAGAATGAAGGCCCCGAGCATGTCTGTTCTATATCGAACAGACATTGACGATACACTCACAATTATACATCCGGAATTTCTATTTTCAAAAAATCCGTTGAAAAAAATACAACACACCGATCCAAGCTCCTCTTCAGACAGGAAGGATATCTGCTATAGTTAACGTCTGATTCATATTTCCCTTATCGATCATGAAGGACCCTTATGAGAATTGCCCTTGTATTTCCCCCCTTCTATCACCCGTCGATGTACAACCTTCCGCCACTGGGCTTGATCAACCTCGGGACCGCTCTGAACGCTGGACACCACGAAGCGGAAATCGTCGACCTGGTTCTGGCCCTGCGAAGGGGGGAACTGACCGCCGGAAGCTCGCTGTACGACGAATGCGCCCGCATGATCCTGGCCCGGGAACCGGACATGGTGGCCCTGGCGGCTCAGTGTGCCACCTACCCCCCGCTGATCGGCATCGCCAAACGCCTGCGCCGCCTTCGGCCTGACCTGAAAATTATCGTGGGAGGCCACAACGCCACCTTCCTCGCCGAAGAAACCCTGGAGCGTTTCCCCTTCATCGATGCGATCGTGCGAGGTGAAGCCGAGATCACGCTGCAGAAACTGGCCACCGATATGGCCGGCGGCGGCGACGGAAGTGGTATAGAGGGAGTCTCCTGTCGGAGCAACGGACAAATCGTGGTGAACCCTGAACGCGAACTGATCGCTGATCTCGATAGCCTCTCCCTGCCGGACTATACCCTCACGCCTTCGCTGGAAACCTATCGGGCAGCATGCGATCTGCCGCGCAGCATCGCCATCCTGGAGATCGGCCGGGGCTGCCCGCACAACTGTGTCTACTGCTCGGAGTCGGCGATGTGGCGACGGCGCACCCGCACCTTTTCTGTAGAGCGTCTCATGCGCGAAATGCTCACCCTCCGCGACAACCACAGCGCCGAGTGCTTCCTGCTCGCCTATGATCAGTTCACCGCCGACCGGAGCTTTGCCGAAGCCTTCTGCAAAAGGATGATCGACGAAGGGCTGAACACCGTGCCCTGGTACTGCATCAGTCGCCTCGACACGGTGGACGCCGACCTGCTGGCGCTGATGACGGAGGCCGGCTGCGAGTCGATGTGCTACGGCATCGATTCAGGGTCGAAACGCACCCTGTCCTTTATTCGGAAAAGGATCGATGACTCCATTCTTTTCCGGCGCGTGCGCGAAACCACCAACCAGGGGCTGGTACCGACCCTCAGCTTCGTCATCGGCTTTCCCGAAGAAGAGCGCAGCGATATCGACGCCACCCTGGAACTGGCCCTGATGACCGGCCTTCAGGGCAACAGCAACCCGCTGATTCAGATGCCTACCGTACTGCCCGGCACCGAACTGCACAGAACCTATGCAGACAAGCTGGTGCGCGAGGTTGACACCTATTTCGCCCTCGGCATCGAATTTGACGACGGCAGCAGGCTGACAGAGGACGAAGCACTGATCCAAAGCGATCCGTTCCTTTTCAGCAGTTTCTACAATCTGCCGACTCCGAACCTGGAACTGACCGAACTCGATCGGCTCGCCGCCCATTTCCCGCTGGCGGCCAAACTTTACCCCACATCCTTCCTTTTGCTCTGTCGCGCCATGGAACAGTCGGTGAGCCAGCTGTTCGGCCACTTTCTCAACTGGGTCGATCAGGCTGAAGATCGGACACCGGGGACGCTGAGCGCTACCGATTGCTACCGCCATTTCCCTGCCTTCGCCGAACACAGTCTCGGCGGACTGCAGACCGGCTGGCCGCATCTTCCCGCAGTCATTGCCTATGAAACCAAGGCGCTGGAAGCCGGAAAATTCGCCGACATCGGGCGGGTTGGCAACATGGACCTTGATCGGCTGGACCAGTGGCGTCCACAGCGGAATCAGGACATTCTTGTTGCCGCCTTCGCCTTTGACATGCCGACTATCCTCGACGACCTGAAATCCGGATGCATCCATGAAAGCTACCCTCCCCATCAGGTCTGGCTGGTCTTCCGACAGCAGGACGAAATGCTCGATGTCACCGAAATCAACGATTTCGGTCGAGACCTTCTCGAAATGTGCGACGGAACGCATCCCATCGAGAAGGTTGCCGAACGGCTCTATGCCGATTACGGACAGGAGATGACCCCGGCCGCTTTCGCGGAATCCTGCCGCGAGGCCGCCGCCGAACTCGAATCGATGAATTTGCTGGATCCATCGCGAAGGTCTCCCGCATGAAAGAGAAACTTCTCAACTATCTGATATGCCCGACCTGCCTGCCGGTGGAAATCGGCCTGGAGTGCCTGGATTCCCAAACGGAAGGGTCGGAGATCACGGCAGGACGGCTGCATTGCTCCGGCTGCCGTCGCGATTATGTCATCGAAAACGGGATCGCCCATCTTTTGCCGGAAAGGGAGTCCCTGGATGAGAATCGCTATGAAGGCCAACAAGCCCTCGACTCGTACCTCTGGAGCCATTACGCCGACCTTCTCAACGATCCGGACGCCGGCAACGCCTACGACTTGTGGTCGGATCTCCTGCCTGCCCATGCTCCCCTGGCTCTCGATATCGGCTGCGCCGTTGGACGCTTCACTTTCGAGATGGCCGCCCGCAGCGCCATGACGATCGGCATCGACAGTTCGACCGCTTTCATCCACCAGGCCCGGCGGTTGCTCAAGGAGCATCGTCACGACTTCATGCTTCCTGTCGAAGGGACGCTCAGCGAACAAAAGTCTCTCAGCCTGCCCAAAGCCTGGCATGATCTCAATATCGAATTCCTCGTCGCGGATGCTCTGGCGCTTCCGTTTCGAAACAACACTTTTAACTCCATCTCCTCGCTGAACATCCTCGACAAAGTTCCGCACCCGCTTGCCCACCTGCGGCATGCGGACCGGGTCGCTGCGGACCGGGACAGCACTTTTCTGATATCCGATCCCTTTTCCTGGTCGGAGGATGTGGCAGATCCGCAGGAATGGCTCGGCGGACGCAGCCAGGGCCCTTTCGCCGGCAGAGGTATCGACAACCTCAGATCTCTGATGGAGGGCGCCGACGAAATCATCGCTCCCTGGCGGGTCGACCGATGCGACTCCGTGTGGTGGAAGATCCGCAACCATGCAAACCATTTCGAACTGATCCGGAGTGAATACCTTGTCGCCGTCCGCTGAAGAAAAAGAACAACCATTCCCAGTGATCGACGGTCACGTCGATCTGGTCTACATGCTGCTTGACAGGTTCAAAGCCCGACCATTCGGGACTGTTTCTTCTGGACCTCTTTCACCCGCTGCCATCGAACGGGGCAACGTCCGCGCGCTGGTATGTGCCCTGTATTGTCCCGACAGCCTCAACGGACCGGACAAGGCGCTGCCCTTTTTCGAATATCTGATTTCGGAAACGGAGTCGCTGCTCAGCGCCCTGCCGGCCATCGATTCGCCCGAAGGTCTTGATACCTGCCTGAACGGCTCACGACGGCCGGGCCGGCTGCTGCTGCTGGAGAACGCCGACGCCCTGGCCGACCTCAAAGATTTCTCCCGGCTGCGTACGTGGGGCATCCGAACCGTGGGCCTGACTCATGCCGGACGCAACCGCCTGGCATGCGGCAATTCGGTCAGGGATCCTCAGGGGCTCACCGCCGAAGGAATGCGCGTCGTGAGGGAGCTCTCCCGCCACCCCCTGGCGCTCGATGTCGCCCACCTCGCCTCACCCGGGTTCTACCAGCTGCTCGAGATGACCGACCGTCCGTTGATCTCGTCGCACACCGGACTTCGCGCCTTCTGCGATACCCCGCGCAACTTGGACAACGAACAGGTGCGCCTGCTGATCGAACGCGGCGGCATCTTGGGTCTGAGCGCTGCGCCCGAGATGCTGAGGCCCTCCGGAGAGGCCGCTTTTGATGATTTCCTCAACCAGCTTGACTGGCTGGTACAGCGCTACGGAGCTGAGGGGATCGCACTGGGGTCGGATTTCGGCGGGTTCGACGGTATCAATCGAGGGATGGAAGACTGCAGCTGTTTCGCCGCCGCAGGCGAAGCCCTGCTCTCCAGGGGCTACAAATCCGAAGCGGTATCGAAGATCATGGGCGGCAACTGGGCGCGCCTCTATCGCCTGCTGCTCGATAACTGAATGAATTCGTCGAGGATGGCGATAAAGTCATCTATATCGTCTTCGTTGTTATAAAAATGCGGAGCCAGGCGCAGCCGGCCCTGACGAAGCGAGAGCATGACGTTGCGTTGGAGCAGATGGCGGAAACAGCGCTCGGGATCACCCGGGGGGCGGAACACGAGAATACCGGAACGCTCCTTGATGTCAAAAGGGGAATCGACGATCAGGCCTCGGTCCTGCAGCTCAGCGACCAGATGGTCTCCGAGTTCGAAAATCCTCCGCCGGACGGGCTCGATCCCCACTTCCTGAAGCATCTCCAGGGCGGCTCCGAGACCGAAGAGACCGCCCAGGTTCAGGGTCCCGTTTTCGAAACGGCGGACATCCTCCTTGAGACGAAATTCCAGCTCGAAGTTCTCCTCGTCGATAACGCTGCGCCATCCCACCAGGGGCGGGTCAAACAGCTCGTTCACCGCTTTGTCGATGAAAAATATGCCGGTGCCCGCCGGTCCGAGCATCCATTTGTGCCCTCCGGCAGCCAGAAAGTGAATGCCGCAAGCTTTGACGTCGATCGGCAGGGCGCCCAGCCCCTGGATAGCATCGACGCCGAAGATCAGCCCCTTTTCACGGCAGAATGAGCCCAGCGCCGCCAGGTCGGCAGAGAAACCGGTGGCGTAGTCGACCGAGCTGACCACCAGCATGCGCGACCGCGGCGTCAGGGCGGCTGCGAAATCGTCCACGTCCACTCGACCGGCCCGGCGAGAAACGAAACGCACCCGCACGCCGCGTCGCTCAAGATGCTGCCAGGGATAGACATTGGCGGGAAAGTCCGGAATCGGCACCAGGACTTCATCCCCATCCCGCCAGTCGAAACCCTCGGCGGCCATCGCCAGGCCGCTCGAGGTGTTGCCGGTAAAGGCGACTTCGGACGCATCGGCTCCGAGCAGCCGCGCCGCTGAACTCCGGACCTCTTCGAGACGCCGGTTCCATTGTCGATAGCCGCGGCTGCCCTGTTCGCTGCACTCCTGGTGAAACACCCCAATCGCCTCATGAACTCGCGACGACGGGGCGCAAATCGCCGCATTGTTGAAAAAGAGATATCGATCGACGATGGGAAACTCCCGGCGGTACAACTCGAAATCCATGGCTCCTCCTTGAATAGCTTCAATGATAACATCAAATTGCCGAAAAGGGTTTGACCCGCTGCGTTCATTGCAACCCCCCTGGGCCCCTGCTATACTTTTCGAGGCGTCCCGTTCGACACCTGACTATGACAATGACCGGACTTTGCCCGGCTTTTACGGACCTTCCTTTTTATGGGTTTCACACACAACATCACCCCTCAGTGGCTGGAAGAGATGTACCAGCGCTGGAAAAACGACCCGGAAGACACCCCTCCCGACTGGCAGGGATTGTTCCAGGGTTTTGAATTAGGTGCACAGACCCCTGCTTCCGTGGAATGCCTCGACCCGGAGATGGCGTTCAAACAGTCTGCGGTGCAATCGCTTATCTACCGCTATCGCGACATGGGCCATTTACTGGCCTGTACCGATCCGCTCGCTCCCTGTCCGACCGAGCACCCCCAGCTCGATCTCAAGGCCTTCGATCTCTCGGAAGACGATCTCGATACCGTGTTTCATATCAAGCGTTTTTGGAAAAAAAGCGCCACGCTCCGCGAGATTCTCACGGTCATGAGGGAAACATACTGCCGGACCCTGGGCGTGGAATTCATGCATATCCAGGATCCAGACGAGCGATTGTGGCTCAAGGAACGGATGGAATCCTCTCGCAACTGTCCTTCGTTCGATCCGGATCGGAAGAAAGGGATTCTATACAGCCTGTTCGAAGCCGCCCTTTTCGAGGCTTTTCTCCATCGCAAGTTCGTGGGCCAGAAGCGCTTTTCCCTCGAGGGCGCCGAGGTTCTCATCCCGACACTTCGGAGGCTCATCGAAAAGGCCGCAGAGGAGGGTATCGGCGATATTGTTCTCGGGATGTCCCACCGCGGCCGTCTCAATGTGCTGGCCAATATCTTCGGCAAACCGCTATCCACCCTTTTCGCCGAGTTCGAGGACAACATCGAACTGGGGTTCGTCGGTGAAGGGGACGTCAAATATCATCGCGGTTTCTCTACCGACATCCAGCCGGACGGAAAAAACACCCTGCATCTGACCCTCGCCTCCAACCCCAGTCATCTCGAAGCGGTCAACCCCGTGGTCGAGGGCAAGTGCCGCTCCCGTCAGGACCGACACGACAGCAACGGTCGCAAGAAGGTTCTGCCGATTCTTATCCACGGCGATGCCGCCTTCGCAGGGCAGGGAATGGTCTCCGAAACCCTCAACCTCTCCCAGCTCAAGGGGTTCAGGACCGGCGGCACGCTGCACCTGGTCATCAACAACCAGATCGGGTTCACCACCACGGCCGAGGAGGGCCGTTCGACACTCTACTCCACCGACGTCGCCAAGATGCTTGCGGTCCCCATCTTTCATGTCCACGGCGAAGATCCCGAAACCGCGGTCCATGCGATACAGACAGCGCTCGACTACCGGCAGAAATTCGGCAAGGACGCCGTGGTCGAGATTATCTGCTTCCGGCGGATGGGCCACAACGAGGGGGACGAGCCGCATTTCACCCAACCGCTCATGTACGAAAAGATCGATCAGCGCCCACCCGTACACACTCTTTATGCCCGGCAGCTTGCGGAAGAAGGAATGGCTTCCGAAGAAATCGAGGAGATGACGGAGACGATCAACCGTCGCATCAAAGACGCCGTCGACCAGACGCCAGTCCCTGCAGACGAGGGATTTCGCGGTCACTGGAGCATGGTGCAGCGCGACTTCAGCCACCACCCTACCGATACCACGGTCAACGAAGACAGACTGCGGGAGATGGCGCAAAAACTGGCCGAACTCCCGAAGGACTTCACCGCCCATTCCAAAATAGAAAAACTTCTGGAAAAACGTCTCAAAGCGGTCGAAGAGGGAGAGGGGATCGATTGGGGCAACGCCGAAACGCTCTCCTACGCCTCGCTTCTGGCGGAAGGCACCACAGTGCGTTTGAGCGGTCAGGACTCCCAACGCGGCACATTCAATCACCGGCATGCTGTGCTGGTCGACAACAGGACGGCCGAGAGATACATCCCGCTTCAGCGTCTTTGCACCGGGGATGCACGCATTCATATTTTCAACAGCATGCTCTCGGAAGCGGCGGTGCTCGGTTTCGAATACGGCTATTCGCTGGAGAACCCCTTCGGCCTGACCATCTGGGAGGCGCAGTTCGGCGATTTTGCCAACGGCGCCCAGGTGATTATCGATCAGTTCGTCGTCAGCAGCGGCAGCAAATGGGATCGGGTTTGCGGCCTGGCCATGTTCCTGCCCCACGGTTACGAAGGCCAGGGCGCCGAACACTCGAGTGCCCGCATCGAGCGGTTTTTGCAGCTTTGCGCCGACAACAACATCCAGGTTGTCTATCCCTCGACGCCGGCCCAGTTTTTTCATCTTCTGCGACGCCAGGTCAAACAGCCTTTCCGCCGCCCGCTCATCGTTTTTACTCCCAAAAGCCTGCTGCGCCTTCCGGCCTGCCGTTCCCGGCTCGCAGACTTGTCCCAGGGGCATTTCCGGGAAATCCTGCCCGACGACAGCGACCCGGCAAAGGTCCGCACCGTTCTGCTGTGCAGCGGGAAGGTATACTACGATCTGCTGGCCAGGAAAAAGGAGGAGGAGCGAGAGGATATGGCGCTGATCCGGGTGGAACAGCTCTATCCCCTGCGCCATGACCTGCTCAGTGAAGCCCTGGCACCGCTGCATAATGCCGGCGTCATCGCCTGGGTCCAGGAGGAACCGGAAAATGCCGGCGCCTGGAGCCACCTGCGCGGGCAGCTCGAGGATATCATCGGACATTCCCCACTCTATATAGGTCGACCGGCGGCGGCGTCCCCGGCTGTCGGATCGCACCGGCTGCATACTATCGAGCAGAAGCGTCTGCTTGACAGGGCTTTCGAACTTTAAAAGAGTGAGCACCCCTAACATACCGGAGAGAATAAAAATGAAGATCAAGGTTCCCGAGGTCGGCGAATCGGTCTTCGAGGCCACCATCGCCACCTGGCACAAAAAAGACGGCGACTTCGTTCGCCAGGACGATCTGCTGGCGGAACTCGAAACCGACAAGGTCAACGTAGAGGTCACCGCCGAAGCAGACGGGGTTCTGTCCATCGAAACCGGCGAAGGTGAGACAGTGGAAATCGGCGAAACCATCGGTTCGATCGACGAACAGGCCGATAAAGGCGGAAAGAAGAAGGCAGGGGAAGCTCAGGAAAAACCTGCTGAGCCCGCTGCCGAAAAGGAAGAAAAGGAAGAAAAGGAAGAAAAGGAAGAGTCCGGGGATGGCAAGAAGAAGGACGCCGTCAATCCGGCCGCACGCAAAATGGCTGAGGCCCGGGGGGTCGACCTCGAAAAAATCGAAGGCACAGGCCCCGAGGGGCGGGTCACTGTCGATGACATCCTGTCCCATTCCGGCGAGAAAGAGCGAAAGAGCACAGCCGCCGGTGAACAGGGGGAGGAGGAAAAAGCGCCCGAGCGCTCTTCTGGCGAAAGCAAAAAGGAAAAGGCTCCGCAAAGGACCGAAGGCGAACGCTCTACCAGGGAACCGATGACACCGATACGCAAACGCATCGCCGAGCGCCTGCTGGCCGCTCGGCAGCAGACGGCGATGCTGACGACCTTCAACGAAGCCGACATGAACCGGGTTCAGGATCTGCGCAGCCGCTATCGCGAGCAGTTCCGGGAAAAGCACGATGTCGACCTTGGGATGATGTCTTTTTTCGTCCGGGCCACGACCGAGGCCCTGAAAGAGTTCCCCCAGGTCAATGCCAGCATCGACGGAGACGATATCCTCTATCACCATTTCTACGATATCGGAATCGCTGTCGGTACAGAAAAGGGGCTAGTGGTGCCTGTGCTTCGGGATGCCGACAAGCTGGGCTTTGCCGATATCGAAAAGACCATTCGCAAACTGGCCGAAAAGGTCCAGAACCGCAAGATCACCCTGGACGAGTTGAAGGGCGGCACCTTTACCATAAGCAACGGGGGGGTTTACGGATCCCTGCTCAGCACGCCGATTCTCAACCCGCCGCAAAGCGCAGTGCTCGGCATGCACGCTATTCAGCAGCGTCCCGTGGCGATTGAGGGAGAGATCGTTATCCGGCCGATGATGAACCTTGCCCTGTCCTACGATCATCGCATCATCGACGGCTTCCATGCTGTGTCCTTCCTCAAGCGGATCAAGGAGCACATCGAGAATCCGGAAGAGATGCTGTTCGATCTTTAAGTTGAATTTCATACTGAAACAGAGGGGATAAAAATGGCAGAAAAAAGCTTTGATCTGGTCATCCTGGGCGCCGGCCCCGGCGGATATGTGGCGGCCATTCGCGCCGCCCAGCTCGGTTTCGATGTTGCGGTCGTGGAAAAGCGGTCGCGCCTCGGCGGGGTCTGTCTCAATGAAGGCTGTATTCCGAGCAAGGCGCTGCTCGATTCGAGCGAACTCTTCGCCAAGGCCCGGGACAAATTCAAGACGCACGGTATCGAGATCGACGAACCGAAAATAAACGTCGGACAGATGCTCAAACGCAAGGACGGCATCGTCAAGAAACTCACCGGCGGCATCGCCTCTCTGTTCAAAAAGAACAAAATCGAGACCGTACAGGGAACTGCGCGGCTTGGAAAAAAGACGGATGACGGATGGCAGGTGAATGTCGAAGGCGAGGAGGGAGAACAATCTCTAAACGCTGGCCGTGTGTTGCTGGCTACCGGCAGCGCCGCTGTAGAGATCCCCTCACTGCCCTTCGATGATGATCTGATCGTCGATGCACGAGGCGCCCTTGAGTTCACCGAGGTTCCCGAGCATCTGCTGGTCATCGGCGGCGGCTACATCGGACTGGAGCTCGGTTCGGTCTGGGCGCGTCTCGGTGCCGAAGTGACAGTCGTCGAGATGCTGCCCCAGATCCTGCCCAACACGGACGGCGAGATCGCCGAACAGTTGCTGCGCAGCCTGAAAAAACAGGGGATGGAATTCATGCTCGGCGCCAAGGCCACCGGACTGGAAAAAACTGAAAACGGGGCCACGGTGACGGTGGAGACGAAGGATGGCGAAAAAGAGCTGCAATGCGATCGCATTCTCGTTGCCGCCGGCCGACACCCTCTGACCGAAGATCTCGGGCTGGAGGACGCCGGGATCGAACTGGATGACGACGGACGGGTGAAGGTCGACGAGGATTATCAGACCGGCACAGAGGGCATCTACGCCCTCGGCGATCTGGTTGCGGGACCGATGCTCGCCCACAAGGCGATGGAGGAAGGCGTCGTGTTTGCCGAGAGGCTCAAGGATAAAGTGGCCTCTGTCGATTACCCCTTTGTTCCCGGCATCATCTACACTCACCCCGAGGCGGCTTCGGTGGGCAAAACGGAGGAAGAGCTCAAGGAAGAGGGAACCGACTACCGGATCGGCAAATTCCCCTTCATCGCCAACGGACGAGCCAAGTGCATGGAGGAGCGGGAAGGATTCGTCAAGATTCTCGCCACCCCGGAAAGCGGGCGGGTTCTGGGGGTT
The DNA here is from genome assembly GCA_046483795.1 of Desulfuromonadales bacterium. Classification (GTDB taxonomy): domain Bacteria; phylum Desulfobacterota; class Desulfuromonadia; order Desulfuromonadales; family JAWOCM01; genus JAWOCM01. The sequence goes on along the minus strand of JAWOCM010000025.1, from coordinate 16,886 downwards.
CATATCCTGGGGCCGCAGGCCTCCGAACTTATCGCTGAAGCGGTGACCGTCATGTCATACGGCGGCAGCGTCCACGATATCTCCATCACTTTCCACGCCCATCCGACCCTTTCGGAAGCGGTCAAGGAAGCGGCCCATGCCACCCTGGGAGAAGCCATTCATGCTTGAGGGGGGCTAAGCCTGCCAAAGCGTTCCCGTTCGCACATCACAGCAGGTCAAGAGTCCAAATCCGCCATGGGGACCGGCGCCTTTTTCAGCAAAAAAGGCGCCGGTGTCGATGCCGATGCGGTTGGGGCGAAATTCTACGCCGGGGCGCGGCGTATGGCCATGCACAACCGTCTTGCCCCAGTCGTAGTCGCTCTCCAGAAATTCCTGACGGATCCAGACAAGGTCTTGTTCCTCCTGTTCCGCGAGAGGGACCTCCGGTCGCAGGCCTGCGTGGACGAAGATAAATTCATCCTCCTCGTGATAAAGGGAGAGGTTCCGGAAAAATTCGAGGTGTTCTTCAGGGAGGCTGTCCAGGTCTCCGCCGTAGCTTGATACTGTAGCGCTGCCGCCGTTGAACAAGAACAGGCCGACCGCATCGATGTCGCCCGTAAGAGCCTCAAGAAGCATCTGCTCGTGATTTCCCCGAAGGCAGACGGTGCGCGGCAGGCGCTTTTTCAATCCGAGGAGATAATCGACCACCTGGCGGCTCTGGGGGCCGCGATCGATATAGTCACCGAGAAAGACGAGGCGGTCTTCGGTTGCCGGCGTCACCTGCTCCATCAAATCAACCAGTTTGGCATAACAACCGTGAATATCTCCGACAGCCAGCAACCGCCCATTGTTTTCACTCATCTGTCCCCTCCCATTGCGGATTTGGTTACAGTTTAACGGAAAATCGACATCTTCGCCTTCCGCCAATTTATGTTAAGGTATGGGAGAATATTGGCCAAGGATCATCAACCGACAGGGCCGACAAGAATCCGGCCCAGGGAGGGGAACATGTCCCGTTCTTGCGATATCCTCATCGTCGGCGCCGGCATCATCGGCCTGACCCTTGCCCGGGAACTGGTGCAGAGCGGTCATGACGACATCCTGATCATCGATAAGGAACCGGAGCCGGGCCTTCACGCCTCGGGGCGCAACAGCGGCGTGCTGCATGCCGGCATCTATTACGCGCCCGGCAGCTTGCGGGCGGTCAGCTGCCTTCAGGGCAACCGCCTGATGAAAGAGTACTGCCGTGAGAACGAATTGCCGCTGCTCGAAGCTGGAAAGGTGATCGTTGCGCGTTCGGAAGAGGAGCTGCCGACTCTCGAGGAATTGTACCGGCGGGCCACAGAAAACGGTACGCCTGTCGAATTCATAGACGAAAAGGAGCTGGCACAGATCGAACCGGCTGCTCGCACAGTCCGGCATGCCATCTATTCGCCGGAAACAGCGATCGTCGACCCGAAAAGCGTCCTTTCCAGCCTCCGGAAAGACCTGGAAGGGAGCGGCAAGGTTTCGATTCTCACCGACTGCGCTTTTCAGGATCTGATTGAAAAGAACACCATCCGCACCAGCAGAGGCAGAATCGCCTTCAGGTATCTCATAAATGCCGCCGGAGCGTGGTGCGATCGTATCGCCCGCCCTTTCGGGATCGGACTCGATTACCGCCTGATCCCCTTCAAAGGGCTCTATCACCGCCTCAAGGAAAGTTCCGAATGCAAGGTCCAGGGGAACATCTACCCTGTTCCCGACATCCGCAACCCCTTTCTCGGCGTCCACTTCAGCAAAAGCGCCACGGGAGGTGTCTATCTCGGGCCGACCGCCATACCCGCCTTCGGTCGGGAAAACTACGGCCTGTTCGAGGGTATCGACAGCGAAGCCCCGAAAATCATCTACGAGGATGCCCTTTTATTCTGCACCAATCCGAAATTCCGTTCCGTTGCCCTGAGCGAACCGAAAAAATATTTTCCGACCATTTTTTTCCGCGACGCCGAAAAGCTGGTCAAAAACCTTGATCCCGGCGATATCGAACGTGCCGAGAAGGTCGGGATCCGAGCTCAGTTGATCGACTGGCGAAACCGGGAAATGGTCATGGACTTTCTCGTGGAAAGCGGCGAGAACTCCCTTCATATCCTTAACCCCATATCCCCGGCCTTCACCAGTTCGATGTACCTGGCCCGGAAGATGGTGAGTGAGCACTTTTCCACCTGAGGTTCTCCGTCCACCAGCGATCAAGGTCCGTCTGCACCATCCATGAGGACCGCTCAGGAACCTGTCCACCAGCGTACGCGGCCGCTGTCGATATGAACGAAATCAGAACCCGGATAGTACCCGACGCCGCCGCGTTTCAGGGCCAGCGCTGTTTTTCTCAGTTTCGAAAGACCACAACCGGGGACCCGCAGGTCGATCGCCTTTCCATCCATATGCAGACTGTAGGTCGCCACTCCACCATTGCTCTGACGGTTCAGCATTTTATTGGTTTCCGGCGAGCGGTACCCCGAAATGACATGGAACTGGCTGTAGGAGGGCAATTCGCGCTTGAGACTATGCAGCAGGGTCAACAGTGCAGGATCGATCGGATAGACCGAATCTGTCCGATGATCGCGCAGCAGATGATTTATCTCATCGAGCGTTTCGGGGATGAATCGCCCCTCCGCCCAGAAGACTGCCTTGTTCAGATGCTCCCCGGTATGGGTATTGAAAAAGGACAAAAATCGCTCTTCCGCTGAGCTTTCCGTATCTCCGGCAAGAACTTCCATGGGCAGAAGAATGCCGGCCGCACCCAGAACGCCGAGCTTGAGACAATCGCGTCGGGTGAGATTTTTGTGGGCAATTTTTCGCTCTTGCCGAGATCGCATATTCACTTACTCTCCTCTTCCAGATTCTGTTCATCGACTGCCGACAGATTCCTAGAAGGAATTGAGTCGGCGGATAAAGGCCTTGAGCAGTCCGAAACTGCGCCGGTCGAATTCGAAGACCAGGCGTGGCAGATCGAGAAGATCGGGCTCGTCGGCCTCTTCGGGAAATGCCCCGACCTGGGAAAGAGAACTGCCGGAAACGAAAATTTCCTCGAACTCGTTCTGCAGCGAGCTCACTTGATCTTCGGTCAGTTTCTTATTGAGCCGGATGATGAACTGGTCACCGATGAAGCGGCTGGAATGGTAGACCCGGTAGAAGTCGTTGATAATCTCCACAGCCTCTTCCGGGTCACGGGTGATGGTGAACAGGCTGAAGTCCTCTCCGGAAATAAATCCCCGCTTTAAAAGGGTTTCACGAATAAAATCGAACCACCTCTCCCAGTATCCCCCATCGTCGTCGTCGATGAGTACCAGAGGGATCGGGGGATTCTTCCCGGTCTGCACAAGAGTCAGCGTCTCCATCGCCTCATCGAGCGTTCCGAAGCCTCCGGGAAAAAGGGCTACAGCATGAGCCTCCTTGAGAAAGGCCACCTTGCGATTGAAGAAGTACTTATAGATGATGACATTGCGGCTTTTTCCCATCACCGGATTGGTTTCCTGCTCGAAAGGCAGCCGGATATTGACGGCAAATGAGTTTTCAGTACCGGCTCCCTCGTTGCCCGCTTGCATGACGCCGCCGCCCCCGCCGGTAATGACCATGTAATTGCGCTCGGCCAGAAGACGCGAAAAACGGACGCATTTCTTGTAGATCGGATCATCGGGTGCTGTGCGGGCGCTACCGAAAATAGTCACCTTTTTCCGATGACGATAAGGAGCGAAAATCTTGTTGGTATAGCGCATCTCCTTCATGGTCGTGCGCATCAGCTTGAGGTCGGCAAGATAATCGTTTTCCTGGCCAGCCTTGAGGGCGCTGAGGATCATCTCCCGGATCACGTCTGGATGATGAACGTCAGCGATACGCATGATGTCCCGGATGAGCTCGTCGATCTCTCCGTTATCTTTATGGAAATCGATCTTCATGGATGGTCTCCTTGAAAGCGCCTGGCTCCCGTCCCGGACACGTTCTCATTTCCCTTCCGAACAGGAACGAGAAAGGGCTCATCACCCAGTCTCACCGAACGGATCAGAATTCCTCGCGAACTCGAAAGCGCATACCGCCCGTCGAACTGCTCGTAAAGCAGACGCAGACGGCTTTCATCGCCATAGAAGGCCGCGCGATCGGCCGGGCTCATCTTTGCCTCTATGTTGCCGCAGACAAAGGAGATGCAAGCAAAGGGTCGCCGTGCAAAGTCGAGCCGGCAGCCGCTCTCTTCGAGAAAAGGGCAGGGAAGGTCAAAATCGGGTTCCGGAGGATTCTGTCCCTGCAGCAGGTAGCCCAGAAGATTGACGAGGGTAAAATGGTTGCGCCCTCGGTCGCAGCACTGGCCATCGCACCGGGCACACTCCTCGCGGCCGTCGGCTCGCAGAAAGTGTGCCTGCATCCGGTTCTGAATAGAAGCTATCTCTGCAAGTCTCGTCGACATCCAGTGGCGGTCCTGGGTGCCGAGCCGTTCCATTTCAGTGCTAACCCGGCGGACGATGGCCCGCCAGCGGACACGATACTGGTCGGAAGATTCATTCATGGCTGCGTTTCGGTGCGCGGGCTCAACCTCGCGAAGAATAAAACGGCACGACCGTTGCGAAAACGACCGTGCCGAAAATAAGTGGTCGGAGAAGTCCATAAGCCGGGTTCTGTCCCCCGCGTCAGTTGCCTGCCGCAGGGTGATGGCCATTCCTCTAGGATTGCCGTTGCCGACAACCTCAAGCAGCCAACCCGGGAGCCTCGGGCGGGCCGCCCTCGAACGCTCCCCTATTAGGCCTTGCTCCGGATGGGGTTTACCTAGCTCCCGTCGTCGCCGACGGAACTGGTGAGCTCTTACCTCACCGTTTCACCCTTACCCGCCTTTACCGAGGTATCGGCGGGCGGTCTGATTTCTGTGGCACTTATCCCTGGGGTTGCCCCCGGTCCCCGTTAGGGACCATCCTGCCCTTCGGAGCCCGGACTTTCCTCCCGTCCACCTTGCCTGAAGGGCGGTGGACCGGCGGCCATCTGTCCTTCTCCGACCACTTGTCCCATTCTACCTAAAACAACGACCCCTGTCGCCTTTTTAAGTACCGGAGCCGGTGCTGACAGCATCCTCCACGTAAATCACGCGATTGCATTGGGGACAGGTGTGGATTTCGTCACCGTGGAACAGGCTGTTGTAGAGCTGGGGCGGAAGTTGCATGTTGCAACCGAGGCAAGCCCCGTCTCTGGCCTCGACCACAGCCAAACCGTAGCGACGGTTCATCAGCAGTTCATAGCGCTTGCGAAGGGGCGTCTTGATCTGTTTGTAGATATTCTCGCGCTCGACCGTCCTCGTTTCAAGGGTTTGGTCCAGATGCTCGAGTTCCTCCTTGAGATCTTCCCTGGCGGCCTCTTCCTTTTCGAGGAGAATCTCCAGCTCCTGCTCCTTTTCCTCTTTGTCCCTGGAAAGAGAGTCGATCTCGGTCGTTTTGGAAGATATCTGTTCCTCGACGTCCCGGATCATCTTCTTCGCTGAATCGATCTCTTTCAGGACGGCTACATATTCCTTCTGGGTTTTGATCGTCGGAAGTCTGCTTTCACCCTTTTCCAGGTTGTCGCGCTCCTGCTCCAGGGACTGCTCCATTTGACGTCGATCCGCCTCAAGCTCCTCGATCTGGCTTGTCAGGCTTTCGACCATCTCCTGAACATGTCCACGTTCCTCTCGCAGGACGCTGAGTTGTTCTTCGCATTTCTCCCGTTTTTCGCGGGTGGCGTTTATCTCCACGTCGATTTCCTGGAGATCAATGAGCAGACGCATTTGCTCTTGCACGTTACTTCCTCCTCGACAGACTTGTTTTCCTGCTTCAAGGTGACAACCCCCTTTTCCCCGCTGTCAGACGGATCGAAAGGGATCTTCCTCGCCGTGATAGGTGTGAAACTCGATATCTATTTTGCGCCGGGCCGCCTCCTCAGAGAAAACCCGTACCGCTTCTTCAACCATGAGGTGCTCGGTGGCGAAATGGCCCGCGTCGATCAGGCCGATCCCCCTGCCTTGCGCCGCCCGTGCCTCATGGTACTTGATGTCGCCCGTGAGAAGGACATCGGCCCCCCGCCGCACCGCTTCGGTGAGCAGGGAGGAGCCGCTTCCGCCGCACAGAGCCACTTTGCTGATCCCCTTGTCATCGTTTCCGACGACGCGCATCGATTGAGCGCCAAGCGCCTCCCGGACAGTGGCTGCAAACTCGCCAAGCGTCGTTTTGTTCTGCAGGCGACCGATACGACCGAGACCGATATCGGTACGCTGGTTAAGCAGCGAGACGAGGTCGTACGCCACTTCTTCGTAGGGATGGGCCCTGGTCATCCGGTCGAGAACCCGCCCAAGTCTCTCACGGGGGAGAATCGTCTCCAGCCGGACCTCTCGGGCCGACTCGATCTGTCCGCTCTCGCCGATAAAGGGATTGCTGTGCTCGCCTGGACGGAATGTTCCGGTGCCGGTCGTCCGGAAGGAACAACAGTCGTAGTCTCCGATCGAACCGGCTCCCGCGGCGAAAATCGCCTCGGATACGGGTCCTTCGTAACCACAAGGCACGAAAACGGAAAGTTTCAACAGATCCCCGGCCGGTCCCATAGCCAGAGGCTCGCAAGACGTTACACCGAGTCGGGCGGCAAGCCAGTCATTAAGACCGCCGGCTGCACGATCCAGATTGGTATGAGCGCTGATCACAGCGACATCGTCTCGCACCGCCTGCATCAGAAGCTGTCCTGTTTCATCGCGAGGAGTCAGGTTTTGGAGGGGTCGAAAAACAAGAGGGTGATGCGATACGACAGCTTCGGCGCCGGTTTCGGCCGCAGCCTTCAGGACTTCTGGTGTGACATCGAGACAGACAAGCACCCGGGTGAGTTCGGCAGAGGGGTCCCCAACCTGCAGCCCTACGTTGTCCCATTCTTCAGCCAGGGAGGGGGGAAAAAGGCCGTTTACCACGCCGAGCAGATCTTGTATCCGAAATATTTTCTTTTTTTCCATATACTTGAAGATCTTCAAAAAAAAAAGAGTGCAACTGTGGCGTCGTTGCACTCTTTTTCTTCTATGTCTCTGAGTACGTCTCTATGAGTTGCAAACCCATCTCGTTTCAAGGTGGTGGGCCCACCAGGATTCGAACCTGGGACCGACCGGTTATGAGCCGGTGGCTCTACCAACTGAGCTATAGGCCCAGAAAAACACGAAAAAATAACTTACCGCTTCAACTGGGCAGTGTCAAGTTTTTTCCTGGATCTCCACGAAACTTTTCAAGCGTTTGGCGCGGCTCGGATGACGCAGTTTGCGCAGCGCCTTGGCTTCGATCTGCCGAATACGCTCCCTGGTCACGTTGAAGTCCTGGCCGACCTCTTCGAGGGTATGGTCGGACTTCTCTCCGATGCCGAAGCGCATACGCAGCACCCGTTCTTCCCGGGGCGTCAATGTCTGGAGAATGCGTGAGGTCTGATCGGTGAGATTGCCTTTGATAACCGCCTCTATGGGCGATACCACAGCCTTGTCCTCGATGAAATCGCCCAGTGAAGAATCTTCCTCCTCGCCGATCGGCGTCTCGAGACTGATCGGCTCCTTGGCGATCTTCAACACCCGCCGCACCTTCTCGAGAGGCAACTCCATCCGCTCTGCGATCTCCTCCGGTGTCGGCTCACGACCCATCTCCTGAACCAGTTGCCGGCTTGTGCGGATCAGCTTGTTGATCGTTTCAATCATATGGACGGGAATTCGAATAGTGCGCGCCTGATCGGCGATGGCCCTGGTAATCGCCTGACGAATCCACCAGGTCGCATAGGTGGAAAACTTGTAGCCACGCTGGTATTCGAATTTGTCGACAGCCTTCATCAGGCCGATATTTCCTTCCTGGATGAGATCAAGAAACTGCAGGCCGCGGTTGGTGTATTTCTTGGCGATCGATACGACCAGGCGCAGGTTGGCTTCGACCAGTTCCGACTTGGCCCGCTTCGCTCTCCATTCGCCTTTCTCCACCTCCTTCAGTGCCTCCAGCAATTCCTCGGGGTCGAATCCCGACTCGTCGCGCACCATCTCGAACTTCTGCCGTGCCGTCTTGAGACGCTTCTCCAGAGCGAGCAGGCGATCGATCGGCATACCGAGTTCCTCGCTGACCTTCATCGCCTCGTCTTCGCTTTCGCGCAGACGCCTCAGAATCTCGTCCACATCTTCGGGGGGGCGGCGAAACTCCTTCAGGCAGGCATTGACCTCATTTTTGCCTTTTTTGACCTGACGGGCCAGACCTTTGAGGTGATCGACGATTTTGGCGACCTGGAAATCCTTGAGACGGATCTTCCGCAGGATATCGGCGATCTTCTCTTTGGTCTGGGCGGCTTCCTTTTCCAGCTTCTGTCGCTGTTTGGCCGTGAGCTTTCCGGAGAGCTTTTCATGGATCTCGTCGAGATGCGCATCGAGCGCCTTGGTCTCTTCGATAATATCGAGAATGCGGTCCCAGTGGCGTTCCTCCTCCTCGCTGCCCTCCTCTTCTTCATAGTCCTTGGTAATATCTGCGACGCTGATCTGTCCCTTGTTCAGCCGTTCACCCAGGGCAATGACTTCCTTGGCGGCGATCGGCGTTTTCATGATGACCCGAGCCACCATCGCCTCGCCCTCTTCGATCCGCTTGGCGATCTCAACCTCGCCCTCGCGGGTCAGAAGAGAAACCTGGCCCATCTCCCGGAGGTACATGCGCACCGGGTCGGAGGTCCGTCCTATCGTTTCGGCCTCGAACTCGGCCTCTTCCTCCTCCTCGTCTTGGGCCTCCATATCGGATTCATTCCCCTGTTTGCTGACGGCGACCTTCTGTTCCGAATCGACGACTTCAATATCCATTTCGCCGAACATGGTCATGACATCATCGAGATGCTCTGAGGATACCATGTCGGCGGGAAGGGCATCATTGACCTCGTCATAGGTCAGATATCCTTTCTCCTTCCCCAGGTCGATCAGCTGCTGAACCTCTTCGATTTTAGTTTTTTTGCCCATTATTTTCGTCTTCTCCTCTCAGCCCATGCCGTGTTCCTGAATATGCGGAAAAGCGTCAAAGCTTCTTTTTGATGTCGATCTGCTCTCTTTGCAGGCGCTGCACTTCGTCCCGGCTCCCGTCCTGCTCGGCCTTCCGGATCAGCGCTGTCAACTCCTTCGAACGTCTCTTGAGACGGATCTTCTCTCTTATCTTTCGACAGTCTTCAAATATGCGGTCCGGGTCGTCCTCCAAAACCTCTTTCTCTAAAAGAATACCCGATAATAATGTTTTTTGTTCCCCGGAGAGCCGGTCCAGCAATTCTTCACGTTCCCATTCATCCTTTTCGTCGAACAGAAGGAGCAATCGCCCGGCCAACTCCCGCGCGGCGGGATCGGCAAAGAGCTGCTCCGGCCCTTCTTCGGCCACTCGTCCCCGATGTCCGGGTTCCCAAACCATGAGGCTGATAAGCATATGCTGGGCCTTGATTTCCACCGGCTGCGCCCCCCGCGATGGCGGCCGGGCCGAGTTTGCATCCGGTTGAGCTCGGCCAGCAGGCGGGTCGGGCGGAAGCGGTGGACTCGACCTCCTGGCCTCCCGCCGATTAAAAGATGCTCCTGCGGATGCTTGTTTCTGCCGATCGCGCAGCAAATGAACGTCGATGCCGGATCGCTCGGCCAGGCTTTTCAGATAAAGATCGCGTTCCATATCATTCACGAGAAGGGAGAGCTTTCCGGCCGCCTTCTCTGCCGCCCTGGCCTGTCCTTCGATGGTATCGCCATGCTCGGCAAAAACAGCGTCGATAAAAACCTCCATGGCCGGTCGGGCCTGCTCCATCCGGACCGCAAAAGCATCGTTGCCCTGCTGCGACAGGAATGTATCCGGGTCGTCCCCCGCCTCCAGTTCGACCACCGATACCGACAGACCGGCGGGCAGAAGCGCTTCCATGGCGCGGAAGGTCGCCGTCAGTCCAGCCTTGTCCTGATCGAAAAGCAGGCGGACCGTATCGGCGTAACGTTTGACCATGCGGGCATGGTCTTCGGTCAGTGCCGTGCCACAGGTGGCAACGACGTTTTCGATTCCGGCCCGATAAAGCGCAAGCAGGTCGAAGTAGCCTTCCACAATCATGACTTCGCCGGCACGTCGGATCGCATCGCGGGACCGGGCCAGGCCGTAAAGGACCCGTCCCTTGTGGTAGAGCGGCGATTCAGGCGAATTGATGTATTTCGGTTGTCCTTCCCCAAGCAAGCGACCGCCGAAGGCCACAATCTGACCGCCATTGCCGTCGATAGGGAAAATCAACCGCCCCCGGAACAGGTCGTAATCGGATCGCCCCTCCTTGCCGGGCCGGATCAGTCCGAGCTGGCGGCTGCGTTCCCGATCAATACCTTCCGTGTCGAGAAATCGTGTCAGTGTTTCCCATCGATCGGGGGCGTAACCAAGCTGGAACCGGGCGGCGATCTGTGCATCGTACCCCCGGCTCTTCAGGTATCGGCGGGCCGCTTCTCCCTCGGGAGATTTCATCAGAATGCGATGATAAAACCCCGCCACTTTCTCGTTGATCCGCAAAAGCGTCTCGTGTTCGCGGCGGCGCTTCTCCTGTTGGGGGTCGGGTCTCTCCTGCGTAACTTCGACGCCGACCCGCTCGCCGAGGGTACGGATCGCTTCCGGAAAGGACAGGCCCTCCATCTTCATCAGGAACGAAAAGGCGTCGCCGTCCTCTCCGCATCCGAAACAATGGTAGCGCTGGCGGGCGCTGTTGACGCTGAATGAAGGTGACTTCTCGCTGTGAAAGGGGCAGAGTCCGAAGTGGTTGACGCCGCTGCGCTTCAGGCTGACGTATGAGGATACCAGCTCGACCATGTCGGTGCGATCACGGATCTCCTCGATCTTGTCGTCCACTATCTTGTCCGACATCACTGCCTCAACTCAACCACCGTCACATTATCGCCGCCCTGCTCGGGAGCGGCCGCATAAAACGCACTCACCGCCCGGTTCCGGGCCAGAGCTTCATGCACTGCCCTGCGTAGAATCCCCTCGCCGGTGCCGTGTACGATCTTCACCTCTGCCGCGCCATGCAGAAGGGCATCGTCGAGGTAGCGCTCCAACAGCGGCAGAGCCTCTTCGACCCGTCGACCCACAAGAAGAAGGCGCGATTCGAAACGCTCGCGCTCCGACTGGCCTGCGATCACACTGCGCCGTTCTCCGGACTCTTCGAACCGGCGCGGCTCGAATTGCTCCAGCGCCTTCAGGGGAAGCCGCATGCGCTTGCCTTTGAGACTCAGTTCGACCTCGCTGCCGCGCTGGCGAACAACCGTGGCCTCGGCACCGAGAGAGGTCACCCGGAGGATCTCCCCCGGCTCGACCTGTTCAGGCCTTCGTCCCTGCGGCTGCGGCCGGGGCCGCAAATCGGAGACTTTCTGGCGGGCCTGACGCAGCTGACCCGAAGCGCGGCTGGCTTCTCCGGCATCAGGTCGCTGGCTGCGCACTTCTTTGAGAGCGGTGCGGACCTGCTTCTCCGCTTCGCGCACTTTTTGTTCGCCCCGCCGGGCGGTCTTCTCGAGAATCGATTTTTTCTCTTCCTCGAGCTCGCGCAGAAGCAGCTTGCGCCTGTCCCGCTCCTGCCGGGCCTGGCGCTTGAAAGCCTGCGCTTCTGTCAGTTCACGGTCGAGGTCGCGGCGCTGGAGGTTGAGTCGCTCGATCAACTCCAGCCCCTCGCGCTCACCTTCGCCCAAATATTCGTTCGCCCGATCGAGAACCTCCTGCGGCACACCGAGCCGTCGAGCGATGGCAAAAGCGCTTGAGGCTCCCGGAATGCCGTAATGCAGGCGATAGGTCGGTGCGAGGGTCTGGCTGTCGAACTCAACCGCAGCGTTCTCCACCGTCGCCTCCATGTGAGCGTAACCCTTGACCAGGTTCAGATGCGTCGTGACCACCGCCTTGGCGCCGCGCTGACGCAGGGTATCCAGAACGGCAAGCGCCAGGGCGCCCCCTTCGGCCGGGTCGGTTCCGGTGCCGACCTCATCGAGCAGGACCAGGCTTTCGCTGTCGGCCCGATCGAGGATGTGCACCAGGCGCAGAAGGTGTCCGGAAAAGGTCGAGAGGCTCTGTTCGATGCTCTGCTCGTCACCGATGTCGACGAAAACGCTTCCGAAAAGGTGCAGGCGGCTCCCGGGTCGACAGGGAACCGGCAGACCGCACCGCACCATGAGAAGAAGCAGCCCGAGCGTTTTCAGGGCGACCGTCTTTCCTCCTGTATTGGGACCGCTGATCACCAGTGCGTCATGGTGTTCGCCGAGCCGCAAGTCGATCGGCTGCGCCGGTTCCCGACGGGGACTTCCGTCAATGTGAAAGAGCAACAACGGATGGCGGGCTCCTTCGAGCGCCACGATCCGCCGATCTTCGATGCGAACGGCATGCCCGTCGCAGGCCTGCCCGAAACGGGCGGCGGCGCTGCGCAGATCGAACCGCGCCATAATCTCCTGATTCGCCAACAGCTGCGGGCTCGCCTGGCGGACAAGCGCAGCGAGCCGTCGCAGTATTTTTTCGAGCTCACGCTGCTCCTCCCTTTGCAGGGCACGCAAGCGATTGTTGTCGTCCAGAACCCGGGCCGGCTCGATGAACAGGGTCTGACCGCTGGCCGACTCGTCGTGGACAAAACCCTTGAGCTGGCCGCGATGATCGGCACGCACCGGCACCACATAACGGCCGTTGCGCTCCGTGATCAACCGATCCTGAAAGAGACCGGCAAGCCGGTCGTCCTGAAGCAGGCTGTCCAGAGTGCGCTTGATACGCTGACGCAGCCGAAGCTGCTCGCCGCGGATATTACCCAGTTCGAAAGAGGCACTGTCGCGGATCTCGCCGCGTTCATCCAGACATTCCCGAATCTGTTTTACTTCACGAGTCAGGGGAGCCAGCTGCGCGGCCAGGGCCGAGAGCAGCGGCGCCTTTTCATCGTCGTAATGGCGCCGGCAGTGGGCTGCTGCCTCCATGCTCGAAGCCACGGACAGCAGGGTTTCGGGTTCCAGATAGGTCCCCTCGGCCTGCAGCTGTTCCAGCACCGGACGCAGCTCCCGGCATCCGCCCAGGGGGGGACGTCCGACGCGGTCGAGAAATTCGAACGATTCGGCCGTCTCCGCCTGCACCTCCTCGACCTCGGTACGGCCTTCCAGAGGAACCATCTCTTCGGCCAGCTTAAAGCCCGGCGTTGTCATGGTGAAGCCGGCCAGAATCTGCCGTACCTTGTCGAATTCGAGAAGCTTGTAGGTTTCTTCACTCATCATCAAACGCAAGCTGCAAATCCAGCTTCAGCGCAACTCCTTGATTGTATCCTGTCCCCGGGCAAAAACCGTCTCGCCCAGATCGACAAAAGGCGGCGCAAGCTCCGATCCGTTGAATATTTCGAGAAGGCCCTCTGAGAGAGAACCGAGGGAAAAAACGAACAGAACCACGGATAAGAGAACCACCCCCTGGGCCAGTCCGAAACATCCGCCGACGATCTGGTTGATCCCCCCCAGAAACAGGGCGGAAATTGACTGGGACAACAAATAGCCGATCAGGGAGAACAGACTGATGGTGACGAGAAAAAGGATCAGAAAGGCCGCAACAACCCCGATGCGGGGGGGCATATCGACGGCACCCACCAGCCAGTCGGCCAGAGGCGAATGAAAGTAAAAGGCGAGAAGGGAGCCGGCGATGATTCCGACCAGCGAGCACAATTCCTTGATCAGCCCCCGCAGAAGACCTTTGAGGGTAAATATGCCCAGCGTGATCAGGATCGCGATATCGAGTCCGTTCAACTGCCCTCCCCGGCCACATCATTGCGCCGACCGCCTCTCAGCCGGCCAACCGCTTCCGGACCATCTCGCTGACTACCTTGCCATCGGCCTGACCGGCCGTTCGAGCGCTGACGATTTTCATCACCGCCCCCATCTCCTTCATGGAGCCGGCGCCGGTTTCTTCGATGGCCGAATCGATAACCTTCCCGATTTCCTCGATCGACAACTGCGTCGGGAGGAAATCCTGAAGGATCTCGATTTCAGAATCTTCCTTTTTCGCCAGTTCCTCGCGCTCCCCTTTTCGATAAGCATCTGCAGCTTCGCGTCTCTGCTTGAGCATGGTCGAAAGGACCGCTGTCACTTCCCGGTCGTCCAGTTCCCTTTTCTTCTCGATTTCCCTGTTCTTGATCGCGGTCAGAATCATCCTGATGGTTGTGAGACGAAGCGAATCTCTGGCCTTCATGGCCTGCTTCATCTCCTGATTCAAGCGTTCCTTCAGAGTCACATCTGCCTCCGATTGTTCGGGTGCGCTGCAAACGCAAATAGGGCGGCCCGAGTAAGGCGCCCTGGAAAACGTTACAATATACGAAAGATTTTCGAGATTGTCAATCAGCCTTCGTTTCGTGCGGCCTTTTCCTCGAGTCCCGACAAACCGAAACGGCGACGGAGCTCATCGAAAACCCGCTCCGGCGGAAGATCGTAATAACCGAGCAGCACCAGAGCATGAAAGAACAGGTCGGCGGCTTCATAGACGATCTCGTCGGAGTCGCCCCCTTTTCCGGCCACGGCCAGTTCGGTCGCTTCCTCCCCGATTTTGCCGAGGACCTTGTCGAGACCCTTGCGATAGAGCGATGCCACGTAGGATGTCTCGCTTCCGCCCTGTTTGCGCTCCTGTACCACGTTGTAAAGGGCGCCGAGAACATCATGACGCGCATAGACGGAAGCCGCGTCGAGTTCCTTCTCTTCGTCACTGCTCACCGTCTCGTTTGCCCAGGAACGGTAGAAGCAACTCTTGTGCCCGGTGTGGCAGGCAGCCCCCTCCTGATCCACGGTGAGCAGCAGGCAGTCGGCATCGCAGTCGAAGCGAACGTCGCGGACAAGCTGCACGTGTCCGGAGGTCTCGCCCTTCATCCACAGTTTCCGTCGGGATCGCGAGTAGTAGTGGGCTTTGCCCGTCGCCACCGTTTTGCCCACAGCCTCGGCATTCATCCATGCCAGCATCAGTACCTCGCCCGATTCGGCATCCTGGGTGATGGCCGGGATCAGACCTTTTTCGTCGAATTTGAGTTGGTCGATTAATGACATCAGCGTCTCTACACCCTTTGTAGGGGCAGGCCTTGTGCCTGCCCAGGGCGCCCACGAGGGACGCCCCTACATTTCGTTACAGCCTTACCGGAACGCCATGATCGCGAAGGTACCGCTTGCACTCTTCAATGGTGTATTCGCGAAAGTGGAAGATGCTGGCGGCCAGTGCAGCACTCGCTCCGCCTTCGACCAGCCCCTGGCGAATATGTTCGATATCGCCGACCCCTCCGGAAGCGACCACCGGGATTCCCACGCGGTCGCTGATGGCGCGGACCAGCTGGATATCATAGCCGTCTCTGGTTCCGTCCCTGTCCATGGAGGTCAGAAGGATCTCCCCGGCTCCGTAGTCTTCCATGCGTGCGGCCCAGTCCACGGCATCGATGCCGGTCTTCTTACGTCCGCCGTGGGTATAGACTTCCCAGCGTTGCGGATCGCTGCAGGGAACCCTGCGGGCATCGACGGCAACGACGATGCACTGGGACCCGAAGCGCTCGGCCGCCTCCCGCACGAATTCCGGGCGGTCCACTGCCGCGGTGTTGATCGACACCTTGTCGGCTCCGGCATTAAGGAGGCTGCGGATATCGGCGACCTCCCGCACGCCGCCGCCGACGGTCAACGGCATGAATACCCGCTCGGCCGTTCGGGCAACGACGTCGAGAATAATATTGCGTTTGTCGCTGGATGCGGTGATATCGAGAAAGGTCAGTTCGTCGGCACCCTGCGCGTCGTAGGCCTCGGCGGCCTCGACAGGGTCGCCGGCGTCGCGCAGCTCCAGAAACTGAACGCCCTTCACTATCCGTCCGTCCTTGACATCCAGGCAGGGGATGATGCGTTTGGTTAGCATGGTCTCTCCATGTAGGGGCAATTCATGAATTGCCCCTACGGTGTTTCGTCAGCGCCACCGCTTCGCGCAGATCGAGGGCGCCGGTGTAGATCGCCTTGCCGGTGATCGCTCCGCTGACGCCGCTGTCTTCGATCGCCATCAGGTTCTCGATGTCGGCGAGACGGCTGATTCCGCCGGAGGCGATGACCGGGATGGAGATCGCCTGGGCCAGCGTCCGGGTCGCCTCGATGTTGGGGCCCTGCATCATTCCGTCGCGGGCGATATCGGTGTAGATGATCGCCTCGACACCGTAGCCCTCCATCTCCCTGGCCAGGTCGCTCGCCTTTTTTTCGGTCACGTCGGCCCATCCCCTGACCGCCACCAGTCCGTCTTTGGCATCGATTCCGACCACGATCCTGCCGGGAAAAAGTCGACAGGCCTCCCGAACCAGCTCCGGATTTTCCTTGGCCACGGTTCCGAGAATGACCCGCGATATGCCGAGATCGAGATAGGCCTTCACTGTCTCCAGGTCGCGAATGCCGCCGCCCAACTCGGTGGGGATGTCGATCGCCGCCACGATCGCCTCGATCGCTTCTCTGTTGCGGGGGACGCCAGCGAATGCGCCGTCGAGGTCGACAATATGCAGCAATTCTCCACCCTGGTCCTGCCAAATACGGGCCTGAGCCGCTGGGTCGTCGCTGTAGACAGTGTCCTTCTCCATCAGCCCCTGCTCCAGACGAACGCAGCGGCCTCCCTTCAAATCGATAGCGGGTATGACGATCATGTGAATCCTTTACTTGGGGCGTATCTTGTATTCATCCCGGGCGATCACGAGGATCGCCCCTACAACTTGCCGAAATTTTTCAGAATCTGCAGACCGAGCGCCTGGCTCTTCTCCGGATGAAACTGGGTCGCCATGACGTTGTCCCGCCAGATGCTCGAACAGAAGGTCACCCCGTACTCGGTTTCGGTCGCCACCACGGAGGGATCATCCGGCACGACGTAATAGGAATGAACGAAGTAGAACGATGAGTCGTTCTC
>JAWOCM010000008.1:0-23441 GCA_046483795.1 Desulfuromonadales bacterium | reverse complement strand
CGAAGAAATGCTTAAAAAATATAAAAAATAGCTAACTCTTATTCAAATCCTTTATTTATAAATTCTCCAACTCATTTCTTTTAACGACCTTTTAATTTGAGATCAAGGGACTGAACATCTTCAATTCCAAGTATGTGCTGGCAAGGCCCGATACGGCGACCGACACCGACTTCCAGGCGATCGAGGAGGTGGTGGGACACGAATATTTCCACAACTGGACCGGCAACCGCGTCACCTGCCGCGACTGGTTCCAGCTCTCCCTCAAAGAGGGTCTGACCGTCTTTCGCGACCAGGAGTTCGCGGCCGACATGACCAGCCGGGCGGTCAAGCGCATTGACGATGTCCGCCTTTTTCGAAACACCCAGTTCCCCGAAGACTCGGGCCCCATGGCACATCCCGTCCGTCCCGATTCCTATGTGGAAATCAACAATTTCTATACCACCACCGTCTACAACAAAGGAGCCGAGGTCATTCGCATGTATCAGACCCTGCTCGGTCCCGATCTGTTCCGGGAGGGAGTGCAGCTCTATCTCGAACGCCACGACGGCGAGGCGGCGACCACCGACGATTTTCTCGGCGCGATGGCCGACGCCGGCGGGGTCGATCTGG
The DNA here is from genome assembly GCA_046483795.1 of Desulfuromonadales bacterium. Taxonomy (GTDB): domain Bacteria; phylum Desulfobacterota; class Desulfuromonadia; order Desulfuromonadales; family JAWOCM01; genus JAWOCM01. Next base: position 22,832 of record JAWOCM010000008.1, on the reverse strand, counting down.
ACCAGTTCCGGCTCTGGTACAGCCAGGCCGGCACACCGGAGCTGGAGGTGGAGACGGATTACGATACGGCGCAGCAGACCTTCCGCCTGACGGTGCACCAGTCCATTCCGCCCACACCGGGCCAGCCCGAAAAAAAGCCTATGCTGATCCCCTTCGCCGTGGGCCTTGTCGGTCCCGACGGGCAGGACCTCCCCCTGCAGCTCACCGGGGAGAACCGACCGGCCGAAGACACCACCCGTGTTCTGCCGCTGCGCGAGGCCGGGCAGAGCTTTACCTTCGTCGGTGTGGCGCAGGAGCCGATCCTTTCGCCTTTGCGCGGGTTCTCTGCACCGGTCAAGCTGAAAATGGAACATGGCCGCGACGATCTGGCGTTCCGGTTGGCTCATGACAGCGATCCCTTCAACCGCTGGGAGGCCGGGCAGCAGCTCTCCGGCGACATCCTTCTCGAACTGGTCGGCGAATTCCAGGCTTCGCGCCCCATGGTGCTGCCCCCCGTCCTTGTGGAGGCCTTCGCTGCGGCCCTGACCGACCAAAGTGCCGACCCGGCGTTGATCGCCCAGACGTTGACGCTACCTACCGAATCCTTTATGGCAGAACAGATGAAGGAGATCGACCCGGAGGCGATCCATGAAGCACGTCAATTCGCCCGACGGGAACTGGCACGGCAGTTGCGCGGAGAATGGGACTTGACCCGTCAACACCTCAAGAGCGAGCAGGAATACAGTCTTGAACCGGCCGAAATGGGCCGACGGAGCCTGAAAAATCTGGCGCTGGCCTACCTTGCTCTTCTCGAGGATGAACCGCTCATCGAGATGGTCATGGATCAGTTCCGCTCAGCCGACAACATGACCGATACCATCTCGGCACTGGCCTGCCTGGTCAACAGCGACAGCGACCAGCGCGAGGAAGCTCTGGCGGCCTTCTACTATCGCTGGCAGGACGACCCGCTGGTGGTGGACAAGTGGTTCGCCCTGCAGGCGACGTCGTCGCGGCCAGACGCTCTTGACCAGGTGAAGAAGCTCATGGAGCATGCCGCATTCGATATCCGCAACCCGAACCGGGTCCGTTCCCTCATCGGGGCGTTCAGCCACGGCAACCCCGCCCGTTTCCATGACGCATCGGGCAAGGGATACCGGTTCCTGGCCGACCAGGTGCTGGAGATCGATCGGCTCAACCCCCAAGTGGCGGCCCGTCTGGCGACCGTGTTGACCCGCTGGCGGCGCTACGATCCCATCCGCAGCCGATTGATGCGGGGACAGCTGGAGCGCTTTGGCGCAACACCCGGAATATCGCGGGATCTTGGCGAAGTTGTGGACAAGGCGCTGGGTTAGAGGCAGTGACTGGTGACTGGTGACTGGTGACGAGTGAGGAGGAAAGAGGGATGAACAAGGTTCTGATAATCGGATTTGGTCATATCGGGCGCCGCGTGGCGCGGCTCTGTCTGGAAACCGGCAGCGCGGTGAGCGCCCTGGTGCGTTCGGAAAACGGCGCAGCCGAGGCCAGGCAGATGGGGATCGGGGTCGTCGAGGGCAATCTCGACCTTCCGGAAACTCTGGAGAATTTGCCGACGGCCGGCGCCACGGTCTTCTTTTTCGCGCCCCCGCCCGGAGGCGGCCTTTCCGACCCGCGCATGCGCAATTTCTGCGCGGCCGTACCGGCCGGAGAGGAGCCGGCAAAGGTCGTCTATATCAGCACCAGCGGGGTCTACGGCGATTGCGGCGGCGCCTGGGTGACGGAAGAGACGCCGGCAGAACCGTCCACTTCGCGGGCCCGACGGCGTTTCGACGCGGAGACGGCACTGCAGGAATGGGCCTCTGCCCGGGGCGTATCGCCGGTCATCCTCCGGGTGACCGGTATCTATGGGCCGGAATGGACTCCGCTGACACGGCTGCAGAGCGGCCACCCCTTGCTGTGCGCTGAAGAGGCGCCCTACACCAATCGTATCCACGCCGACGATCTGACCAGGGTCTGTATGGCAGCAGGTCTCCGGGGCGATGCCGGGGATATTTTCAACGTCAGCGACGGCCACCCGTCGACGATGACGGACTATTTCCTGACCCTGGCCGATGCCTTCGGATTACCCAGACCGCCGCAAATCCCTCTTGACGAGGCCCGGGAGGTCATGAGTCCGACGATGCTCTCCTATCTGACCGAATCGCGCCGGCTCGACAACCGGAAAATGATCGAGAAACTCGGGGTGGAGTTGCGTTACCCGGATATTGCCAGTGCATTGCCGGACCTGGTGGCCGGGGTCAAGCGGATTATGGAGGATCCGGAAGCCCATCCGGATCGTCACTGAAACAAAAGGGTTATCTTCTCATTGCCGATCAACGAAACAACGAAAGGGGAATCGGAAACATGGGGTTCTTGAATAAACTGTTTGGCGGCGGCGCCAGCATCGAAACCGTCCGCCGTGCCCTGGCCGGGCAACGCTGGGCCGAAGCACTGATTGCCGGCGAGCGAATCGATCGGGCTCAGCTCGATGAAGGGGCCAAAGCCGAACTCGTCGAGCTGCTTGACCGGGCCGGGGACAGCCTGGCGGCGTTCAACCTCGAGGAAGCACGGGGCTGCCTGCGCAGCGGTGAAATGGAGCGAGCGAGCGAACATCTCGATCTGGCCGAACAGCAGGTCCGCAGTCGCGATCTGGCCGGACAAATCGCCGACCAGCGAAAGAAAGCCGATACGCCGACTGAACCTGTTTCGGAAACGACAACGCAGGATGCCGTCTTGTGTTCCTCCGGGTGCGGTTCGGGCGTTCCCGAGTCAGCCCCGGCCTCCGGAGCGGATATGGACATCGACGAGCAGACGCACCTGGACTTGATTCTAGCCACCTACCCCGACGATATTTCCAACCGCTACGAGCAGACCACGGCTGTTTTCAAAAGGGCCTTTTTGCTGGCCCACGAAAACCAGGAATCGGCCGCTCTGGAGCTTCTGAACGGAATTCCGGATGAACAGCGCGACGATCTCTTCTTTTTCGAACGCGGCGCCCTCAAGGCCCGCCTGGGCAAGGCCGGCCCGGCATGCAACGATCTGGAAGAAGCCCTGAAGCGGAATCCGGAACTGGCTCTGGCTTTCGACGCTCTGATTCGGCTGCTGCTTCAGTCCGGCAAGGAAGGACCGGCAGTGAAGCGACTTCGCAAAGAACTCGATCACGGCCGGCATGCATGCTACTGCTGTGCCCGCCTGGCGGAGATATCCGCCAGGCGGGGCGAGCACGAAACCGCCCTGCAACTGGCAACCCGATCTTTCGACGAAGGGAATCCGGAGCCGGAAACGGTGCTTCTGACAGCCTCCCTCCTCGAACGAGAGGGGCGCCTCGGAGAAGCCGAGGCGTTGCTAACCCGCCTCGGCGGCGGGGGATGCGCTGGCGGCAACAACGTCCATCTGGCCGAGTTCTGGCTGCGCCACAGCTACAATCTCGACAAGGCCCTGGAGGCTTTCAAGGGCGCTGCGCGCAAGGAGCCGGACGAACCGCGCTGGACCCTGCGAATGGCCCAGGTATCCCTGGCCCGCGGCTGGCGAAAAGACGGCAACGCCCTGCTGCAAAAAGCCCTGGCGAATCCCCGGCTGACCGATGATCAGCGAGCCGAAGGGGAAGCATTGCTTCCCCAACAGTAACGCCAGACCTGTTCACGCCTCGTCACCAAAGGTCTGACGTTGACGCGGATTTTGACTACATGACCCCACGCCTGAAAGGAGACGGATGATGCGCCGTATTGCCATAATAGGAGCCGGAATATCCGGCCTGTCCACCGCTTTTGCCATAGAGCGCCAGGCTCGAGAGAACAACGTGGAGGTCGAGGTGATCGTCCTTGAACGCGAGAAACGCACGGGCGGCAAGGTCTGGAGTATCCATGAAGAGGGGTACCTTTGCGAATGGGGACCGAACGGTTTTCTCGACAGCAAGCCGATGACCCTCGAACTGTGCGATCGGCTCGATATCAACGACCGCCTGTTGCGCTCCAACGACAATGCCAGGAAACGTTTCATCTACAGCGAAGGGCAACTGCACAGCCTGCCGGAGAACGGGCCGGCATTCCTGAAGTCGAACCTGATGTCATGGCCAGGAAAGCTGCGCATCGCCGGCGAGATGCTGGTGCCGCCGAAACGCGACGGCGCTGACGAGTCGCTCGCCGATTTCGCCCGGCGCCGCCTCGGTCCCGAGGCCCTGGAGAAGCTGATTGCCCCGATGGTTTCGGGCATTTTCGCCGGCGATCCCGAGAACATGAGTCTGAAGAGCTGTTTTCCCCGGATCGACCAGCTCGAACGGGAGTACGGCGGCCTGCTCAAGGCGATGGTCAAGATGGCCAAAAAGAAAAAGGCCGAGCGCAAAGCCGGAAAAGTCGTGGCCAGCGCCGCCGGGCCGGGCGGCGTTCTGACCTCCTTCCAGGACGGGATTCAGGAACTCACGGATGTGGCCTCGAAGTCTCTGCAGGGCGAAATCCGTCTCGGTTCGGGGATCGAGGGGATTCTCAGGAAAAACGGCGGGTATGAACTGCACCTCGAGGCGGGCGGCCTTGTCGAGGCCGACATCGTGGTCAGCGCCGCACCGGCGCATGCCCTGTGCGAGATGGTGTCCGACATGGACGAAAAGCTCAGCTCCGCCCTGGCGGATATCCCTTACGCACCGATGAACGTCGTCTGCTTCGGCTACCAGCAGGAAAAGATCGAGCACAGCCTCGACGGCTTCGGATACCTGATTCCGCGCAAGGAGGAAACGAACACGCTGGGCACCCTCTGGGATTCGAGCATCTTCCCCAACCGGGCCCCGGAAGGGCACGTGATGCTGCGCTCCATGATGGGCGGGGCGACCAATCCGGAGGCGATCGACCTTTCCGAAGAGGAGGTGGTGCAGCGAGTCAAGGCCGACCTGAAACGGATCATGGGGATCGATGCGGATCCCGACTTCACCAGGGTGTTCCGCCATCAGCGGGCCATTCCCCAGTACACCGTCGGACACGGAAAAAAGATCGCGTCTCTCGATGAACTTCTCGACCGGTATCCCGGCCTTTTCGTCACCGGCAATGCCTTTTTCGGGGTGGGCCTCAACGACTGCGTCCATGCATCGAACCAGGTTGCCGAGAGAGTGATCGATTTCATCGGGAAGGGTTGATCGGGAAAACCTCCGGGGACATCCACGACTTGCGATCAGAGCATATCGACGGGATCCACATCGATCATCAGCGAGACGCCGGAGCCGACCTGGCGGCGCAGTCTCTGCGCTTCCACCAGAACGCTTCGCAGGGCCGCTCTGCCTGGGGATTTGAGAAGAACCTGAATCCGCGTCTTTCCGCGCAGGCGTGACAGCGGGCAGGGGGTCGGCCCCAGGACATCGACTTCGGAGAATGTCTGCAGGCGGGCCGCCACGGGCTCGGCGGCAGCGAGGACCGCTTCGGCATCATTCCCGGAAAAAACGAGATTGGCGAGAAAGCCGAAGGGCGGATAACCCAGTTCGCTGCGAAAAGCGATCTCCTGCTCGTAAAACGTCGGATAGTCATGCTCGACGACGCAGGTCAGGGCATAGTGCTCGGGAGAATAGGTCTGGATCTGCACCCGTCCCGGCTTATCGCCGCGTCCGGCGCGGCCGGCCACCTGGGTCAACAGGGAGAACGTGCGTTCGGCGCTGCGAAAATCGGGGAAATTCAGGCCCGAGTCTGCATTGACCACCCCCACAAGCGTGACTCCTGGAAAGTCGTGCCCCTTGGCCACCATCTGAGTTCCGACCAGAACGTCGATCTCGCCGGCCATCATCCGATCGACCAGCTTCTGGTGAGCCCCCTTTCGAGTGGTTGTATCGCGGTCCATGCGGGCGATGCGGGCGCCGGGCAGAAGCTCGGCCAGGTCCTCCTCCAGCCGTTCGGTCCCCGCTCCCTGGGGCAGCAGGTTGAGCCCCTGGCATTCGGGGCAGATCTCGGGAGGCCGGAGGGAAAAATCGCAGTAATGACAACGCATCAGGCGCTGCCCCTGGTGGTAGGTCAGAGTGATTTCGCAATTCGGACAGCGGAACGTCTCCCCACAATCCTCGCAGAGAAGAAACGGGGCAAAACCGCGCCGGTTGAGGAGAAGAAGAGCCTGCTCCCCATCCGCAAAGGTCTGTCTGAGAGCTTCAGCCAGGGGTTCGGAGAGCACCTCGCCATGCTCCGAGGCGGTGAGATCGACAAGTTCCACCTTCGGCATCGGTCGCGACCTGACCCGGCCGGACAGACCCAGGTACCCTGTGGTCCCGTTCCGGGCCCGGTAATAAGTGGCGAGAGAGGGAGTGGCGCTGCCGAGAACAACCGCGGCCCCTTCCATCTTGCCGCGCAGCAGCGCAAGATCCCGGGCATTGTACCGAAGGCCTTCACCCTGCTTGTAAGACCCCTCATGTTCTTCATCGACCACGATGATCCCCGGATTCGACAAAGGCGCGAAGATGGCCGAGCGGGCACCGATGACGATTTCCACGTCCCCCCGCGCTATCGACCGCCAGGCGTCGTAGCGCTCTCCATCGGAAAGACCGGAATGAAGAACGGCCAGATTGGCTTGCCCGCTGAAACGGGCCCGAAAACGATCGACAAGCTGTGGCGTCAGCGCTATTTCGGGAACGAGCACCAGCGCTGTGCGCCCCATCTCGAGACAGCGGGCGATGGATCGCAGGTAAACCTCGGTCTTGCCGCTGCCGGTGACGCCGTGCAAGAGGAAGGGTGAAAACGATTCACTCTCCAGCCCTTCGGAGATGGCGGCAAGGGCGTTCGCCTGGTCGTCGGTGGGATCGCGGAGATCGTCAGAGGGAACGGGTCGGTCGAGAAAAGGGTCGCGCACCCTCTCCTGCTGCCGGCTCTCGACGAAATCGAGTTCCCGGAGCCGATGGAGAACGGTCGTGGGAGCATCGAACCGCTCGCGCAGAATCGACAGGGGCGTCTCTCCCTTTTCCCGCAGAAAATCGAGAATCGCCCGCTGCTTCGAACCGGTCGGCCGGTCGCTGCGATCGATCGGCCGGTAGAAGGTTTCGTGCAGAACCGCGGCCTGGCGCCCCTTGCCGGAAAGCCCCGCGGGCACGGCAGTGCGGATCGTTTCGCCGGGAGGATGGCAGTAGTATTCTGAAATCCAGCGAAAAAACGATGCCATGTGCGACGGGAACAGCGGCTCCTCGTCGAGGACCTCGCGAATCGGCTTGAGCCCTTCTCCCCCGTCGGCGCTTTGCCGGACTTTCAGGAGAAAACCGATGACCAGTCGACGCCCCAGGGGGACCTGCAGACGCATGCCCTCAACGGCCCGCGAGACCAGTTCAGGCGGGACCAGGTAGGACAGGGGCTTTTCCAGAGGGGCGGCGACCGCCACCTCGGCGACCAGAACCGGTTCGGACAAGTCGGTCTCCCGTTTTCTCGGTGCAGGGTATCAGGACTGCTCGAGCATCGCTTCGGCAAACTGCTCGCCCAGCCGGCGACAGGCCCGTTCGTCTTCTTCGGTCGGCTTGAACCGGAACCAGAACCCGCCCACGGGAAGGTTGTATTTCAACCCGCGCAGCCGTTCCTCCACCAGTTTGACCGCCTCTCCGCTCCAGCCGTAGGATCCGAAAACGGCGGCAGTGCGCCCCTTCGGCGTCACCGTGCTGAGGAGCGAAAGAGCGTTCCAGACCGGCGGTGGGGCGTCGCGGTTGATTGTCGGAGTGCCGACAACCAGGGCATCGGAACCTTCAATCTCATCCTGAAGGGATTCAGCAGTCGTCCCGTAGATCGACTTCTCCACAACGTCCATCCCCCTGCTCTCCAGTCCCCGGCGAACGAAGGCGGCCATATTGCGGGTATTGCCATGCGGGGACAGGATCAGCAGAAGGACTTTCTTCCCGCCTGTCTCCGGAGGCGCTGCCGACCACTGACGATAAGACTCGATAGCCTGAAGGGGGTCGCTGCGCAGCAGCGGTCCATGGGAGGGGCAGACCATGCTGATATCGAGCCCCTCGATCTTGTCGAGCGCCTGTCGGATATAGTTCTTGAAGGGGCGCATGATGGTCTGGAAGTAGAAGCGGAACTGCGCGGAGAAATCGGGCACTTCGTCGTTAAACAATCCCTGCTCGGGGCAGTAATGAGCGCCGAAGGCATCGCAGGAAAAGAGAATCCCGTCCTCTTTCAGGAAAGTGAACATCGTGTCCGGCCAGTGCATGTTCGGCGCCATGATGAAGCGCAGCGTCCGGCCGCCCAGATCGACCTCCTCGCCGTCGCTGACGACGTGAGAGTTGGTCGGGTGATTGAGAAGCTGGCCCAGAAAGTTCTCTCCGGGCCGGGTAATGTAAACCTCGATATCCGGATTGACCTTGAGCAGGGACTCGAGAGCGCCCGAATGATCCGGCTCCGTATGGTTGACAACGAGAATGTCGATCTCCTCCGGCGGCACCAGGGAGCCAAGACGGGCCATGAAATCCTCGGCAAAGGGTTCCTTGACGGTATCGATCAGAGCCGTTTTCTCGGTTCCCCGGATCAGGTAGGAATTGTAGGTCGTCCCGTTTTCCGTCGGAAACAGCTCGTCGAACACCTCCAGTTGCGGATGACGGGCACCGACCCAATGAACATCGCTGCGGATTTCGACTATGTCGGACATATACTCTCTCCTTTCGGGATCAAATTTCTATAGGAATCCAACAATCCACTTTCACCACGAAGACACCAAGACACGAAGAGAGCAAATTAAATACCCTCGGTCTTCTTGGTGTCTTCGTGACTTGGTGGTTGCGATTTGGCCGGGATTGCAAACCCGCTCGAATACTATCAATTCAAATATTTCAACAGATCACGCATCTCGTTCATGAAGACGCTGAACCCTTCAGGATCGAGGCTTTGAGCCCCGTCGCAAAGGGCCTTTTCAGGTTCCGGATGGACCTCGACCATCAAACCGTGAGAGCCGGCGACCAGGGCAGCCTTGCCCATCACCGGAACCAGCGACCGCTTGCCGGTGGCATGGCTCGGGTCGACGATGATCGGGAGATGGCTCATTTCCCGTATCAGGGGAACCACCGACAGATCCAGCGTATTGCGGGTGGCACGCTCGAACGTCCGGATTCCCCGCTCGCACAGAATCACCTGGCTGTTGCCTTCGGCGAGAATATATTCGGCAGCGGCCAGAAATTCTTCGATCGTGGCGCTCATCCCTCGCTTGAGAAGAACCGGCACTCTCATTTTGCCGACCTCCTTGAGCAGGTCGAAATTCTGCATGTTGCGTGCCCCGATCTGCAGAATATCCGCATATCGGCTGACAAGGTCGAGTTGTTCGATGCGCATCACCTCGGTCACCACCGGAAGGCCTTCCGCATCTCCGGCCTGCCGCAGAAAGCGCAGCCCTTCCTCTCCGAGCCCCTGGAACGAATGGGGGCCGGTGCGCGGTTTGAACGCCCCGCCGCGCAGGATATCGGCCCCGCCCTGCTTGACGCATCGGGCCGCGGCCATCATCTGCTCTTCGCTTTCGATGGAGCACGGCCCGGCCATGACGACAGGGGGATGACCGTCGCCTACGCAGACTGAACCGACCTGAACCACTGTCGGAGACGGATGAAAATCTCGGGAGACCAGCTTGTAGGGCTTGCTGACATGAATGATCTCCCGGACTCCCGGCAGGTTGCGAATCGTGCTGTCATCGACGTAGCCCTGGTTTCCCAGGACTCCGATGGCGGTGCGTTCGCTGCCGGGGATCGGTTCGGCCTTCAGGCCCATGGCTTCCACCGCTTCCGTCACGGCCTCGAGCTGCTCGGCGGTGGCATGATGATGCATGACGATCAGCATTTATTCAGCACTCCTGAAAAAGTATTTGGCTCCTCGACCGAAAGACTGAAACATGTCAAAATAGAATGTCCGGCTGAAGCCATATCACAAAATACCACGAACCGGATTGTCAAAAAAACAAAAAGAGCTATCTTTAGTCTAATGAAATCAAAAACTTTGGCAAACCTCTTTTTGCGATCCGACACGCGTTTCCAGCGGTTTTGAAACCGCCGGGCTACAAGGAGTCTTGTTGATGAAAATAATCTATGCCGCCCTGTTCGCTGCCTGCCTTTGCCTGTCCGCTGCAACCGCGCCGGCCGACGATATCGAGTCCAGGGGACGCACCCTGCTCAACGGACTCGGCTGCAAAGCCTGTCACAGCTTCGAGGGTCAGGGCGGCAGGATCGGCCCGTCTCTCGACACGGTCGGGAAACGGCTGGCCGAAGATCGGATCCGCCGCCAATTGCTCGCACCCCGGGAGATCAACCCCGAGAGCAGCATGCCCTCCTATGACCATCTGGAGGACTGGAAGATCGACACCCTTGTCGAATTTCTCGGCCGTCAAGAATAATACGCGATCGGGAAAAGGCGAGCAGGCCTCTTTATTGAAATGACCCCGCGCCTGTGCTAGCTTGTGTCCATCCAGGGAGTACACACCAGAAATGTCACAGCACGTTATTCAGATCGATTCACCCTGTTTTCTTGAACTCGAGGATTCCGACCGGGCGCAGTGGGCGGAGATCTTCGGAAACGATCATCCGCTGGCACTGGAGATCGGCTGCGGAACCGGCCATTTTCTCACCGAAATGGCCAGACGCAATCCGCAGGTCAATTACCTCGGGATCGACATCTACAATCGCGGCTGCTACAAATCCTGTCGCAAGGCGGAGGAGGCGAAGATCGCCAATATCCGGGTCGCCAGAACCGAGGCCCGCCACCTGCTGGCCCGCCACATTGGCAGGGAGCAGCTGCAGGCCGTCTATATCAACTGCCCCGACCCGTGGCCCAAGAAGCGCCATCGCAAGCGCCGCCTGGTCCAGCAGAACTTCCTGCACCACCTTCGTTATTGCCTGGAGCCCGGAGGGAACTTCTTTTTCTGTACCGATTTTACCGATTACGCCGAACAGGTGGCAGAGCTGTTGCCGAAGGTGGAAGGATTGACCAACACCCTCCCCGTTCCTGTCGCCGAAGAGATCGAAGGGTACCCCGTCTCGAAATACATGCGTCGATTCCTGGACCGGGGCGAACGACTCTATTATCTCCACTACCAAAAGGATGCGGATTTTCGGGAAAACGATCCCTCGCCGCCTGAAATCCCGAAATTCTACAGCCTGTTATGGGGCAAGGCCGTCAATGAGTGATTATCTGACCCGCGCGCTGCCCGGCACGGGGGGGACCATCAAACAGACTGCCGAGGATTTCTCCGTGGAGGAGATCCCCCTTTACCTCCCCAGCGGCGAAGGAGAGCATCTTTATCTCCATGTTGAAAAAACGGGCCTGACCACCCACGAAATGATTCACCGGCTGGCTCGCGCCCTGAAGGTGCGCGAGCGCGAGATCGGCTATGCCGGCCTCAAGGATGCGCAAGCCACGACCCGCCAGTACCTTTCGGTGACCGGCGTCGGTCCCGAACAGGTCGCCGGCTTGCAGATCGACGGCGCCGAGATCCTCTCGGCCCGGCGACATCGCAACAAGCTGCGTCTGGGGCATCTGGCCGGCAACCGCTTCGTCGTCCGCATTCGGAATACCGAGCCGGAGTCCGTTCTGCGGGCGCAAAATATTCTCGACAGGCTGAGCCGAGCCGGTGTGCCCAATTTCTTCGGCGAGCAGCGGTACGGATCTCTGGAAAATTCCCACCTCGTCGGCCGGGCTATCGTCCGGGGCGAGTATGCTTCTGCAGTGCGGACGATCATCGGCGATCCGGAAAAGATCCGCAACGACCGGTGGCGCGAAGCCGCCGAACGCTATAGGGCCGGCGACCCGGAAAGGGCATTGAAATGCCTTCCCGGCCGCATGCGAAACGAACGGGCGCTGCTGCACGCCCTGGTCGCTGGAAGCGATCATCGCCAGGCCGTACTGCGCATGCCCCGCAAACTCCTGCGACTGTATCTCTCCGCCTGGCAGTCCTGCCTTTTCGACCGCCTGGTGGAGGATCGACTCGACCATCTGGGCACGTTGATGACCGGCGACCTGGCCATCAAGCATGAAAACGGCAGCTGTTTCCCGGTCGAGGAACCGGAAAAGGAGCAGGATCGCGCCGCTCGTTTCGAGATCAGCCCGAGCGCTCCGCTGTTCGGTCACAAGTCGCGACTCGCCGAAGGCGCTGTCGGAGAGAAGGAGCAGGCCCTGCTCGCGGAGGAAGGCATCGACACGGCCAGTTTCGATATCGGCGGCGGTCTCTCCATGCCGGGCGAACGACGAGCGATGAGAATCCCGCTGTCCGACTGTTCGGCAAGCGGGGACGATAACGGTCTGATCGTTCGATTTTCTTTGCCGAGCGGCAGCTACGCCACCAGCGTTCTGCGGGAAATCATGAAGACCTGAAGGCGCGAGGCATGAGCGAAAAATGCACAGGAGCCTGAAACCATGAGAGACAAACAGTCCCCGGACGACCGGGCCGAAGAGATACCTTCGGTCAATTTTTTCCGCCCCATTCCGGGCTACATGCGCCGTCGCGTCATTCTGACGTGGGTCATGCTCGGCGCCTGGGCCCTGCTCACTTTCGGCTTTCAGCTACTGCTTTACCTGACCCAGAGCGAAGCCGGGGGAACGGGGCCGCTCACCGAAACAACGCTCTTCGGATTCCCCCTGCATTTTCTTTATACCGGACAGATTCTCATCGTCGGTTTTATCGTCCTTTGCTACCTTTTCAACACATTCATCGACTGGCTGATTCGAAAATACACCAGAAGACGCTAGGAGACCGGGTACGATTGTCTCCAGGGGAGTGACCATGCCTACCGAAACCTTCAGACTGACGCCGGTCCTCATGCTGCTGGCCGTCTTTGCCGCCTTGCTGGTGGTCGGACTGATCAGCCGCAGTCCCAGGGGGGAATATTACCTGGTGCGCGGCGGACGCAGCGGCCATGTGGGTACAGGGGCGGCGATCGCATCCAACTGGATGAGCGCAGCCTCCTTCCTGGGCATCGCCGGCGTGTTCTACCTCAAGGGCTATTTTGCCCTGGCCTACGTCATCGGCTGGACCGGCGGCTATGTGTTGCTGCTCATCCTCATGGCCGGACAGATCCGGCGCTTCGGCAAGTACACCGCCCCGGAGTTCGTCGGCGACCGCTACGAATCGGCAGCTGCCCGGGTGTTGTCGGCCGCCGTGGCCATTCTCATCTCCCTCGTTTACTGTGTGGCCCAGTACAAGGGGATAGGGCTTGTTTTCAGCTGGATCTTCGGGCTCGACTATACCCGTTCGCTGCTGCTCGGGACAGTCGTCGTCATATCCTATCTGGTGCTCTCCGGGGCGCTCGGCGCGGCCCGAAACCAGCGTTTTCAGTACATTATACTGCTGATCTCCTTTATCGTTCCCCTCATGTGGGTGGCGAACAAGCTCGACTTCGGCTGGGTCATTCCCCAGATCGGGTACGGTGAAGCCCTGCAGGAGCTGGGGGGAACCTCGGATTCGCGCTATACCCGACCCTGGGCCTTCGGGACGGTCTATCAGTGGTGCGCCCTGTGCTTCACCCTCATGGTCGGAACCGTGGGGCTGCCCCACGTCCTGTCGCGATTCTACACGTCCGACAACATCAGGGATGCGCGCTGGAGCGTGGTGTGGGGCATATTCTTCATCGGCCTGGTCTACTGGAGCGCCCCGGCCTACGCCACCTTCGCCAAGGTCTCCCAGATGCGGGCCGGGCTGAGTCTCGACCCCGCCGCCCAAAGGCAGATCGCCGACCTGATCGTGGTCAAGGCCGCGCAATGGAGCGGCGTGCCCGACTGGATCACAGCTGTGGTCGCCGTCGGCGCCATCACGGCGGCCTTCTATACCGTCACCGGACTGCTGATATCCGGTGCCGGGGCTTTCTCCTACGACATCTACTACCGCTTTATCAATCCGCGGGCCAGCCAGAAACGCCTGATGCGCATTGCCAAGGGGTCGACGCTTGTCCTGGCCTTCGCCGTACTGCTGGTCGCCGTCAATCCGCCGGGACTGATCGCGCAGATTACGGCGGTGGCTTTCGCGCTGGCGGGAAACACCCTCTTTCCGGTCTTCCTGCTCGGCATCTGGTGGAGTCGCGCCAACAAATACGGGGCGATCGCCGGTATGCTGACGGGAATCGGCATCACCGTCGGCAGCCTGTTCTGGGGACACTTCTGGCCGCTTCTCGGAGCGCTCTTCCCGCCGACATCGTCGGCATTGCTCGGCGCTCCGATCGTCATTGTGGTCATGATCACGGTATCGCTGCTGACCCCTCCTCCGTCGGAACGCATTCGTCGCTTTCTCGCGGAAAAGGTCCACCAGCCCTGACGGGCTGACACGTATCAGGAACGGCTCATGAAACTTCTTCTCTCCGCCGGAAGCCTTTACACCCTGCCCCTGGACAAGATCTTCGAGATCGGCAGGGACACCGGCTTTGACGGCATGGAAGTCATTATAAATTACGATTTCCAGTTCGGGGACAATCTCGGATTGATCAGGGATCTGCAGAAGATCCTGCCGATCTATTCGTTGCACGCGCCCTTTCTGACGCTGGACGGCTGGGGGAACAAGATCAACCAAATGCAGCGCACCACCAGACTGGCGGCCGATTCCGGCATCCCGCTGATCAACTTTCATCCGCCGGCCTGGATGAATTTCGAATTCGGCTTCTGGCGATGGCTGAAAAAGGTCAAGGATTTCCAGAGAGAGGTCGGTGAAGACCAGGTCATCGTCACCATGGAAAACATGCCGTGCACCGGGCCGCTCAAGGTCAATCCCTACTTTCTCAGCCACACCCGCAAAATGATCGAATTCATGACCGACCACAATCTCTTTCTGACTTTCGATACGGCCCACATGGGCACGTCAAAAGCCAATTTTCTGCACGACTTTCACCTGTTCTACGACAGCGGCCGGATACGCAACATCCACTTTTCCGACTACGGATACGGGCGGGAGCATCTGTTGCCGGGCCACGGTATCCTTCCGCTGACCCGTTTCCTCAATCACCTGCGGGAGACAGCCTACGACGAGCATCTTGTCCTCGAACTTTCTCCGCATGAATTTCCGACGGAAGAGGAGGACATTCGCGCCGCCATGGGCGAAATATTCGAATACCTGCGTCAGGAAACGCGACATGAATGATGTTCAGGGAAAAGAAGAAAGTGAGAGAAAAGGAAGGTGGATCAGCGAACGATATAGACGGAACAGTGGGCCTGCATGGCAACGCGCGAGGAGACGCTACCGAGAAAGGTCCGCTTGACCTTGCCCTTGCCCGAAGAGCCGATGACGATAACATCGACCTCTGCCTCCTCTGCGGAGCCGAGAATCTCTTCAACGGGATCCCCATAGGCAATGATGTTCTCCAGCGGGACCTCTGCCTCGACGGCGGCCTTTTCGACAACGTAGAAGATACGCTTGCGCTTTTGCTCCCAGTCGGCCTGTTCGGTTGCGGGTACGGAGGGGAAAAAATCGGTGAAGGACGGGCTTTTGTTCCCGGGCAGGACCATTATGGCGAACACCTTGCTGCGGAATCTCTTGCTGGAAGCCATAGCCAGGCGCACCGCCTCTTCGGCCGCCTTGTCGGATTGGGGCGATCCGTCGATGGCGACCAGGATTTTTTTACTCAAGCTGAGCATGGTCTTCTCATTAACTCAAAAAAGGGATTCAGCTAAACTTAGCCTACGTCAGGCATGCTGTCAACTGCTCCTCCACTGTTGACTTTTATAGAACAACATTTTATATTTTCTTAACTTGTGAAAACCCGTCGCCTGATGAGCGCCCCTCTTCTCGTCAGAATCGGGGGACGGTCACCTGTTCCGGGTTTTTATGATGATAAACCCTTGACATCCGCCTGTAATTTTATTAGTTGGAGGGGTCGGTTGCACAATGCGCCCGAGACCCCCCAGAGAAGGACACAACCATGGCCAAAAAAGAAAAATCAGAATATATCATCCAGGCTGTTTCTCACGCGCTTGATCTGCTCGAGCAGTTTCACGACGATGTCGATGAACTCGGCGTCACCGAGTTGAGCAAACGCCTCAAACTTCACAAGAATAACGTGTTCCGTTTGCTGGCCACCCTCGAATCCCGGAATTATATCGAGCAGAACAGGGCGACTGAAAACTACCGCCTGGGTCTCAAGGCGCTCGAGCTGGGCCAGACCTTCATCAAACAGATGGGATTGCTGCGCCAGGCCAAACCGATCCTCGACAAACTGGTCGAGGAAACCCATGAAACATCCTATGTATCGATCATCAAAGACGGCTACAGCGTTTATCTGGATGTCGCCGAAACCGACTTGACTGTTCGTGTCGTCTCCCGGGTCGGGTCCCGTCTGCCTGCCTATTGTACCGCTGCAGGAAAGGTACAACTGGCTTACATGACAGAAGAGGAAGTCGATCAGCTGTACAAGGGGGCCAAACTTGAGAAGTTTACCGACTCCACTCTGTCGGATCTGGACGAACTCAAGGCGGAACTCAAGAAACTCCACGACCAGGGGTATGCCATCGACGATGAGGAACTCGACCTCGGCGTTCGGTGCGTGGCAGCTCCGATCCGCGATTATACCCGGCGCATCGTCGGAGCGCTCAGCGCTTCCGGACCCTCAATGCGCTTTCCTGACGACCGCATGGAAAACGAACTCATCCCCAAGGTCTGTGAGGCGGCGAAAGAGCTCTCCACCCGCCTGGGCTATCATACCTGAACATTCCAACGCCCCTTTTGAGCAAGGGAGCTTTCTGGTTGTCCGGCGACAGGTCTGAAGCCGGAAATCCTTTTTGTCAGGACCGGGATATGAACAAGCCTTCCTTGTCGATCGACCAGGACATCGAGCAGGCACGCCGTGAAGGCGTCGTGTTCGACCAGAATCTGCCTTTCCTTCTCGAACCGTTGAACCCGAACGGCGCCGGAGTCGTTCTCGTACACGGATTCACGGCAAGTCCCTGGGAAATGCGCCGATTCGGGGAGGAACTTGCCGGGCTCGGCTATCTCGTTCTCGGAACCCGCCTGCCCGGCCACGGAACCACCCCCGAAGATCTGGAACGGCGACGCTTCGAAGAATGGCAGGAAACCGTCACCGAAGACTGCCGCAAGCTCAT
Source organism: Desulfuromonadales bacterium (assembly GCA_046483795.1). Lineage (GTDB taxonomy): Bacteria > Desulfobacterota > Desulfuromonadia > Desulfuromonadales > JAWOCM01 > JAWOCM01. The sequence continues at coordinate 5,850 of JAWOCM010000008.1, read as the reverse complement.
GCTTGCAACCCGGAGGATTTACGGTATCGGGGTGAGCACGGGCGCTCTTCTTCTCCTCGGTGCAAGCGACGAACTTCCCCTTTCAGGGGTGGTCCTGTTGTCACCTTACCTTCGCGTACAGCATCGTCTGGCGGCTCACACCGGACTGCTCCGCTTTTTCAAGCGCTTTCAGCACCGCTCGCTCGATTCGAGAAACAGCCGCTATTACTACGATCGCCGTCCCGTTCGCAGCATCCACCAGATTCAGCGCCTGATCAAGCGGACCCGAAAGCTCTTACCAGAGCTCACAACACCGGCACTCGTCGTCAGCGCCGAGGGGGATCGCACTATACGCGTATCCACGGCTGTCGAACTCTACGAGAAGCTCGGCAGTGAGCACAAAGAGTATCACCGTTACGGTCCTGACGTTCCGCACGTGCTGACCACGCCGGAGAACCCTTCCTGGAGGGAGGTCCTCGAACTGACTGTCGAGTTTATCGGGGAGCTGGAGACCAGGGCGCAGGACGACGGGTCAGCTCAGTGAACAGATCCCGCACCTGGTGGAGGGTCTCGTCACGGCTGCCCGAATTGTCGATCACGTAATCGGCACGGGCGACTTTCTGCGCCTGGGGCATCTGGGCCTCCAGGCGGGCACGCGCCTGCTCCTCGTCAAGGCCGTCCCGCTGCATCAGGCGCCGCAGCTGCACATCTTCTCTCGCCGTGACCACCAGAACGGCATCGACACGCTTCTCGGCGCCCGCTTCGAACAACAGCGGCACCTCATAGACGATCAGCTCCGTCTGGCGCGCCTTGAGTTCTTCAAGCCGCTTGTCGGCCAGCTCGGCGATAGCCGGATGCATGATGGCATTGAGATCCTTTCGGGCCCGGGAATCGGAGAAAACCAGACTCGCCAGGGCCGGGCGATCGAGATGACCGTCGGAACGAAGAATATCGCGGCCGAAGCGCTCCACAAGCCTTTCGAGCACCTGAGTTCCGGGACGCACCACGTCCCGCGCCAACTGATCGGCGCTGACGATGGCCGCTCCCATTTGACGAAACGCCTCTGTGACCATACTTTTTCCGGCAGCGATGCCGCCCGTGACACCCAGAACCATCTCCCGCTCCTTTTTCAGCGGCGCGCTCTCGGCAAGTTGCAACCGAAAAACGCCCTTTTGCAGGGCCGGACCCCGATCAACGTGTTAGAATATTAGCATTATCCTCTCAAGCCCGCACCCTACGGAGGAGAATCATGACAGACACACTGCCCCGGGTCATACTCCAACTGGCCGAAAAACGCAAGGACGCAGCGGCTCTTCGTTACAAAGACACCGGCACCTACAAGGACATTTCCTGGAAGGAGGCCGGGGAACAGATCTCGCTCTATTGCCGCGCTCTTCTGGCGCTCGGTCTCGAAAAAGGCGACCGGGTCGCTATCATGGCCCCCAATTCCCCGGTATGGGTTTACGCCGATCTCGGAGCAATGGCCATGGGCGGCATCTCTGTTCCTGTCTACCATACGGAGGGTATTGACTCGGTACTGCATATCCTCAATGATTCAGAGGCCTGCACCCTGTTCCTCTACTCCGAAGTCATTGCGGATGAATTGCGCGAACGCCTCGAAGATGCCCCCTCTCTTCAGAACATCATCCTGCTCGAGAGCGACGAAGCCGAAGCCCCCTTCATGGGCTTGTCGCAGTTTCTTGCCGGTGCCGAAAGCGTGACTCAAGACAGGTCCGAAAGCCTTCTCGCCGAAGACGATGCTTCGGAGACGGCCACGCTGGTCTACACCTCCGGCACTACCGGCCCGCCCAAGGGAGCGGTCCTGACCCACGGGAACTTCCTTTCCAACATCCGGGCCTGCCGCGAGCTTTTCGACATCAGCGATCAAGACACCTGCTTGTCTTTTCTGCCCTTGAGCCATGTGTTCGAGCGGATGGCGGGCTATTATCTCATGATGTACGAAGGAGCGGTCATCGCCTATGCAGAAAACTTCGACTCGGTCCCGGCCAATCTTGTCGAGGTAAAGCCGACGATCGCCATCAGCGTTCCGAGACTATACGAAAAGATGTACGCACGGATCATGGAAAGAGTTCTTGACGGTCCGTGGTTGAAGAAACAGCTCTTCTTCTCCGGACTCAAGGTCTGCAAAGCCTTGGTGCGCAGGGAACTGGAAGGCGAAGCCCCTTCTGCGCCCCTGGCGGCGCTGGCCGGAATTTACCGAAAACACGTCTTTTCCAAGCTCCGGGAGCCGCTGGGAGGGCGAATTCGCTTCTTCGTATCCGGCGGCGCCCCCCTGACCCCGGATATCGCGGAGTTTTTCCTTGCTGCGGGCATTCCCATCTACGAGGGATACGGGCTGACGGAAACCTCTCCGGTCCTTGCCGTCAACACTCCGGATACGCAGAGGCTTGGCACCGTCGGCAAACCGCTGCCGGGATGCGAGGTCAAAATAGCCGAGGACGGGGAGATCCTGGCTCGCGGCCCGAACATCTTCCAGGGATACTGGAACAGTCCGGAGGCAACCGAGGAAATCTTCACCGAAGAGGGGTGGCTCAAAACCGGAGATCTCGGCGAGATCGACCGGGACGGTTTCCTGAAAATCACCGGTCGCAAAAAGGATCTGATCGTGACCGCGGGCGGTGAAAACGTGGCCCCTCAGAATCTCGAAAACCTATACAAAACAGACAAGTTCCTGAGCAATGCACTCGTTTACGGCGACCGCAAGCCCTTTCTTACAGCCCTTCTGGTTCCCAATTTCGACAATCTGGAGAACTATGCAAGGCATAAAAACTTCGAATATCTCAACCACTGCGACCTGGTATCCCATCCCCGGGTCCTCGATCTGATCCGCCGCAGAGTCGACAAACTGCAGGCCGATCTGCCGTCTCATCATCATATCAAGCGCTTCACCCTGCTCTCGCGAGATTTTTCCAAAGAAGACGGAGAGGTGACCCCGACCATGAAAGTCAAACGCATGGTTGTCCAGGAACACTTCCACCAGATTCTGGAAGAGATGTACACGGCCAAGGATCATGGAATACACGACCAGGCCTTCTGCGTCGTTGAGCCGACCTCAGAAACGCAGGGGGCGAAAAGGGACGGATAATTATCGGAAGTGAGGCTTTTCTGCTTCCGTTAAATGCCATTTACAATCCTGATCAGAACCGTTATTCTGCATAAATATCAGATTCTGTCCCGTGATCGAGGAGAAGCATGCGGAATAATCACTCACGCCCCGAACAGGCCGCAGCACTGTGGGGAGATGCGTTGCAGATGCTTGCCAGGCTGATGAAGGCGAGCACCTTTTATCCACGACGCCATCCTGCACTGCAACAGACCCTGGACAAATGCTTCCGGGAGTTGAGTGACCTGCTGAACCACGGCGAAATAGTCTTTACCGTCAGAAAGTCCGGGTTTTTCGTCGACGATGATCCCGTCAACAGCGGGGCTTCCGTCCTCAAGGACCTGGCCCAGGACCTTTTCGCCCGCAAGGTCAACCGCCTCATGTTTCTTCCCGATCTGCAAAAACGCGATCTCGACTTCTTCGTCCGCACCCTCGCCATCCCCCCGCGGACCCTTCAGAAAAAAGGCGGTCTTCAGGATTTGCTTGTCAAGGCGGGAATCTCCACGATCTGGCTCAACATCAGCAGCCCGGAGGAGATCGAGGACCGCAAAGCAGAGATAGACACTCGAAACAAGGAACGCGACGAAGAGCAACTCCAGCATGCAGCCGAACAGGTTCTGGCCGAATTCAACCTCCAGGAGGAGGATCAGCCCGAGGAAAGCCGCGACATCGCCGAGGTCCTCAAGGAACTGCAATCGTCACTGGATGACGATCGCTACCAACATCTCCTCCAGGAACTGCTCTCGCTGATCAACCTGAAACTGACCGAGCCCGGAACGCCCGAAGTTCTGATCGCCTTCGATCTTCTCAGGACCCACCACCGCGACAAGAGCCGACGGGTTTCCCAGCGGGAAAAGGCCTCCGACGCCCTCAACGAACTGGGCACGGATGCGTTCTTCGATTTCCTCGTCGCCACCTTGTCGATCAAGGATTTCGACCGGGAGCTTGCCGCCATGAGCGGCGAAGCCCTGCTTTTTTACGGCAAGCGCTCCGTACCGACCCTGATGGACCGGCTGATCGCCGAAAAAGATGCGGGAGTCCGGAAACATATTTCCGAAATCCTCATCAGGCAGGGCTCGGACGCCTTTTCCACGCTGACAGATTCCCTGACCGATGATCGCTGGTACGTCGTGCGCAATGTGGTCTATATTCTCGGGGAGATGCGCGACCCTATCGTCCTGCCGCACATGACCCGGCTGCTGACCCACGAGGACGTGCGCGTTCGCCGCGAAACGATGCGGGCCATCACCAAGACCGGGGGGCCCAAGGCGATATCCATCCTGCTGCGGATTGTTTACCGGGATGACGAGGAGATGCGCCGCCAGGCGCTTCTGGCCCTCGGCGCCCTGCGCAATACTGCGGCCGTACCGCCGCTGCTGAAGATCCTCAACAAGGAGGACTTCTGGGGGCGGAATATCGAGACGAAAAAAGATATCATCCAGGCTCTGGGCGAGATCGGCAGCGAGGAAGCCGTTGATGACCTGATCAACTTCCTCTGCCGACACCGCTTGTGGCTGCGCAACAAGTACGATGCCCTGCGTGCCAATGCCGCGTGGGCGCTTGGAGAGATCGGTTCTGCCCGCGCCCTTCCGGCTCTGGAAGAGGCACTCGAAGATCGCTCCCCGGATGTGGCCCGGACGGCCATGCAGGCCCTGAAACAGATTCGGAGAGAGAAAAATGCAAGAGGAACTGAGTAAACAGGTCATACAAGGCATCTCCCGGGCCCACCAGGCTCTGAAACTCTATCCGCTGCAGCATCCCAGCATCAGCAAACAGGCGCAGGACTGCATGGCGGCTTTCGCCCGGTTGTTTCAGAAAAAAACCCGCATCAAGATGGGCATGGTCGACGAGACCCTGTTTTTCGATGAAAACCTGTTCGCCACCCCCTCGGATGCCGAACAGGAAATTGTCAATATTTTCAAGGCGATGGATATCGAGGCACTGGAGTGGCGCAGCGGCCTGACCCAGGAGGAACTCCTGCATTTCCTCGAGCTGATCAGATCCGGCAAATTCCGGGGCGAGGATCTTGAAGACGCTTTTCTCGATGCGGGAATCCACCATATCCGGCTTTCTCAGACGGATATCCAGGAAGAAGAAGACTCCGAAAAGGAACCGAAAAAGATATACAATCGCGCGATCAAGGTTCTGGACAACATCTTCCAGGATGTCCGGCTCGGCAAAATCCCCTCCAGCGAGGAAGCCGCCGCCGTTATCAAGGAGATGGCCGAGTTGACCATCTCGGACCCGGATGCGCTTTTCGCCCTCTCGATGATCAAAGACTACGACAACTACACCTTCACTCATTCCGTGAACGTGTCGGTCATCTCGCTGATGGTCGGTCGCTCCTGCGGCCTGAATATGGAAGAGCTGCAAACCCTCGGCCTCGGGGGGCTGCTGCACGATCTCGGCAAGTTGAACGTCGATCTCGATATTATCACCAAACCCGGTCGCCTGAACCGGCAGGAGTTCGAGCTCATCAAGCAACACCCGGTCAGCGGCGCCGATATGGTCAAGCAGATGCAGAACATTCCGCCGGCCGTCATCGATATCGTTTTATGCCACCACCTGCGCTACAACCGCGAAGGCTACCCTGCCGACGCCCGTGGCAAAAAACTCTCTCCACTGGTCGACATGGTCACCATCGCCGATGCCTACGATGCCATGACGACGATGCGTTCCTACCAGCGGCCGGTTTCGCCCCGAAAGGCCCTCGCCAGACTCCAGGCCGATGCTGGTAGCTCCCTGCA
>JAWOCM010000014.1:0-8641 GCA_046483795.1 Desulfuromonadales bacterium | reverse complement strand
GTCGGTTCGATAAAGGCGGCCAGAACGTCCCGGGTCTCCGGTTTCCCACCGCTTCGTTCAGCGCGTTTCTTGACCTCATCGAGGCGCTGCAGGCGTAACCGGTTCAGTGGTGTCAGCCGGCGCTCGAAAACCGCCTCGATCAGTGTATCCTTCGAACCGAAATGGTAATTGACCGCCGCCAGGTTGACTGCGGCGCGTGTCGTGATCGCCCGAAGAGATGTGCCGTGGAAACCTTCCCGGGCGAAAAGTCCTTCGGCAGCATCGAGTATACGTTCCTTGGTGTCCTGTTGACTCATAGTCGTCCTTCGCGCAAAGGGGAACGGACGTTTTATTTAAACGTTTGTTTTGCAGGAGTCAAGAGGAATTTAGCGGGTGCGTAAGTCCCGGACGACGTTATACTGTAGGGATAATGCCTGATAAGGACTTTTGATATGACAGATTATGCAGAAATTCTCCAGTTCTGGTTCGGTTCCGATACCACCGGTGTTATCCCGCGGGAGCGCCTTAAATTCTGGTTCGGCGGCGACCGGCAGACCGATCGCCTGATCAGGGAGCGTTTTTCGGAACATCTGGCCGCAGCGGTTGAGGGTCGACTCGACTTCTGGGAACAAGAACCCGGCGGACGCCTTGCTTTGATCCTCCTTCTCGATCAGTTCCCCCGCAATATCTTCCGGGGGACCCCCAGCGCTTACGCCTATGACGAGCGTGCTCTGCAAGTGACCCTCGATGGTCTCGGACAGGGACAGGACAGAAATCTGGCGCTGGTGGAACGGGCTTTTATGTACATGCCCCTTGAGCACGCCGAAGATATGGAGATGCAGAAGCGGTCGGTGAATCTGTTCGAGCAATTGCTGGAAGAGGCCTTGCCGGAACAAAAGCCTGTGTTTGAGACTTTTGCCGATTATGCACGACGGCATCGGGACATCATTGCCCGTTTCGGTCGATTCCCGCATCGTAATGAAGTACTCGGCCGTACGTCCACTCCCGAAGAAACGGCCTTTCTCCGGGAACCGGGCTCCCGTTTTTAGGTGGACGTGGTCCATTCATTGCAAAACTCCCGGGTTCTTCACGCCCTTAACGAGAATGAGCAGTCGAAAAAGCTTCCGGATCCGCAGGGTTGACAGGAAAACTCCTTTTGCGCTAGAGATGATTTAATGGTTTTTCCCGGGGATGTGCCACAGAAACACCGACAAAACGTGTCAGTATCGAAGGAGAAACGGTCTCCCTCATCGAGCAGATCGTTGCCGAGATCTTCTTCTTCTCCCCGCGTGTGGGCCATCGGCGGGGGCAAGGGCGGCGTCGGAAAATCGGTGATTACCGCTAATATGGCGGTTTCTCTGGCCAGTCGGGGAAAGCGGTGTGTCCTTATCGATGCTGATCTGGGCGGCGCCAATTTGCATACCCTGATCGGCATGTCGAGCCCCCGCCACACCTTGAGCGAGTTTTTCCGCCGCGACGGCGCTTCCCTGAAGGACATCGTTCTGCCGACCGCTTATGAAAATCTTTTTCTGATCAGTGGCGCCAGGGCTTTGCTCGACATGGCAAATCCGGCGCATGCCCAGAAAATGAAATTCATCCGTCAGCTTTCCACCCTCGACCTGGATCACATCTTTATCGATCTGGGAGCCGGAAGTTCCTTTACTGTCATGGATTTTTTTCTTGCCGCTCGCGATCAGGTGATGGTGGTGGCGCCGACTCCGACTTCCGTCGAGAATGCCTATCATTTTCTCAGAGCGGTTTTCTACCGGAACCTGCGCCAGGCGATTCAGAAAGCCGGAGTCAGGCATCTTGTCGATCAGGTATTGGAAGAAAAGGTGAAGCGGGGCGTGCGTTCTCCCCGTGACCTGATGAGATACATCGCCGAGGCCTGTCCGCAAAGTGCTCCGCAGCTGGCCGATGGAATGAAGGTTTTTGCACCCCGGTTGGTCATCAACCAGGCGCGGCGTCCTGAAGACCGGGCGCTCGGTGACCGCATGGCTACGGCCTGCCGCGATTTTTTCGGTGCCGATGTCAGGTGCGGGGGGCACATTCAGAACGACGATAGGGTTCTTCAGGCGATACAGGCCCGTCGGCCGGCGCTGGAGATGTTCCCGGACAGCCCCTTTGCCCTGTCTCTCCATTCAACGATCACGCGTTTGCTTGGTCAACAGGAGGTCGCTTCATGGACTCACGACAGTTGAAATTGGATTATCTTATTCTCGGCGTCGAGCCTGACTCAAGCCGTCTCGATGTCGAGCGCGCCTATCAGGAGAAGCGCAATCTTTACGATATCGATTCTCTGGCCACTTATTCACTTTTCGACGACGAAGATCGGCAGGTGAAACTCTCCGACATTCAGAACGCCTATCGCCACATTATCCGGCACATGGCCCAGGGAGGCGCATCAACGTCCCCATGCCCGGAAGCAGGAGAAGAGGAAGAGCAAGATCGCACCGAGCAGGGCAAGGATACGCTGGAGATCAACGGTCAGCCTGGCTGTTACCTCAAGCAGCTGAGGGAAAAAGCCGGTCTGTCGATACGCGATGTCGCCGATCGAACCAAGATCGGGCCGTTCCAGCTGGAGAATATCGAGGATGAGCGTTTCGACAAATTGCCGGCACCTGTCTACCTGCGCGGTTTTGTGCTGGAGTTCGCCCGCATGGTGGGTGCTCCCGATCCACCAGGGGTCGCGGGAGTCTATGTGGAGCGATTCCGCGAGGAAAGAAGAGACCACACTGGATAGGGACGCGGCCCGGGAATACTTTCTGTCAGACGGTTCAAGGCTGATCGCCTATGCTTGCCTCGACCGGAAAGGCCGGGTTGGGTAACTGGCGCGTTTCAGAATCATGGCCCATGCCAGTGACCTGAAAATCGAGAAAATCAACGCAGTCCTGATAATTTTTCATGAGATCCCGCTCGTTCTTACCCCCCATGTACAGAATGGCCAGATAATAACTGTAGCTGTCCTGATAGAGCAGTTGCGACAGGGCCATTCCCTCATGCACCATCGGCTGCACGATGAGGCCGGGAAACCGGGCTTCCGCTTCGGCAATCTTTTCAGCCGAAGGGACCCTGCTCACTATGCCGTCGCGGAAGGCGCGCACGAAGAATTTTCCTGCACAGCCGTAGTCCCCGTCGCGGTGCGGGAAATCCGGTTCCTGGCCAAGGGAGAGATCCGCCATGATTTCGTGGCTGGAGGCACCGTCGACCTTGTAGAAAAGATCGGCGTGGGACTGGGCCATGCGAGTGTTGACCTCCAGAAGCCAGGGATGTCCTTTTTTCATGTCGTAGAAGAATTCGACATTGAAGGCCCGGTTGTCATAGCCGATATGGCGCATCAGTTTGCCCGTGATCTCGATCATTTCTTTCTGCGCCGCCTTCGGAAGGTGCGAGGGGTACTGATACCGAGAAAAGGAGGGCATCTTGGCATAGCGGATCGAGTCGACCACTCCGTAAACCTTGACCCTGCCATTGTGGACATACCCTTCGAGCGTGCACTGTCGGCCGCCGATGATTTCTTCAGCGATGCAGATGTCCTTATTGTCGGCAATCTGCGCCGGAACCTCGGCAAGATCCATGACGTAATCGAGTGGATCGGTAAAAACTCCGATATTGCCCCGGATGACCGGAATCGCCTGTTGCCAGTCTTTTGCATTGCGGATTCGAAACCCCAGATGACTGCCGAAGGACTTGATCGGTTTGATCCAGAAGGGGTAGCTCAGGCTTTGCTTCAATTTCTCCAGCGCGTCGTCGTCAAAGGGATCGAAACTCTGGAAACCGGGAATATGCTCCGGGATCACCTTTTTCTGTTCGACCCGGCTCCAGTACTTGTGTTCGCACTTCAGAACACTCTCCAGGCTGGCGCTGGGCAGACCGTACTTGGCGCAGAGGACCGGGACCATGCAACTGACCGGAAAATCCCAGAACGCCGTGATCGCATCGATCGGCCCGGGGAAATCATTGATCCCTTTCGCCGCTTTCTGGAGCATGTCCTCGATGGGGTACTCCGCCGCACCGTGGGTCTCTTCGTACTCAAGCAGCTGCCGGATTTTTATGTCGCCACTTTTGACCCGGCGAAGCGTTTTGAGAATTTCGGTATTGTGATCGTCGAGACCGATGACAAAAACATTCTTTTTCATATTTCCTCCAGCACATATCAACTTGAAAAACCGAAAACACAGCGGACCTCTCCCGAAAGGACGCTTTCTTCATTTATACCACCTTCCTGACCTTTTTAAACAAAGGAACCAACAGACCTTCTTGCCGGAACAAAAAAAGGCACCTGCCATGTGACAGGTGCCTTTTAAAAGTTTGGTTGCGGGGGCAGGATTCGAACCTGCGACCTCCGGGTTATGAGCCCGACGAGCTACCAGACTGCTCTACCCCGCGACAGACAAGGTACACTTTCGGCCTTCCCCTGTCAACCTTGCTTTCACCTTGCTTTCTCTTATTTTATTGTCCGACACCCATTTCCTTGCTCCTGTGCTTTGTTTCTGATACAAACAACAGTCCGCCATACTTTTTCTCTCATAAAATCGGTGTCTTACGATGGACAAAACGGTGCCTCTCGAGACAGCCCTGGCCCTGCGCGACAAAGGGGCGCTTTTCATCGATGCCCGCTCGCCGGCGGAGTTCGCTGAGGCACATGTGCCGGGAGCTGCCAACGTGCCGATTCTCAACGACGAGGAGCGCGTGCGGGTGGGTACCCTCCACAAGAAGGAAGGCTCCCGCGCCGCTCGAAGGCTGGGGGTGGAGATTATTTCCCCCAAGATTCCGGCCCTGCTCGACCGGGCGGCGGAGCTGCGGCCTGAGAAAAAGCTTCCGGTGCTCGTCTACTGCTGGCGCGGCGGCATGCGTTCGCGGGCGCTGACCGATTTTCTCAATCTGGGCGGCATCGAGGCGCGGCAGGTGAGCGGGGGGCACAAGGCCTTCCGTGCTTATGTGAGAGCCTTCTTCCAGGGGACAGAGCTTCCGCGCATGCTTGTACTGCGCGGACTGACGGGAGTCGGCAAGACGCGGATTCTCAGGGACCTCGAAGGGCAGGGCTATCCTGTCCTGGACCTGGAGGGGTTGGCCGGTCATCGCGGAAGTGCCTTCGGCGGTCTCGGTCTGCCGGCACAGCCGGGTCAGAAACAGTTTGAATCTCTGCTGTGGGATGCTCTCAAGGACGGGTCGCCGCAGGGTTATTTCCTCACCGAGGGCGAGAGCCGCAACATCGGCAGACTCAGGCAACCCGATCGCCTGTTCGAGGCGCTGCAGGATGAGACGACGCTGTGGATCAATGCCGGCCTCGATTTTCGCACCGAGGTCATCCTCGAAGACTACCCCGCCTCGGACGAGCTCTGCCAGGCATTCGTCGGCCCGATCAAGGCGCTCAAGCGCCGGCTCGGCAAAGATACGGTCCAGCAGTTTCTGACGCTTCTGGAGCAGGGCCGCTGGCGTAAGCTGATTCGCGAGTTGATGGAGTTGTACTACGACCCCCTCTACAATCACACCCGGCCGCGGAAGAGGATCGAAATCGATATCGAACCGTATGAGGAGGGACTGGAGCTTCTCAAGACGGCGATCGAAGAGGTGGTGGCGAACCCGCCCTAGGAGCCTGCCGGACTTCTAGAACCGCCTCAGCATCTTGTCGAGCACCGTGCGGAAACATTCCAGTTCCTCAGGGGTGAGGGTCGAGACGATCTCTTCCGTGAGCTGGAGATGGTATGCGTGGTGGCTGGCGAAATGCTTCTCGCCTGCCGCCGTGAGTTCCACCCGATAGGATCGACGGTCGCTTTCGTGGCGGCGCCGCTCTATCAATCCCCTGCGTTCGAGCTTGTCGACCGTCACGGTCAGCGTGCCGGTGGTCACCCCCAGTTTTTCCGCCAGTTCCTTCATGCGCAGCGACTTCTCATGGCCGATGATCTCCACGGCATGCATCTGTCCCGGCGTCAGTTCGCTTCCCCGCACCACCTCGTGTTCCCAGTTGGAGAGTTTCTCGTAGAATTCGACGATCTGTTGCGCCAATGTGTCTACAGTCATGGAGGTCTCCTAGTGGGTGAGCAGGGAGTAGACGGCGAAAATAATAGTGACCACCCCGGCCCCGCGCATCAGGGCATTCTCCACCCAATCCTGGGAGAGTCGCTCCAGCAGGCGGGCGACATGGAAAATGGCGTAGATGACCCCTCCCACAGCGATCGACGTGGCCACGGCATAGACGGCGAAGACCATGGTCGCCTTCAGGGCGCTGCCCGAATCGAGAGCGTAGCCGTACATAATGGCCACCGTCGGACAGGGGATGATCATGTTGACGAAACCGATGCCGAAAAGGGCAAGACCGGTCAGTTTCCGCTTCTTTCCGGCCGACTGGCCGTGAAGAGGCGAAGAGGAGTGAGCGTGCTCCTGATGGGCTTCGTGCTCATGGATCTGTTCGATGTCGTGTGAGTGATCATGGCCGTGCTCTTCATCGTGATGATGATGGATCAGGTCCGGCTTGATGATCAGGACGGCGCCGAGAAGGATCAGCAACACCGAGGTGCCGGCCTCGACCCAGTGTTCCATAGCTTCGGGGATGACTGCTGAAACCGCACCCAGAGTGACGCCGAGGACCAGGCAAGCCAGTGTTGTGCCGGCCAGAAACGCGAAGGTCAGGAAGGCCACCTTGCCCCCGCGCTTCTCGCCAACCACGAAAGGGGCCAGCACAAGCCAGCTGTGGCCGCAGGGGTTGACCCCGTGGACCAGACCAAGAATGATACTGCTCTGGAAGGCAACCCAGAAAAGGCTGTCGAATTCCATCGATAAAAATCCTTTCGAAGAGCGGGAAGAAATCGGGGCGAGAATGCACGAATTTGCCTCGATTGTCAAGAGGTTTGATTTTCAAGGCTTCGGTGGATCGAATCCGCAGGGCAAAGAGCGCAGAAGGATAAAGATTTTTCGCGGAGTCGCTGGTACCCCGGGATACGATGCGATATATTCTGCCACGTGAGCTGGTTGTCGCGTCGAGTTTGAGCGACAACTGCCAAATAGAGGTCGAAGAGGAGGAACCGATGTCGGAAAATCCGGTGCAGGACCTGATCCGTCACCTTCAGCTTGAGAAGCTGGAAGCAAATCGTTTCCGCGGCGAAAGTCGCGACGTCGGACAGAAGAGCGTTTTTGGCGGGCAGGTGCTGGCACAGGCACTGCTCGCTGCCGGAAGCACGGTGGACGGTCGGCCGGCCCATTCGCTGCACGGCTATTTTCTGCTGCCGGGCGATCCGGGCTTGCCGATCGATTACGACGTGGAGCTCCTGCGCGACGGCCGCAGTTTTACAACACGGCGTGTTGTCGGGATCCAGAAGGGCCGGACGATCTTCAACATGTCGGCCTCCTTCCATGTCCAGGAGGAAGGGATCGACCATCAGATCGACATGCCGGAAGCGCCTCCCGCCGGGAAACTGACCAGTGCAGAAGAACTGGGACGACAGGCGGCGGAGAAAGCCCCGCCGAAGGTCCGCGAGTTTCTGACCATGCGACGGCCGATCGAGTTTCGTCCCGTCGACCCGACAGACCTCCTGCATCCCGAGAGCCGTCCGCCCCATCGCCGTACCTGGTTGCGCACCGGCGGCAAGCTGCCCGACGATCCGGGGCTGCACCAGGCGGTCATCGCATACGCCTCAGATTTCGCCTTGCTGGGAACCGCTTTGCTGCCCCACGGTCTTTCCTTTCTGCAGGGCAGCGTACAGGCCGCCAGTCTCGATCACGCCATGTGGTTTCATCGGCCGTTTCGCGCCGACGAGTGGCTTCTGTACGACATGGACAGTCCCAGCGCCTGCGGGGCGCGAGGGTTCGCCCGGGGAAGTCTCTTCTCCTCGGATGGCCGCCTGGTGGCTTCGGTCGCCCAGGAAGGGCTTTTGAGGCAACGCATGAAAGAGAGATCACAGGATATATGAGGATGAAATATACGGAGATTTACGGCGCAACCATCGAGAAGTGGGGCGAGGAGGCTCAATACGATCAGGCCATCGAGGAATGTGCGGAACTGATCACGGCTCTCAAGCACTACAAGCGCAACAGGGTCGGTCGACAGGAGGTCGTAGACGAACTGGCCGATCTGACCCTGATGATCGGCCAGCTGAGCTGGATGTTCGGAGAGGAGGATGTGGAGGCTGCGGTTGCCGACAAACTGGAAAAGCTCGGAGCCTTGCTGGATCGGCCTGAATGAGAAGAACTTAAACCATCGTCTTGACCGGTTGTTCGGAGTTGTTATGGTTTCTTAAGGCTTCCTTGTTTATGAGGGCATTGCCTTATGAGAGGAACCATGAGAAAAAAAAATGTTTTCGTCATCGGCCTCGATAAATTCCATCGGAAGAAGATGGAAAGCATTGCCGAAGCAGACGAATGCGAGTTTCATCGTTTACTGACCTTTGAAGAAACGCAGGGCGCCCATGTTTTCAGGGTGAGGAAGCTTCTCGAGAAGGCCGACCGCGCCCTGCGGGATTTCCCGGGGCCGATCGATGCCATTATCGGATTCTGGGACTTTCCCGTCAGCCTGATGCAGCCGATCCTGGCCGGCCGTTTCGGAACGGTTTCTCCCTCTCTGGAGAGTGTGTTCAAGTGCGAGCACAAATACTGGAGCCGCCTGGAGCAGCAAAAAGCCATCCCGGATTGCGTCCCCCGTTTTACCCGCTTCGATCCCTTCGAC
>JAWOCM010000091.1:0-64004 GCA_046483795.1 Desulfuromonadales bacterium | reverse complement strand
GCACTGGATTTCATTCACCAGGCCCAAGGGGGTTCTGTTTCTCGATGACGGCGCCTGTCAGGCCCTGCTCGACGGCGGAAAAAGCCTTTTGCCCTCAGGGGTGAAAAAAATCGAGGGCGTTTTTCAGCGCGGTGATGCCGTGCGGTTGTGTTCGCTGGCCGGCGTCGAGATCGCCAAAGGGGTCATCGGTTACGATTTGACTGAAATGATGAAAATCATGGGGCGCAACTCGACCGAGATCGAAGGGCTGCTCGGATACAAGTACGGCGATGAGGTGGTGCATCGCGACAATATGGTGCTGAAGAACAAGATTTGATTCATTCTCGAAAAATCATTTGTCACCACTAAGGCACCAAGGGCACCAAGAAAGTATTAAAAAAATCAATGGGTTTTCTTTGTGCCTTGGTGTCTTGGTGGTGGATTGTGGTTTTTTTTGCGAGGCCATAAGATTTGATTCGAGCGAAATGGTCTACTGGGGACGCCGGTCGGCTGTCTGCAAAGAGAGGGAGTATTCGAAATGAGCGTTTATGACGAGATGCTTCAGGTGGCGCGAGACGCCAGAAAGGCGTCGCGGGTCATGGCAAACCTGTCCTCCGGCGTCAAGAATGAACTGCTGCATTGCATGGCGAATGGACTGGAATCCGCCGCCGAAACGTTGATGACGGAGAATGAGAAGGACCTCGTAGCCTGTCGCCAAAAGGGCTTGTCCCCGGCGATGATCGATCGTCTGGTGCTCGATGAAGAGCGGATCAAGGCGATGGTCGAAGGTCTGCGAGAGGTGGCCGCTCTCTCCGACCCGGTGGGCGAAATTACAGGCATGTGGCGCCGGCCCAACGGGTTGCAGGTCGGGCGAATGCGCATTGCGCTCGGAGTGATCGGCATCATTTACGAGTCGCGTCCCAACGTGACCGCCGATGCCGCGGGTTTGTGTCTGAAAAGCGGAAATGCCGTCGTGCTGCGAGGCGGTAGCGAAGCGATTCATTCCAACACCGCCATCGGCGTGATTCTCAGGAATGAAATGAAAAAAATGGGGCTCCCGGAGTCGGCGATCCAGGTGGTCACGACCACGGATCGCTCGGCTGTCACCGAACTGTTGAAATTAGAGAACGAGATCGATCTGATCATTCCCCGGGGCGGTGAAGGGCTGATCCGTTTCGTCAGCGAGAACTCGCGCATTCCCGTCATCAAGCATTACAAGGGTGTCTGTCATACCTATGTCGACGCCACTGCCGATTTCGACATGGCCGAAGATATCTGTGTCAATGCCAAGGTGCAGCGTCCGGGAGTGTGCAACTCCATGGAGACCCTGCTGATACACAAGGACATTGCCGAGACCTTCGTGCCGCGCGCGGTCGAGAGCCTGCGGGCCAAGGGCGTCGAGGTGCGCGGCTGTGAGACGACCCGGGAGTTTGCTCCTGCAGTCATTGCCGCCACAGAGGAAGACTGGTCGGAGGAATATCTCGATCTGATCCTGTCCGTTCGTGTCGTCGACGACATGGACCAGGCCATCGACCATATCAACACCTACGGCTCACTCCACACAGAGGTGATCGTCACCCGGGATTATGCCCGTTCCCAGCGATTTATCAGGGAAGTCAACTCCAGCGTCGTCATGGTCAATGCCTCGAGTCGCTTCTCCGACGGCAACCAGTTCGGGCTCGGTGCCGAGATCGGCATCTCCACGACCAAGTTGCATTCCTTCGGTCCGATGGGCCTGGAGGATCTGACCACCCGCAAGTTCATCGTCCTCGGGGACGGTCAGGTCAGGGGATAAAGGCGTCACTCGTCACGATTTTTCGTCACCTGTCACAGGTCTACCATGCGCATAGGCATTCTCGGCGGCACATTCAATCCTGTCCATCTGGCGCATCTGCGCATCGCGGAAGAGGTGCGTGAAGGATGCGGTCTCGACCAGATCCTTTTCATGCCGGCTGCCGTTCCGCCTCACAAGGCGGTGGCGGAAAAAGTACCCTTCCGGCACCGCCTCGCCATGGTGGAGGCCGCGGTTGCAGACAATCCCGCCTTTGTCGCCTCCGATCTGGAAGGCCGGCGGTCGGGCAAGAGCTTTTCAGTTCATACCCTGGAAATTCTCCGGGAAAAGAACCCGGGTGCTGATTTCTATTTCCTGATGGGCATGGATTCCTTTCGCGAGATCGATTCCTGGTACCAATATCAACGACTTTTCGATCTTGCACACATTGTCGTCACC
The DNA here is from genome assembly GCA_046483795.1 of Desulfuromonadales bacterium. Lineage (GTDB taxonomy): Bacteria > Desulfobacterota > Desulfuromonadia > Desulfuromonadales > JAWOCM01 > JAWOCM01. Next base: position 61,795 of record JAWOCM010000091.1, on the reverse strand, counting down.
TCCCGCCCGGATGTCCCGTCCGGCGATCCGATGAGCCTGGTACCGGTTGCCATGGCAGACCAGTTCTGCTATGATAGCGCGGCGAAAAGTCTGCGTCATCAGAGCGGGAAAACAGTCATCTTCTTCACTGAAACCCTGCTCGACATCTCCTCTACCGACATCCGGCACAAGGTGGATGAGGGACTGTCCATCCGATACCTGGTGCCGCCGCAGGTGGAAGATTATATTATTGAAAATGGTCTATACAGGGCCGCAGAAAGGTCGATATAGTTTGAATTCTAAAGAAAAAGCTGTTCTCTGTGCGGCTTATGCACTGGAAAAGAAAGCGCTGAACGTTCGTATTCTGCAGGTGCGGGAACTTTCCAGTATCACAGATTTTCTGTTGATCGCCTCCGGAACCTCCGACAGGCAGGTTCAGGCCATCGTCGAGTCGGTGCGTCTCGGCCTGAAAAAAAGTCATCAGATCAGTCCGATCGCCCTCGAAGGGGTCAAGGAAGGACGCTGGGCGCTCATCGATTACGGAGACGTCATGGTGCATATCTTTCAGGAGCCGGTCCGCGAATTTTACGATCTGGACGGTCTCTGGAGTGAAGCGCCAGAGATTGAGGTTCCCGAGGAATATGACTGGAAAAGAAAGGCGCCCGCTCGGTGAAATTGCGTCTTCTCTGCGTCGGCAAGCTCACCGGAGCGTTTCTTCGGCAGGGAGTCGAAGAATTCTCGGGTCGGGTCAACCGGTATCTTCCGTTGACGGAGGTTGAACTCAAGGAGGAGAAGGGCGGCAAAAAGGCCGATCCGGATTACATCCGCGAGCGTGAGGCGGAACGGATCCTGGCCAGGATCCCGCGCCAGGCCGTTGTGATCTCACTTGACGAGAATGGCAGGGCGCTGAGCAGCGAAGAGCTGGCGGGCGAGCTGGAAAACCATATGGTGCGGGGAGCCTCCGAACTTGTTTTCATCATCGGCGGAGCCTACGGGTTGAGTCCGTCGGTCAGACAGAGGAGCCACATGGTTCTTTCCCTCTCGGCGATGACCTTTACTCACCAGATGGCGCGTCTTTTCCTTCTGGAACAGTTGTACCGGGCCTTTACCATCATCCGCAACGAGCCATACCATAACCGATAAGGGCGCTCAGCCTGCCCCCAGGAGCCAGCGAATGCAGTCGAAAGAGTTTGAGGAGACACGCAAGAAGCTTCTCAGGATGCGTGACGAGATTCTGGATGGTGTTCAACAATCCTATGAAGCAGGACGTAAACTGGGGCAGGACGGCGTTCCCGACATCGGTGACATGTCTTCGACCACGTACAGCAAGGATGTTCTGTTTAATCTCGGTGAAACGCAAAGGCGGACGATACAGGATATCGATGCCGCCCTGGAGCGTATCGACAACGATGAATACGGCCTTTGCGCCCGCTGTGAGGAGGAGATCCCGCCTCGCCGAATGGACGTCCGGCCTTTCTCCCGGTACTGCGTGGACTGCAAATCCGAAGTGGAGAAATTCGGCGAATAGCCGCTGCCCGAGGAGGCACTCATGACCTTTTTGACCTTTCCACTCCTGCTTATTTTCTTCCTGGTCGTTTTCATCTACTTCATGATGATCAATCCCCAGGAAATCACTCTCTATCTGACCGGTGACAAGGCGGTGACGACGTCAGCGGCCATCGTGGTGGTGGGGAGCATCCTGATCGGGTTCTCCGGCGGATTCCTTCTTCAGATTTACCACAGCTTCAGTCATCAGGTGAAGCACTGGAGGGGGAACCGGCAGGAGAAAAAATCACGGGAGGTTATCTCCATTTATCGGGAGGGTGTCGCCCGCCTGCTCTCCGGCGATATCAAACGAGCCCGCACTCTTCTTCAGCGTGCCCTCGATCGCGATCCGTCGCGTATCGAAACGTTCCTGGCGCTGGCCAGTGTCGCCGAACAGGAAGGTGAACCGCAGGAAGCGATTGCCTTGTTGCACAAGGCGAAGGAGATCGAGCCTTCGAGCACGGAAGTCCTGTTCAAGCTGGCATCGACCTACGAAGGGATGGACAGGGAAGGCGAGGCGGCCAAGATCTATGAAGAGATCCTCGCCATTGAAAGCGCCAATCGCAAGGCGCTGCGCAGTTTGCGCGACCTGAAAATGTCGCAGGGGCACTGGCAGGAGGCGCTGGATCTGCAGAAGCGGGTTCTCAAGGCCTGCCAGGGAGGCAAGCGGGTCGATGAAGAAAAGCGCAAGCAGCTCTACCTGCGGTACGAGGTCGCACAGGAGACGCTGGCTGCCGGTGAAACCAAAAAAGCGGTCGGGGAGCTCGAACAGATCGTTCGTGAAGATCCCTCCTTCGCACCGGCCCGGGTTTCCCTCGGCGATGCGCTGCGGAAACTTCAGCGCACGGAAGAAGCGGCCAAATCCTGGAAAGAAGGCTACAGAGAGCTCGGAAAGGGAGTGTTCCTCTCACGACTCGAAGATCTCTACATGAGCGAGGAAGATCCCTCGTCTCTGCTCTCTTTTTATCGCAACCAGGTTGTCGAGAAAAGCGACGATCTCATACTGCGCCTCTTTTTCGGCAAACTCTGCCTGCGTCTGGAGATGGTTGACGAGGCGATGGAGCAGCTGCAGATTATCGAAGGAAGCGGTGTCGAGATTCCCATGCTTCATCAACTGCTTGCCGAGGGCTACCGGCGGTACAAGGACAGCGATGAAGCGATCCGCGAATACCAGAAGGCTCTCGGGCTGGAGCAGCGCCTGCGTCTGCCTTACGATTGCGAGGAGTGCGGCGAACAGGTATCCGAATGGCAGAGCCGTTGCCGATCCTGCGGCGGTTGGGGCACTTACAGCCTCAGCGGCAGCGACGAATTGCGCAGCGCCCGGCCCTCGGAGTTGCGCCCTATCCATCATGGAGAGCGTGAAGAATGGGACCAGACGTAAGACGGCCATTGGCCCTGGTCATCCTCGACGGCTGGGGGATCAACCCTTCCTGCGACAATAACGCTGTCTGTCAGGCGAAAACTCCCCGTCTCGATGCCCTGCAACGGGATTACCCCACGACGCAACTCGGCGCTTCCGGCCCGGCCGTCGGCCTGCCGGAGGGGCAGATGGGGAATTCCGAAGTCGGTCATATGAATCTTGGTGCCGGACGGGTCGTTTATCAGGATCTGACCCGTATTTTCAAGAGCATCGAGGATGGTACTCTCGAAACAAATACGGTCCTTGTCGAGGCATTGGAGACGATCAAAAAGAGGGGCGGGACCCTCCATCTTATGGGATTGCTTTCCGATGGAGGAGTCCATTCGCACAATACCCATCTTTATGCTTTGTTGGAAATGGCATGCAAGTTCGGCCTCGACGATATCTGCGTCCATTGTTTCATGGACGGCCGCGATACGCCCCCGAAGAGCGGTGCCCGCTACCTCAAGGAGCTTGAGGAGGAGTTGTCTCGCCTTGGAACGGGTCGTATAGCAACGGTCATCGGCCGGTACTACGCCATGGACCGCGACAATCGGTGGGATCGCGTCGAGCGGGCATGGCGCGCCATGGTCCTTGGTGAAGGAGAGCCCGCCACCGACAGCGAAGAGGCGATCCAGGGATCTTACGCGGCAGGACAGAACGATGAGTTCGTCCAGCCGCGGGTTATCCTCAGCGACGGCACCCCTGTCGGACGGGTCGAAGACGATGACGGCATTATTTTCTTCAACTTCCGCTCCGACCGGGCCCGGGAGATCACTCGCGCCTTCACTCATGAGGATTTCAACCGCTTCGACCGCCCCGGCCGTCCCGACCTGTCGACATATGTCTGCATGACCCAGTTCGATGCCACCTTCGACCTTCCGACCGCCTTTCCGCCCGAGGACTACCGGGAAATTCTCGGTGAAGTGCTCTCCGAAGCCGGGCTGCGCCAGTTGCGCATTGCCGAAACCGAAAAATATGCCCATGTCACTTTCTTTTTCAATGGCGGCAACGAGGAGCCCTTTCCCGGAGAGGAACGTGTCATGGTTCCTTCCCCTCAGGAAGTGGCCACATATGACGAAAAGCCCCAGATGAGCGCTCCCGAGGTGACGGATGAGGTTGTCAAATGCGTCGATTCGGGACAATATGATGTGATCATCCTCAACTATGCCAACGGCGACATGGTGGGGCACACAGGCTTCATGGACGCCGCTGTTTCCGCAATGGAGACCGTTGATGAGTGTGTGGGCCGGGTTGTGGATTCGGTTCTTCGTGCCGGCGGCTCTCTTCTGGTGACTGCTGATCACGGCAATTGCGAGACGATGATCGATGAGGACGGTGAGCCGCAGACCGCACATACGGGCAATCCGGTTCCTCTCATACTTGTCGATCCCGACCGCAAGGGGGAACTCCTGGAAAACGGAATCCTCGCGGATATTGCGCCGACGCTTCTGAGGTTGCTTGATCTGCCGGTGCCGAAAGAGATGACCGGCAGCACGCTTGTGCGGGAAAAATAGAATCAAAAAAGGGAGGCCGATGTGCCTCCCTTTTTTTCAGGGAATGGATCCACAGATGTGGAGCGCCATAAACGGGACTGTCAGGGATCTTTTCAATGTGCTATTGCCCCCGTGCTGCCCTCTTTGCAAGGAAGAGACGGGGGATATTCCCGCAGCCTTTTGTCCAACCTGTGCCGCCGGTATCCGGCCGATCACATCTCCCTGCTGTCCCTGTTGTGCCCTTCCGTACCCCGGAGAGATTATCCATGACCACCTGTGTGAAGAGTGCCTGCGCAAAAAGCCTTCTTATGAGCGGGTTCTTGCAGGAGCTCACTACGACGGCTCCCTTCGGGAGGCGATTCACCGGTTCAAATACCGCGGCGATATCGGACTGGAGAGCGCTCTCGCCAGGACCGTCGGGGAGAGCTTTGCCCGTGATATCCTCGATTTTTCCCCTGATCTGATGATTCCGGTTCCCCTGCATGTCGGTCGCCTGCGCGAGCGCACCTATAACCAGGCCCAGCTGCTGGCTCTTCGCCTGGGGAAAATGCTGACCATCCCGGTTGACAGTCGATTGCTGCAGCGAACCCGAGCAACTGATTCGCAGCAGCGGTTGTCAGGCAGGGCACGCCGAGCCAATCTGCGTGGTGCTTTCGAGGGCGCAGATGAACTGGCGCAGCGACGGATTCTGCTCATCGACGATGTCATGACAACGGGGGCCACTGTCGAGGAGTGCAGCCGGGAGATGATGCGGTGTGGGGCAGAAAGTGTGCTCGTTGCCGTCCTGGCTCGATCGGCCGGTCAGACGACAGTCTCCTGAGAAACGAAAAAGCTGGAAATATTCTTGGAGTTTCCTTAGTATAGTTCACCAGATATACACTGATTCTTATCTTGATCGGGAGTGCATCTTGGAGAAACGATCAGACAAGCTTCTTGAGACGCTCGATCTTCGTCAATTGATGGCAACTGTTCCCAGTGGACTCTTCCTGGTTGACCTCCGTCAGAACATCGTTCACTGGAACGAAGAGGCCGCACGGATTACCGGGTATTCGGCTGAGGAGGTTGTCGGCCGGCACTGCTCGTTTCTGGAAGGAATCGAGTGCGGGTCGGGTTGCAGCCTTTATGACCCGAAAGTTCCCAAACCTGTTGTCGGATCCGTCTGCCGCGTCAAAGCCAGAGACGGGCGGCGCCTTTTTCTTCTCAAGAATGTCGATCTGCTGCGCGATGAGAAAGGAAAAGTGGTTGGTGGAATCGAATCGTTTAACGATATCACCGAACTTCGCCAGACCCAGTTGCAACTCGAAAAGACCTTGGGAGACACGGAAGCGACTGTTCGAGAACGGACTGCAGAGCTGAAGACGGAACGGGAGTGGCTGCGGACGGTCCTCGATACAATGGTCGACTTTGCCTATATCAGCTCCGACGATTTCACTATCCGCTATATGAACCTGGCCATGATCGAGGTCATGGGAGATCAAGTCGGGGAGAAATGTTTTCGCGCTTTCTACCAGCGGAATGACGTCTGCGAAGACTGCCCCATGCCTTCTGTGCTGGAAGGAGACGTTGTTCGTCAGGAGCGGGTTTTCATACGGCCGCAGAAAATCTATGAAGTTGTTCATACCCCCTTGCTTTTACCCGACGGGGCGATGCAGAAACTCTCTGTCTACCGGGACATCACCGAGCGGAAACACCACGAAGAACTTCTGGAGTCGGCAAATCGCGATCTTGACGCTTTCGTTTATACGGTGTCTCATGATCTTCGAACGCCGCTGACTCCGATCATCGGATATGCCGAATTTCTTGCAGAGGCATATCGTGATCGCCTTGACGACCGAGCCCTGGGATTGCTCGCTAAAATTCAATGCCAGGGGCGGAGAATGGTGACTCTGATGGAGGATCTGCTTGCCCTCTCGAGAATCGGCAACCTGGAGATCCCGGCGCAGCCGGTGTCGACAAACCGGGTCGTTCGCCAGGTTCTCCAGGAGTTGGATCCATTGATCAAATCCGGGCAATCGCAAATCAAGATTGCGGCCCTGCCCTCGATACGTATCCCTGAAACCCTTCTCTTTCAGGTGCTGGCGAACCTGGCGAGCAATGCCTTGCGCTATGCCGGCGATTGCGGCAAACCGATCGAAATCGGAGGTGAACGAAGCGCTGGAAGTGCCAGAATCTATGTTCGCGATCACGGCCCCGGAGTCGACCCCGAACAGAGCGAAAAAATATTCGAGCTTTTCTACCGGGGAACATCCAGCAAGGACAGCGCCGGTACCGGCCTCGGCCTGGGGATTGTCCGGAAGATCGCCGAGTCTTTCGGCGGCCGGGCCTGGGTCGAACAGACGCCAGGCGGAGGAGCCACTTTCTGGGTGGACCTCCCCGACGGGGAACAGGAGTCGAAAGATCATGGGTATGGGCCAACAGCTGCTGGCTGGAATGAACGATAAAAGACTCACAGGCAGGTCCGTCTGAGAAAAAAGTGATTGTCGTCAGCCTCTGAACCGAGCGACGGGAAAAAACTGGCGAAAACCGGTTCCCGTGGTAACAGACCATTCTGAGAACGGTGTATTGTACTATGTCCGATGCCGCAACAAATCGATCGATATCCACTGAAGAGTTCGTCCCCCCTCATCTGTTGCGAGAGCAGATGACTCTATTCGCTCAGGGCACCGTCAGTCGAAAGCTGCTCGATTCGATTCCAGCCCTCCTGCTGGTTCTGAACCGTCAGCGTCAGATTGTTTATACCAACCAGGCATTGTGCGACCTTATCGGAGAACGGCAGCAGGATCTGCAGCAAGGACTGCGCCCTGGTGATGCGCTCGATTGCGTATATGCCAAAGGCGCGGCCGGTGGGTGCTCTACCGGCGACGCCTGCCGGAGCTGCGGTGCCGCTATGGCTATTTTCGCCAGCCTGAACGGCCGTGAGGAAGTGCGAGAGTGCAACATCTGCCGCGAGGTCGACGGCCGAATCGAATCCCTTGATCTCAAGGTCTGCGCCTCGCCCTGGGAGCACGCCGGTGAACAGTTCACCCTGTTCACCATCCTCGATATCAGCCACGAGAAACGCCGAAGGGCCCTGGAGCATGTCTTCTTTCACGATGTGCTCAACATTGCCGGCAGCGTCAAAGGGTATGCGGAACTGCTCCGCGACTATGACTTGACCGACCGGCGAGAAGTTGCCGGCCGGCTCTATGACGCCATGCAGCAGGTTGTGGAGGAGATCCAGGCCCAGCGCCTTCTGGTTGCCGCCGAGACAGGGGAGATCGAGGTCGCGCGCGAACCGATCAACAGCCGACTGTTCCTGGAGCATGTGCTGAGAAGCTATCGCGGTCACGAAGTCGCCGGCCAGTGCTGCCTCGGCGTGGCGGCAGAGGCTGAAACACTTAATTTTCTTTCCGATCCGAGGTTGCTCGGCCGGGTGCTCGGCAACCTGGTCAAGAATGCACTGGAGGCGAGTCGACCCGGCGACCGGGTGACCCTCGACTGCCGCTCCCGCGGCGACGTCGTGGAGTTCCGTGTGCACAACCCGGCCTATATTCCCTATGACGAACAGATCCAGATATTTAGGCGCTCCTTCTCGACCAAGGGGCGGGACCGAGGTCTGGGGACGTACTCGATCAGGCTGTTGAGCGAGTACCTGGAAGGCGACGTCACTTTCACCAGTTGCGAAGAGCAGGGGACGACCTTCGTCGCCAGCTACCCCTTCGTGTTCTGCTGACAAGCAGTCGAGGGAAGATCGTTTGAGGCTACCGGATCTTTAATCCGGCTTTTTTGCGAGGAGGCTGGGAGATTCTTAAGGTTTTTTCGATGGGCGCAGACTCGCCAGAGTCGCTCCCCAGCCCCCACCGGACTCGTCGGCGAGTCGAAAGTTGATCACATCGGGGTGGCGGGAGAGGATGGCATGGACGGTGCGCTGCAGGGTACCTGTCCCCTTGCCGTGGATGATGCGCAACTGAAGGATCCCTTTCTGCCGGCAGGCCTCGATATAGTCCGGGATCAGGTCCTTGATCTCCGATGGTCGGAACGTATGCAGATCGAGAGTGCCGTCAATGGGCAAGGGGACAGAATCTTCATGGGTATTATCGGTCATGGTTTAATTTTCCCTGCAATGAGCCGTTCAATAGGAGCGATCGTCTGTTAGGATTGTAACAAAGCAAAAACAGTGATGGGATCCGGAAACGATTTTTATTCTGATATGAGAGAGGTTCGAGTGAGAGGTATACTCCTGAGGTGGCTTTTTTTGACCATCGCGATTCTTGCCGCAGCCTATCTGCTGGGCGGCATCGAAGTAAGCGGTTTTTTCTCGGCCTTGCTCGCCGCTGCACTGCTCGGATTTCTCAATGCAGTCTTCCGGCCGATCCTTCTGATACTCACCCTGCCGATCAACGTCCTGACGCTGGGTTTTTTTACTTTCGTCATCAATGCCCTGCTACTCATGATGGCCTCGGGGGTTATCGGTGGGTTTCACGTGCACGGGTTCTGGTCGGCCCTGTTCGGATCGCTGATCATCAGCGTGGTCAGTTCCCTGCTCAGTTCGTTCATCAGCGACCGCGGCCGGATCGAATATATCGTTCTCGAAAAGCGGGGAGACCGCTGGGAATAGGAGAAGACTCATGGCTGAAACAATTTTGGTAACCGGGGCCAACCGCGGCATCGGGTTGGAGCTGACCCGGTGCTTTGCGACCGATGGCTGGAAAGTGTTTGCCTGTTGCCGGGAGCCGGACAAGGCAGAGGATCTCGGAGAACTGGTCAGGGAATTCGAGGAGAGGATTCAGGTGTTCGCCCTCGATGTGACTGACCTGGAGCAGGTGCAGGTCTTGAGTCAGGAGTTGGCCGAAGAATCGATCGATATCCTCTTCAACAACGCGGGGATTTCCGGTCCGAAAGGCGTTCAAGGCTTTGGTGATGTTCCTGTCGATATATGGCTGGAGGTGTTTCATGTCAATACAATCGCCCCGCTGAAAATGGCGGAGGCATTCGTCGAACAGGTCGCACGCAGCGATCGGCGCATCATAGCCACCATGGGCAGTCTTCTCGGCTCGATTGCCGATAACGGTTCCGGCGGCCTTTATTGCTACCGGACTTCAAAAGCGGCGGTGAACATGGTGATGAAAAACCTATCGATCGATCTGGCCGGGCAGGGGATTATCTCGACCGTTTTTCATCCCGGCTGGGTGCGCACAGATATGGGGGGCGATAAGGCGCCGACTTTGCCATCGGAAAGTGCCGTGGGCATCTATCGGGTCCTGTGTGGTTTGTCCCCCTCCGACAACGGACGATTTCTCACTTTCGAGGGCGAAGACCTGCCCTGGTAGAGGGGCCCTTCTGCTCCCTGAGCCTCAGACGAGCCGCACCGGGGCGAACCCCCCACCTGCCGTGCGCATGTTGGTGACCTGCCCCTGATAAAGTCGCGCCGCGACTCCGAGGATATTGTGGCGGTAGGCATAGAGCCTGAAGTCGGTCTTCATCGGCATATCGGTGTTTGCTCCGGTGACGGACGGCTCGGCCAGGCGCTGAACGAGGGTATCTTCGGGGTCGAGTTCATCGAAGCGCCGGCGGGATATTTTTTTCCCCAACAGCACTCCGCGGCTGCCGAAGCGCGAGACCGGCTTGAAAACCCACCGTTTACGATCCTTCCAGAGACTGTCCCTTTCCATATCGCAGAGAAGGTGACTTTCGGGCACGATCTTCGTCAGCAGTTCGCACGCTTTTTCAGCAGGGCCAAGGCGGCTGAGAAGATCGGCGTCGCTCCACAAAACCATCCGACGTTTGTCTGCCAGAAGGCCGTAGGTAAAGGGGTTGGGAGTGAGGCATACGGCGCCTGCCAGATAAGCAGCTCGAATGCCGCTCATCGCTTCGCTTTCCAGGTAGAAATCGCAGTGGCGGTTGTAGATCAGATCGATTGGCCGGCCATTGTGGTTGACGCCCTGGTGGCCGGCTTCGAGTTCCGAAGGGTCGGCGATCACTACCTCACTGCCCCAATTGCGGAAAAGCTCGGCAAAGGCTTTCATCTCCGGATACAGGAACTGCTCTTCAGGGAACTCGTCGATGATGGCTATGTGTCTGGGCTGCGAGGAGCCGATGCCCTGGAAGCTACCTTTTTCCTCAGCAAAAGAGCGAAGCAGCTGGCTCTCAAGCCGGTGGGGCAGATCGAGATGGGCGAGGACGGAATGGGGGACATGAGCCAGGAAGGAGAGCAGGCCCCCACCTGCGTTTGTATTGACCTCGATCAGCTTGATGCCTTCAGAGCTCAGGTGGAAGTCGTAACCCATCATCACAGAATCGTGGCCCGGATTAAACCGGGCCGTTTCTGGCAGAGCGAGGTCGATGAGTCGTCGGTAGGCCTGGCTGCGGCTCAGACGGTCCAGGGCGCGTACGGTGCGGATCATATGTGCCAGTTCGGTGCGGGGCAGTTCGGCGGTCAGGGAACTGACGGCTTCATGAAAATCGGGCATGAAAAGGCTCCATTGTGGTGAGACTGCCATCTCATTCTGCCACAGTTGGGGTCGGATGGGAAATTTCAAAAGGAAGAGAGGCCTGAAACAGCTGATGGGACTTGGCTTGTGTTGGATGCTGCACCCCTGGATTATTTTTCTTTTTTTATTCATATTTAGCCCTTGCCTTTTGAAAGGCAACCGTGCTACCTTTACTTTACTTAAGCAAGTTTGTGTAGGTGCTTTCGTCGCTCACCAGATTGACAAGGTGTCAAGATGAATCAAAACACGCAGACCACTTTGGGCTGGGTGTTTTTTTAATTTCAGGGCGATCGGGATTTGCACAACAAAAAAGTTCCCAACAGGGGAACATGGAGAGAACAAAATGGTAGAAGGTACAGTGAAGTGGTTCAACGACGCTAAGGGTTTTGGTTTTATCGAGCAGGATAACGGGCCTGACGTGTTTGTGCATTTCTCCGAAGTCCAGGGCGAAGGTTTCAAATCTCTCGCCGAAGGTGAGCGTGTAAGCTTTGAGGTCACCCAAGGTCAAAAAGGCCCTCAATCGTCCAACGTTCGCAAGATTTAAGCAAACTTTTGCTTTAAACCTGCAAAAAGGCCCCGCGAATTTTCGCGGGGCCTTTTTGTTTTTGCTGCGATTTTTTTCATCTGCTGGATGCTTCCAGCGGAAAGGATGACCTGATGGCCCGAAAACCCAATTACGGATTCGAGAAACGACAGAAGGAGCTGGCGAAAAAAGCGAAAAAGGAGGAAAAGAACCAGAAAAAACAGGAGAAAAAAGAGGAGGAATCCGTAAACCCCGAAGAGTAGATCGTCTCGGTGCGGAACTCGCAGAGTACCGGTGACTGCATCTCAGAGTTTGGTGTTTCCTCCGATTCTGCTATTCTTGACCGACAGATTTCATCGTCTCAAGTCAGGAGGAGTTCCGCAATGTTTCTGCCCGTCGGAGATACTCCGAATCCGAGTAAGGCCGCCTGGATCACCTGGGCGTTGATGGCCTTGAATATCGGGGTGTTTCTTCTGGTTTCCCTGCCCCTTATGACTGCCGCACCAGATACCACCGACCCGCTTTATACGACATTTATCGAGGTCATGAGCAGGCGGGGGGTCGATATGCAGCAACTCCGCCAGCAGGTTTCCGCTTACGACCTTTTTGTTTTTCGCTACGGCTTCCGGCCGGCGGATGCTTCCCTGGTGACCCTTTTCAGCTCTCTTTTTCTCCATGCCAGCTGGTTCCATCTGATCGGCAACATGATTTATCTCTGGATTTTCGGGAACAATGTCGAAGCCCGCCTCGGACATATCGGATTTCTCGGGGCTTATCTCGCTTCGGGAGTTGTCGCCACACTCTTCTTCTCTTTCTTCGTCCCTGGTTCGCAAGTCCCCATGCTCGGCGCCTCAGGTGCGATTTCCGGTGTTCTCGGGTGCTATTTTGTCTGGTTTCCTCGCAACCAGGTGAAGGTTTTTATTTTTCTCTTTCCCATCATCATGGACGTTGTCCTCATTCCGGCCCCCCTGGTCCTCGGTCTCTACCTGCTGGTCGACAACCTGCTGCCCTTTCTCGTCAATGCAGGAGGGGGCTCCGGAGTGGCGCACGGGGCGCATATCGGCGGGTTCCTGGGCGGACTGCTCATTGCCGTCATTTTCCATGGCCGGGCGCCGCGCGGAGGCAGGGGCTGAGGAGGGTCTCACCATGCGGAGGCGGCACCGGCTCGATGGTTTCGCACGATCCTTGGTGCGGTGGTCAGGCGCATGAGATTTTATTGTGCATGTGGTATAAATTGACCGGGCGTTTGGCTTTTGCCATAATCCCAATTAAAAACCTTCCGGGAAGCAGCAATGGACAGTCTCTCGCCACACGATATCACCATGATGTTCCTCGCCCTGGGCGCGCTTCTCTTTTCGGCCCGCGCGCTTGGCGAGCTGGCCAAAGGATGCAATCTACCGCCGGTGCTTGGCGAAATCATGGCCGGCATCCTTCTCGGCCCGACGGTTCTCGGGGGAATGGCCCCCCGGCTGAGCGAAGCGCTTTTCCCTACGCAAGGCGCAGGGGCCCTGGTTCTGGACGGGCTGACCACTCTCGCTATCGCACTCTTCCTGCTGGTCGCCGGAATCGAGATCGACCTGCGCACTGTCTGGCGGCAGGGACGAGCAGCAATTTGCGTTGCCCTGGCGGGCATGTTTTTCCCCTTCGTCCTGGGTTTTGCCGCAGCCTGGTTCCTTCCGGGGATCATGGGCTATCAGCCTGGTGCCGACCCGCTGGTCTTTGCCCTTTTCATGGCGACGGCCCTCTCCATCTCCGCGCTGCCGATCATCGTCAAGATCCTCATGGACCTCAACCTCTATCGCAGCGACCTGGGCGTCACCGTGATTGCCGCGGCGGTTTTCAACGATCTGCTCGGCTGGCTGGTCTTCGCCATGATCCTCAGCCTGGCCGGAGCCGATCACGGTAGCGGCCTTGCCCTGGGGCACACGGTCGGTTTGACCATCGTCTTTACCCTGGCTATGCTCACCGTCGTGCCCTGGCTCATCCACCGGGTGCTCCCCTGGATCCAGGCCTATACCAGCTGGCCCGGCGGGGTTCTCGGTTTCGCCTTCACTCTCGCCCTGTTTGCCGCCTCATTCACGGAATGGCTCGGCATTCACGCTATCTTCGGCTCCTTTCTGGCTGGCGTCGCCCTCGGCCAGTCTTCCCATCTGCGTGAACAGACGCGCACCACCCTCGAACAGTTCGTCTCCTTTTTCTTCGCCCCTCTCTTTTTCGCCAGCATCGGGCTGAAGGTCGATTTCGCAGCGCACTTCGATCTGTCCCTGACCCTGATCGTCCTGGTCCTGGCCATGACAGGCAAGGTGGCCGGCAGCGCGCTGGGCGGACGGGTCGGCGGGCTGTCCTGGCGCGAGTCATGGGGGGCGGGATTCGGTATGGGCGCACAGGGGACAATGGGGATCATCCTCGGCGTTCTTGCCCTGCAGTTCGGCTTTATCGGCCAGGAGGTCTTTGTCTCCCTGGTGGTCATGGCCCTGGTGACGTCCCTGGTCAGCGGCCCCATGCTGCAGCGCATCCTTCGACTGAAGAAACCACGGCGTTTTACCGATTACCTGGATGCGCCGGGTTTTGTCGCTCGCCTTAGGGGCGAGAGTCCTGTCGAGGTGATCGGCGAGCTGGCATCAGCGCTGGCGCCGCTGGCGAATATCGACGCGGCCACGATCAAGGCAGCGGCATTTTCCCGGGAACGCATCATGGCTACAGGAATCGGGCAGGGGGTGGCCGTGCCGCATGCACGCCTCGAAGGCCTCGAGGCGCCGGTGCTCGGCGTCGGTCTGTCGGAGAAGGGGGTCGATTTCGATGCGCCGGACGGTATGCCGGCACAGATCGTCTTCCTTATTCTGACCCCTCTGCATGACGACGGTGCCCAGCTGGAGATTCTTGCCGACATCGCCTCAACCTTCAAGGATATCGGTGCTGAGCGCGAAAAGATGCTCCATATTTCAGGACACACCGAATTTCTCGCCCTGGCCAGGAGCGGCCGTGGCGGGTAGCCGGATCGGCAGCCGGCTCATGAATAGTCCGGGGCAGCCTCCCAGGGCTGGAAAAGCCGAAAAAAATGCCCCGGCTGGAGGAGAAGCCGGGGCCATATGTGGGAGAAGAGGGGGAGGGTCAACTCTTGCGACGCAGGCTTTCAGCAAGAAGCTCGATGGTATGGGCGGTGCGGATGTCTTTCTCCTGCTTTTCCAATCCGCCGCGAATCTGCAGCATGCAGCCGGGGCAGTCCATGGCGACCCACTCAGCGCCGCTTTCCCCGATATCGTTGATCTTGTCGTCGAGAATGCTTCTGGCGATATTCGGGTGGCTGGTAAAGGAGTAGGAGCCTCCGAAGCCGCAGCAGCGATCGGCATGAGCCATTTCAACGACCTCGTGTCCGGCCGAGGCCAGAAGGGCACGCGGCTGCTGCCAGACGCCGGCGCCGCGCTTGAGGTGGCAGGAGTCGTGGTATGTCACTTTCCGCGCCTCCGCCATTCCTTTCAAAGCCTCTGTTCCGCCAAGCACGTCGGCGATGAACTGGCTCGCGTCTATGGTTTTCGAGGCCAGCTTTTCGGCTTTTTGAGCCCACACCGGATTATCTCTGAGGTGGTCCACGAAATCACGCTGAAGGGCCATGGTGCAGGTGGGGCAGGTGGTCAGGATATAGTCGGGCTCATCTTCGAGCATCGCTTCAACATTCTGCTCGGCCAGTTCCACCGCCGTCTCCTTGTCGCCTGAGTAGAGGGCTGGAATGCCGCAGCAGTTCTGCTTTTCGGGAAAGATGACCTCGGCGCCGAAGTGATTCAGCACTTCGACCAGATCCCTGCCCAGTTCAGGATAGAGAAAGTCGTTGGCGCAGCCGGCGAAAAAGGCGATCCGGAGTGTGGGCTTGTCCGTTTTTTGAGGGATCGCTCCAAAGGTGTCGCGCAGCGGTTTTTCTGCGATAGCCGGAAGGGTGCGCCAGTCGGTAAGCCCGGAGAAGAACATCGGCAGGTGGCGGATGGTGCGCTCGCCCCGGGTGACCGGTCTCTGCAGCATGCTGGCGGCGCGGATCATGGAGTGGAACAGTCTGCGGTTGCGCATGATCCTGCGGAACACCAGCGACTTGCCTGCGCCGATGCCCTCCTCGTCGCCTATAGATTCACGCAGATGCAGGATGATCGATTCCAGATCGATGTTGCTTGGACACACCGCGACGCAGGCGCGGCAGCCGATGCAGGCGCGAACGATCTCGGCGGCTTTGTCGAGGCCGTGGAAGAAAGCGGTGAGGATTATGCCGATGGCGCCGATGTAGACGTGGCCGAATACGTGGCCGCCGACCGTCTGGTACACGGGGCAGACATTGGCGCAGGCGCCGCAGCGGATGCAGCGCAGGGCGTCCCTGCAGTGTGGCGATTTCGCCAGGGCGCTGCGTCCGGCATCGAGCAGCACGATGTGTAGCTCCTTTTCTTCGTCACCGCAGGGTACCGCGCCCCGTATCCAGGAGATGTAGGAGGTGATCGCCTGGCCGGTGGCGTTCTTGGGCAGAATCCGGATGACGTTGACGGCGTCCTCGATGGTCGGCACCAGCTTTTCGATGCCCACCAGGGCCACGTGAATCTTCGGCAGGGTGCTGACCAGGCGCGCATTGCCCTCGTTGGTCACCAGGGCCAGGCCGCCGGTCTCTGCCACCGCGGCATTGGCGCCGGTTATGCCCATGTCGGCCGTCAGGTATTCGTTGCGCAGCTGCTGTCTGGCGACTTCGACCAGGTGCCCGATTTCATCAGGTTCCTGCTTCCCCGTCACCTGTCCGAAAAGCTCGGCAACCTCGTCGCGAAACATATGGATAGCCGGCATGACCATGTGGCTGGGCCTCTGCCCTGCAAGTTGTATAATCCACTCGCCAAGATCAGTTTCCACCACATCGGCGCCCACCTTTTCCAGGGCCTTGTTGAGGTGGATCTCCTCGCTGGCCATGCTCTTGCTCTTGACGATCTTCCTGACGTCGCGTTTTTTTGCCAGATCCGCAATGTAGGCGTTCGCCTCCTCGGCGGTGCTGGCGAGGAACACCGTGGCGCCTGCAGCCTCTGCGTTGCGGGTGAACTCCTCGAGCAGCTCCCGGCGGTTTTCCAGGACGCCGTTTTTCATGGCAGCTATCCCGGTACGCATCTCCTCGAAATCATAGTCGTCAAATGCTTTCTGGCGGGAGAGGACGTAGGCATCTCCGAACTGGTGCAGAGCCTGCTGCAATCGCGGAGTGGCCAGGGCCTTGCTGATGCGTTGCTTGTACTGGCGTGTTCGCTCTTTGTTCATAAGGTCTCCTCTTACTGTTCCATCGGATCTTCGGACAGACCCTCAAGCAGAAGGATGTGAAGCTCTTTCGGGCCGTGAGCCCCGATGGTCAGCACCCGCTCGATATCCGCCGTGCGACTGGGTCCGGTGATGTAGGCCAGGTAGTTCGGGGTTTGTCCCTGGTGGAATCGGCGCAGGATGGGCGTCGATGCCAGGCTGTCAGATATGACTTTGCGCGGGTCAAGCAGGACAATGTGGACTTGCGGCAGGGTGCTCGCCAGGCGAACATCCTCGGCGGTGCTCTCCAGGACTACGGTCCCCGTTTCGGCAATTGCGAAGTTAACACCCGTCAGCCCGGCCGCCGCCAGGGGGGCAGAGTCTCGCAGCTCCTTTTGTAGGACCTCGCAGCCGGCCTTGCTCAAGGCCGCGGGCAGGCCGAGTCGATTAAGACTGGCCGTCGGAGGAAGCAGAAGCGGGCCGCTTGCGGTCGCGACGATGTGGTTGATCGCCTCGTCGGTTCCGGAACAGGGGATTACCTCTGCTCCGGCCGTTTGGGCAGCGACGCTGAAAGCATCCAACAGGTTCGGGTCAGCCATCTTTAGACTCCTCGTATGGTGGTCTTACCAGTTTATATTATTTTAAGAGGGGGGGGTGTAATTGTCAACAAGGGAAAAACATCGTTTTGGGTATATACGGAATCTTGTGTCTAACCTCTCGGAATCCTTGATGGATGAAATTTAAAAACTTCCGTGGGTGTCAAGGGGGCGAATTTTCCTAAAACGCTTTTTTGATTTTTTCTTGACATGGTCTTTCGGCTTCTTTTAGGGTTGCAAAAAGGTCATACCAAAACCCGGAAATTGGTCTGACCATAGTTCCGATGAGGGCTGTATTCAATTCAGTGCATGAAAGGATCGAGATCATGTCGACGCTGCTGTCTTTGTTCCCCATCGTCCTGCTCATCTTCCTGATGACCAGGAAGGAAAGCATGCCCTCCTACAAGGCTCTGCCGCTGGTGGCCCTCATCCTCTACTTGCTCAAGTTGGGGTATTTCGGGGCGGAGGCCAACATGGTCAACGCCAGCGTGGTCAACGGTCTGCTCACTGCCCTCGTCCCCATCTCCATCGTCTGGGGCGCGATTCTGCTTTTCAAGACCATGGAATATACCGGAGCGATGGATACCATCCGCACCTGGCTCAATGGGGTGACCACCAACAAGGTCGCCGAAGCGATGATTGTCGGTTGGGCCTTCGCCTTTCTCATCGAGGGGGCCAGCGGTTTCGGCACTCCGGCGGCGATCGCAGCCCCCATTCTGGTCGGCCTGGGTTTCAAGCCGGTGCGTGTCGCGATCCTGTGCCTGATCATGAACAGCGTCCCGGTGCATTTCGGCGCCGTCGGCACCCCCGGATGGTTCGGCCTTGGCCAGCTGCCGGGCATCGGTCACGAGCAGCTGCTGACCATCGGCTTCCAGGCCGCCATCATGCACAGCGTTGCCGCCCTGGTGATCCCGGTGATCGCTCTGACTTTCGCCCTGCCCTTCAAGGAGGTGAAGAGGAACATCGTCTTCGTCTACCTGAGCATTTTCTCCACCATCCTCCCCTATTTGCTCGCCGCCCGCTTCGACTACGAGTTCCCCTCGGTTCTTGCCGGGGCCGTCGGATTAATCCTGTCGGTCTTCTTCGCCAAGAAGGGGATCGGGCTGGCCAGCGACGGAAAGCGGAACGGTATCGCCGGAAATATCGGCCTTCCGGCGCTGGTCAAAGCCTCCTTCCCCCTGTGGGGAACCGTGGTGGTCCTCCTGGTCACTCGCATCAAGCAGTTGGGGATCAAGCCGCTGCTCACAGGCATGGAAACCCTTGTCCAGTCTTCCCTGGGGACGCTGGGGGATGTCGCGATCAGCAAATCCCTCGTCGTTTCCTTCAGCAACATCTTCGGCACGGATATCGCGTGGAAGTATGCCCTTCTTTACATCCCCAGCCTGATCCCCTTCGTGCTCATCTCCAGCTTGACCTTCCTGATCTTTAAGCCCGGAAAGGCCGTAGTGGAGCGAACATTCGGTGAGTCTCTGGCCCAGATGCAGAAACCAGTACTGGCCCTGCTCGGGGCGCTGGTCTTTGTGAAGCTGCTGATGCTCGGAACACCGGAGGTACCGGCCAACACCATCATTATCGGCAAGGCTCTGGCCGACACTATCGGCACCCAGTGGCAGTTCTTCGCCTCCTACCTGGGGGCTCTGGGCTCCTTCTTTTCAGGTTCCAACACCGTCTCCAATCTCACCTTCGGCGGAATCCAGCTCTCCATCGCCAAGGAGTTGGGATTGGATCCCCTAACCATCCTCAGCATGCAGTCGGTCGGGGGGGGCATGGGCAACATGGTGTGCATCCACAACATCGTGGCTGTCTGCTCGGTCCTGGGGATCACCGCCGAGGAAGGGTTTATCCTCAAGCGCACCGTTGTTCCGATGCTCATCTACGGGGTTATCGTGGGCATCACCGGCTACGTCTTGATAGCTTTTCTGTAACAACAGATCGGCAGGGGGATGCTGATCACAGGCGAGAATGCGTCAGCCGAAAACTAGCCTGTCTTCTCACAAATGAAAAGGGGTTGCCATGATATCGCAAACAGCAATTAAGCATCTCAAGGAGCAGTTGGGGGAAAAGAACGTTCTCCACGAAAAGGAGGATCTTCTCGTTCTCGGCTACGATTCCACTCCCGGCGTGCACCATCTGCCTGAGGTTGTGGTCTACCCTGGCGACACGGAACAGGTGCGAGCCGCTTTGGAGATCGCTCGCCGCGAAGGGCTGCCGATCGTTCCCCGTGGTTCCGGGACCGGCCTCTCCGGAGGCAGTGTGCCGGTTGAAGGGGGGATGGTCGTCTGCCTGACGCGGATGAACCGCATTCTGGAAATCGATGAAGAGAACCTCACCGCCACGTGCGAAGCAGGCGTCATCACCCTCGATCTGTTCAATGCAGCGGCCGAAAAGGGACTGTTTTATCCACCGGATCCCGGCTCCCAGAAGATATCGACCCTCGGTGGGAACATCGCCGAGAATGCCGGCGGCCTGCGGGGCCTCAAGTACGGCGTGACGCGGGATTACGTCATGGCTCTCAAGGGAGTGCTGGCCGATGGAAGCCTGATTTCCACCGGTGGAAAGGCGGTCAAGGACGTTGCCGGTTATTCTTTTCGCGAATTGATGGTGGGCAGCGAAGGCACGCTCGGTCTGATGACCGAGGTGACGGTCAAGCTGATCCCGCCGCCACAGGCGAAGCGCACATTCCTGGCCTATTTCGAGGACATCCGTACCGCGGGTGAAGCTGTTTCCAGGATCATAGCCGCTAAAATCATCCCGGCCACTCTGGAGATCATGGATCGTATGACCATCAACTGTGTGGAGGACTATGCCGGCATCGGTCTGCCGCGCGAGATGGCAGCGCTGCTCCTGATCGAGGTGGACGGTCATCCGACGGTCGTTTCCGAAGAGGCTGAAGCGGTGGAGCAGGTTTTAAGGGAGGTAAAGGCTGCCGAAGTGCATGTGGCCCGCAACGAGGCCGAGGCAGCGGAATTGGCCGCGGCGCGTCGTACCGCTTTGTCGGCCCTGGCCCGGGTGTCGCCGACCACCATTCTAGAAGATGCTACTGTCGCCCGTTCCGACCTGGCCGAGACCTTCGCCGAGATCGAAAGGCTGACCGAAAAGTATCAGCTGAAGGTCGGAACCTTCGGCCACGCCGGCGACGGGAACCTGCACCCGACCGCATTGGCAGACGAACGTGACGAAGAGGAGATGGGGCGGGTCCATGCCTTTTTCGACGAACTTTACGAATTCGTCCTGGCGCGCGGCGGCACTGTTTCGGGCGAACACGGTATCGGCCTTGCCAAGAAAGAATATCTTGTCCGCCAGATCGGGCCCGGTGGAGTGGCGGTGATGAAACGTATCAAGCAGGCGTTCGATCCGGAGGGAATCCTCAATCCGGGGAAGATATTCGACGACGGAGATCCATGCACCAAACCTTCGGTCGAGGAGGGTTTCCGTGTCTCCCATTGAGAAAAAAGCACCGACAGGAAATTTCAAGCAGCAGGACGCGCCACCCTATGCCGATGTGCTGCAGTGTATGCGGTGCGGCTTCTGCCTGCCGACCTGCCCGACTTACGCTCTGACCGGCCGCGAACGCTCGAGCCCTCGCGGTCGTGTCGCTCTGGCGCGGGCGGTGTCCGAGGAACAGCTGGAGTTCACCCCTGCCGTCCGGGAGGAGGCCAACTTCTGCCTTGACTGTCGTGCCTGCACCACGGCTTGTCCCTCAGGCGTGCGTGCCGGCGAGGTGATGGAGATCTGCCGCAGCCAGGGCCATGCCTTCTATCCTCTGGGAAAAGCGGGGAAAGCGTTCCGCTCTTTTATTCTCGAAAAGATGCTGCCTTCTCCAGAACTTATGGAGACATCCATGCTCCCGACCCGGCTTTATCAGCGATTGGGAATTCAATGGCTGGTGCGCCATCTGAAAATATTGAAGATCGGCCCCGAGTGGATGGAAAAGGCCGAGGGAATGCTGCCCCGGCTGGAGAGTCCACTGAGGATGCAATTGCCGGAAACGATTCCGGCGAGGGGGGAGCAGCGCGGACGGGTCGGATTTTTTCTGGGCTGCGTCATGACCCTCATGTATCCCGGGGTCTCCCGTCAGACGGTCAAGGTGCTCTCTCACCAGGGATTCGAGGTCGTGACCCCCAAACAGACAAAGTGCTGTGGGGCCCCGCATCTCTCCGAAGGGGACCGGGAGACTGCACGGCAGCTCGCCCTGTTCAATCTTGATCTTTTCCTGGATCAGGATGTCGATTTCATCGTGACCGATTGCGCCGGATGCGGCGCCGCCCTCAAGGAATATGAGGAACTGCTGGATGGTCGGGCCGAGCACGAAAAACTGGCCCGTTTTCGAAGCAAAATTCGGGACGTCTCTGAATTCCTGAGCGAGGTCGGGTTTCGCACCGAAGGACTTAAACCGGTGGAGGCGTCGGTCACCTATCATGAGCCCTGCCACCTCTGCCACGCCCAGGGCATTTCGAAGCAGCCCCGGGAGCTGATCCGGAAAATACCCGGGATCGAATTGAGGGAGATGGAGGAGTCGAGCTGGTGTTGCGGCTCAGCGGCCCTGTGGGGCCTGAAGTTCTCCGAGGATAGCCAGAAGGTTCTCGATCGCAAGTTGGGAAATGTCAGGCGGACTGGCGCTGATTTCCTGGTCACCGGCAACCCCGGCTGCCACCTGCAGCTCGACTGGGGGGTGCGGGAAGATGACATGAATCAGCAGGTGCTGCATATCATGGAGCTGTTGGGACGGGCCACCCCGGATTGAGGGACCTCTTCAGGATGAGCAGACATTAAAAAGGCCAGCGTTTTAGCTGGCCTTTTTAACAGTGGCCTATTCGTCCGACAAATGTGACTAACAGTCAAGAAATTATCTCCGCCAGGCCCGGCTCGTTCAGTAGGATCTGCGAAAGACCGTTTTATGGCATTTCGGGCAGGGCGGTATGCGGCCTGTTGTCTTGATTCGGATTTCAGCACTGCAGGATTTGCATGTCAGCGTACCAAAACTTGTGACTTCCCCGGTCTTGAGTTCCAGGTTCTTTTCGGTTTTTTCCGCCCACTCGCCAAGGAAACCCGAGGCGCTGCCCAGGATGCGGGAAAAGGCGCTTTGCGCGCCGTAGGCGACTCGTTTCGGATCAACGGCTTTTCGGAACGAATCCGTTGTTTTCCCGGCATTTTGACCCATCGAAGCGATATCTCGACGCACGAATCCACCGATCTTTTCGATCTTCTCCCTTGAATAGTCCCCTGCCGCGGTTAATTCGTCCCGGGATTTTTTCAAGGCTTCATCCATGGTCTGCTTGCCGTTCTCGACGAGTTCGGCTGTTCTCGAGGCAAGCCGTTCGTACAATCCGACCTCGTGTTCTTCCTGATTGTCGTTGTTGTCTTGCATGCGATCCTCCTGTATTGTCAGAAATTGCAGAGCAAATCGTGTTTTTTCCAGATACTTCATTAAGGTTACCACAAAAGATCTCTTTTGTGTGACGCTTCCGACCTGATGGGAGAAATCAAATGGCCAAACGCAAGGATGAGAATACCGGGCTGGTCTACTCCAGTGACCAGGGGCGCATGTGCCCTGAGTGCAGCAAACCGCTCAGCCGATGCACATGTCGAGAACAGGCTGCTGTGCCGGCCGGTGACGGAGTGATACGCCTCAGCCGGCAGACCAAGGGGCGCAAGGGCAAGGGGGTGACGCTGATCACAGGTGTACCTCTGGCCGGAGAACAACTCAAGGATCTTGCAAAAAAACTCAAGCAGAAGTGCGGTAGCGGCGGAACGGTGAAAGATGGTGTGATCGAGATCCAGGGTGACCACCGGGATACACTGATGGCGGAGTTGAAAAAAGAGGGCTGGGATGCAAAAAAGGCCGGCGGGTAAAACCTTTTATTTCTATGCTGTCGGCGCGTGAATTGTTTCAGCTCTTCTTTCGGCACGGGCCAAGGCCTGCATAGAGACGACTGACAAGAGCGAATAGTTCCTCATGAACGGACGGAAGGCCGCAGATGATCAGCCGGTCGCTGAACATGTCGTAGGGTTTGCCTTTGGAATTGGTAATCGTGCAGCCCTGTTCTTCGAGAAAAAGGAGGGCGGCCGCCACATCGTAGGGCTGCAGGTCGCTTTCCCAGAAGGCCTGGAGGAACCCGCACGCAACGTAGCTCAGATCCAGAGCGGCGGATCCGAAACGACGCAGCGCCCGGCTTTCGCCGAGAACCTCCTCGGCACAGGCGAAAAAAGGCTTGACCAGATCCTGGCTGCGATAGGGAAAACCGGTTCCGATCACCGATTCGGCCAAAGACATGTTTTTCGGAAGGGGTTGGGCTTTTGCGCCGTTGTGCCGCAATCCTTCGCCGCGAAGGGCGCTGAAAACTTCATTCGATGCCGGCCGATAAACGACGCCGAGTTCGGTCCCGTCTTTTTCCGCCAGCGCAACGGAGATGCAGAACTGATCGAGGCCGGACAGGTAGTTGGTTGTGCCGTCGAGAGGGTCGACGATCCATACCATGTCCTGGGGGCCGCTGCGGCCGGTTTCTTCCCCGAAAAAACCGGCCTCGGGAAGTAGACTCTCCAGGGAATCGTGAAGCATCTGTTCAGAGGTAAAATCGACCTCTGACACCAGGTCCCGTTTCTGCTTTTCCTCGCCACCGCCCGGCGGCAGGCTGCGGAAGTGCGACATCTGAAATTCACCCACACGTCGGGTCAGGGCGATGACCGGTTCAAGCAGACCTGCATAGCTCATATGACAGTGTTCCCTTCACATACAGAGAAAATCAAAGGGCAGTCAAAAGCGGTGTTTCAGCGTCAAGGCGAGCATAGGAGCCGGGTCGTAGCCGACTTCGTATAATTCCTGTCCGTCCTCATTCTCAAGTGTCAATTCTCCGTCCCAGAGAAGGCCTGTATAGAGGTCGATAGAGGTCACCCCAGAAATGTTTCCAGAGAATCTCAAGTAGGATAAAAAATCGCTCGACTCGCCGATGCCGTTAGCCGCTGCTCCTCTTTCACCGAGACGGAAACGTTGCGATCGGTAGCTCGTACCGAGGGCCAACTCGATCCTTTTGTCGAAATTACGCGACAGTTCCAGACCCGCCGGGCTTGTGGGACCGGGACGGAACGGGTTCGAGAGGCGCCAGTTCTCCGAAACCTGCCAGAAAAGGACCAGCATCGGGATCACTTTCTCTTCCTCCAGTCCGCTGGACGCAGCAAATCCGACTCCAATGGAGAGCGTGCGGTTGAACTGCTTTGAAAGAGCGACCCCGAGACTGACCGAAGCGGTATCTTTTAAAACGGCGCCCTCTTCGCCGGAGAATTCGACAGACGTCAGGGTCATCAGCGACCATGTTTTTTCAATTTGCCAGTCGAATAGCGCGCCGAACCCTGCTTCATGGATTGTCTCCCACGGTGCATTCCCGTCAAAGGCGGCCGGCTGATCGAAATGAAAGCGGCTGTGGCGGTATGTGAAAGAGAAGTCGCTTTTCAAGGAAGGGCCCAGACGTTTTTCAAGGCCGAACGTCACAAGGTTTCGAAGGATGCTGACTTCGCCGCCGCGGTCCAGGCCGGAATTCCCCTGAAATGTTGATGAAAGGGCGAGCTTTGTGCCCAGGGTATCTCCCGGACCTGCCGTTGTCTCCTGCTGCGGTTCGGCTTGGGAGGTTCCGAGCGTCAAGAGCAGCACCGAGAAAATTGTACCGGCGTAATGGCCCAAAGTTTTGATGGCCGGAATTCCAGGGATCATAGGATTTGTCCCTTTTCGAGATGAAAATCACAGAATCAGCTGAGCGGCTCTGGCGAAAAGAGCGGATATCCTTCAGGTCAGCCAGAGCAGGGAAATTCCGGATCAGCCGATCTGGCTGATAAGTGCGGACTCGATAACGCCGGCAAGGATCAGAAGCGGCAGGATAAGCCTGATGTAAGTGATTGAGCAAGTCCTGAGGCGGCTGCGCAGTCCATCGGCCTTCCCCTTTGAAAAGGGCCACAGGCCGAGCCAGATGCCGTAGGCTGCTGCAAAAAGAATGGCCGGGATCTCAAAGATTCCGTGTGGAAGAAGCTGCCACCATGACATGGGAGAGTGAAGCAGAGCTGCTCCGACGATCAGGCCGTTGACATAAAGAGCCAACAGCGGAAAAATGGCCAGGATCATTCCGACGAAGATTATCAGAAGCAAGGCAACGGCGTTGTGGCTGACAATGAACAGGACAAGTGAAAAAAACGACTTCCCCACAATATGCGGCCGGACCGATTCGCCAAAAAAATGCAGAAGGGTTTCTGCGAGATCCCTGGTGACCAAACTGCTTGCGGCGCCTCCGATAAACACCACAACAGCAACAAAGATGTATATTTTTTTGTCCATCAAGTCGGTCACAATAGTTCTGAAAAGACCGCCCATGTCAGTATTGCCCTCCTGATGCTATCAGATCCATCTGGTCTTTCTCTTTTTCCAGATTGAACGTCCGTCTTCCGGGTCCGTTGGTGAAAGTCTTGAATGGGCCCGCCCATTTGACCGACTCCACGACGAGCCGGTAAGGATCCCCGGGACCGTTCAGGGCGTTCTGTATCAGGTAGGCATCGCGAGTGAGTCGAGAGGTCGCCTCTTCGCAGGCTTTGTCAGGCGTGGTCGCTCTGAGGTAAAAGGTTTGAGAGAAACCGAGTTTTTGGGGTTCACCATCGCAGGGCAATAAAAAATTCTGCCCGAGGACTGTAACTTTGTACTTGCGCAAGTCGTTTCTCCTGGTCGAGGTCAACGGCCGCGAATCAACATGAGAAGCCCGAGGATCGCCGATACGCCTCCGGCAATCAGATACATCATCGTCTCGTCGGAATAGCGGCCGGTGAGAGCCTCGCCAATTTCCTCCATCGGTGCGGTCGCCGCATTATAGCCGAAAAAGAGAAGAACGGCCCCCAGGACAAGCAAAACGATCCCAACAGTCTTCACCTTGTTCATTCAAGTCTCCGTCCTGGACCATCGTTTCGATCCGTATCTCTGATGAGTTGTCTTTATATTATTGTAACAGAGTCCGAGGGAGTCGCGACAACAGGCTTCGGCGCTATTATTTTGTGGCGGTCGGGGATTTGCCGGCCTCTGCGAACTGACGGTCGGCCTGATAGCTGGAGCGCACAAGCGGGCCGGCCTCCACATGATCAAAACCGAGAGTTTTGCCCTCGGCCGCGAGCTGATCGAACTCTTCGGGAGGGACGTAACGGGCAACCGGCAGATGCTTGCGGCTCGGCTGCAGGTACTGTCCGAGGGTGAGAATCCGGCATCCGACTTCCAGCAGGTCTGTCATAGTCTCAAGCACCTCGTGCTTGTTCTCTTCGAGTCCGAGCATCAGGCCGCTTTTGGTCGGAATGTGCGGCGCAATAGCCCGAGCGTCGTCGAGCAGCTTCAGCGAACGATGGTAGTTTGCGCCCTGGCGAGCCTGCGAGTACAACCGTGGTACCGTTTCGAGGTTGTGTCCGACCACATCCGGCGAGGTGGCCAGAATCGTCCTGAGGGCGCTGCGGTCGCCCTGAAGGTCGGGGATGAGAAGCTCTATGCGACAGTCGGGAGCGACTGAGCGGATGGCTTCGACCTGGGCGGCGAAGTGTGCTGCGCCGCCGTCGGGGAGGTCATCCCGCGTGACCGAGGTGATGACGGCGTACTTGAGGCCGAGTTCAGAGACGGCTTCGGCGATCCGGGCCGGTTCTCCGGCGTCGGGCGGGG
This sequence comes from Desulfuromonadales bacterium, assembly GCA_046483795.1. GTDB lineage: Bacteria > Desulfobacterota > Desulfuromonadia > Desulfuromonadales > JAWOCM01 > JAWOCM01. The sequence continues at coordinate 34,873 of JAWOCM010000091.1, read as the reverse complement.
TCGGGGTACCATCAGAGACATTGCAGAAGCGGCAGGAACGGGTGCAGACGTTGCCGAGGATCATGAATGTGGCCGTGCCCCGGTTCCAGCACTCTCCCTGATTGGGGCAGGCTGCGCTGCGGCAGACCGAATGAAGACCCTGCTGCTCGTGGTAGCGATCAATGCGGGCATAGGCCGGCCCGCCGGGAAAACGGACTTTAAGCCAGTCCGGTTTGCGTATCGGATTCGAACTCATAAGATCCTGCGTGGTTCAGGGTGAATGTTTCGGCGAATGCATCGATGAGGATATCTTCGACCTCCTGGACGGGTATGGCTCGGTCCAGGAGGCGCGAGACGGATGTCATCCGCACATCGGGCATGCCGCAGGGGACGATCGTATCGAAGCCGGACAGATCGTCGCTGACGTTGAGCGCCCAGCCGTGCCAGCTGATCCAGTGTCGCACACCGATGCCTATGGAGGCAACTTTTCTACCGTCCACCCATACCCCTGTCTTGCCCTCGACTCGTCCGCCTTCGATCTTCAGGCGGCGCAGAGCTAGAATCAGAGTCTCTTCCAGCAGTCGCAGGAAACGGTGTACATCGCGTCCGACGTGATCGAGGTGGAGAATCGGATAGCCCACGGCCTGCCCCGGTCCGTGGAAGGTCGCCTCGCCGCCGCGTCCGACGCGAAGGAAGTCGATCCCCCGCTTTGCCAGGGTTTCCTGTGAACACAGGATGCCGGCCTGCTGCGCCCCGCGCCCCAGGGTCACCACGGGCGGGTGCTGCAGAAGGAGCAGAGCGTTCTCTCCGCCCCTTCGCCGTCTCTCGACCAACTCCTGCTGAAGGGCGAGCGCCCCGGCGTAGGGGATCACACCGGGGCGCAGAGTTCGAAAATCGGTCATGGCCGGGTGATTACTCCTGCCAGTGAATGCAGGCGACTGGACAAATATCGATCGCCTCCTGGATCTTCTCTTCAGGAGCACCCGCCGGGTCGTAGACTTCGGCCACGCTGTCGTCGTTCATTCGAAAAACCTCCGGGACCGTGTCAACGCACAGATTGCAGCTGATACAGACATCCTGGTCGACATAAGGGGTCTCGTCCATGACTCTGTCCTTTGTCTCTAAAGGAGGCAATTCGGGCCACGGCATTCCTTTTTCGAGATGCCGCACCCGCTGCCACTGTCCAGGCGATGCTGATCTGATGTCAGATCTTCTCGAAATTGCTTTTGTCGGCGCCGCACAGAGGGCATACCCAATCTTCGGGGAGATCTTCGAATGCGGTGCCGGGGTTGACGCCGCTTCCGGGGTCGCCTTCGGCGGGATCGTAGATATAATCACAGATGACACAGCGATACTTTTCCATGGGGCCTCCTCTTTTCATAACGGGAATGATTTGAACGTCTGAAAGACAATTCTAGATCATTTCCCGCTCAGGGCAAGCGGACTGAGGTTTTTCCGATAGAAAATTCGCTCGTCAGGCAAAAAAAAGGGCGGACGTTTCCGCCCGCCCTTACAGTTATTTCCTCGATCATGGGAAAACCGGGAGCTTGCCGACAGGGGGCTAGACCATGTCCAGCAGGGCCTCCACCGTTCGCTCGATCCCGTCGGCCGCTTCAGAGACGTTTCCGGCCAGCATGTAGGCGGGAGTGGAGATCAGCCGGTTCTCTTCGTCCAGGACGAATTCCCGGACCGGGCACGCGACGTGGTTGCTGCCCATCGCCTCAAGAGCCTTGGCTGTATCCTCGTCGCTGCCTATGGTCAGCTTGTGGGAGATCTTGTCGTCGCCGAGTATGCTGGCAACCATGACCGGGGCGATGCACACCGCGGCAATCGGTTTTTTTGCGCCGTGCATGTCGCGGACCAGCCGGGCCACATCCTCGTTGACATCACAGTCCGCCCCTTTGACGGCATAATCGCAGAGGTTCTTGGCTGCGCCGAAACCGCCGGGCATGATCAGGGCGTCGAGGTCGCCGGCCTGGACTTTCTTGATATCGTGAATATCTCCTCTGGCGATGCGGGCCGCCTCGACCAGCACGTTGCGTTTTTCACCGGGCATCTCCTCGCCGGTCAGGTGATTGACGACGTGCATCTGCTCCATGTCGGGAGCCATGCATACGGGCTGAGCTCCTGCCCGCTCGAGGGCGAGAAGGGTGATGACCGCTTCGTGGATTTCGCTACCGTCATAGACGCCGCAACCGGAAAGGATGACGCCGACTTTTGCTGCCATGATTTCCTCCTTCCTAATAAGTTCTTCTTGGTGTCTTGGTGTCGAAAATGACTTTTTTCGATGCCAATTTGATTGACTGAAATTAAAACGGGCCTATAACCAAAACAAAGGCTTTAGCGCTAAGACGCCAAGAAAACTGAAAGACGCAAAGGGGAAAGAGGATGCCCTTCGTGCCTTTCTTTGCGTCATGTTTTCAATCTTTGCGTCTTTGCGTTGAGACGACCTTCTTTTGGGTTATAAGTCTGAATTAAAAAGATAGGTGAGTCGTGGCGGATGTCAAGCGCAGGACCCTTCAGTCTTTGGAATAGACGACGGCAACCGCCCGGGAACGTCCCTCGCCGCTTGCCACGAAGCCGTGGGGTTCGGTCGATTCGTAATAGACCGAATCTCCAGGTCCGAGGGTGACGACGGTATCGCCGTAGTGCAGTTCGAGCTGTCCCTCGAGAATGAAGAGGAATTCCTCGCCTTCGTGACTGACCTGCATGTCGTCGCGCCATTGCTGGACATCGAATTCGACCAGAAGGGGCTCGATGTTTTTCTGTTTTTGTCCGTAAGCCAGCGAATGGTAGACATAGGGCGGTTTGTTCTCGCCGGTGCTGATTCGCCGCTGGAGCTTTTTGCGCTCATCGGCACGCACAACGATGCAGTTCTCTTCACCTTCCTCCTCTTGGAAAAAAGTGCTGATCTCTACTTTGAGGGCGTGGGAGATGCGCAACAAGGTGGCGATGGGGGGGATGACCTGGTCGTTTTCTATCTGCGATAACAACGGCTTCGACAGGCCGCTGCGGTCGGAGAGGGCCTGGAGAGTCAGCCTTTTCTCCTGGCGCAGCCGCCGGACCTTGACGCCGATCTGCAGTTCCGTGACCTCTTCGCGGATGTTTTCCATGTGTCTTCCGAGTCCTCTGTGGGCAGTTTCTATGTTTAGCGTTTTAACCTGCAAAATCAGTCCAGTCAAGACCTTTCTCCGGCCGGGCCTTCCTCCCGGTGACGATTGCCCGGAAAGAGAGATTGTGCTATCTTGAGTCGAAATGGAGTGACTTGATGAATAAATCAGACACCAGCGCTATCCGGGCTGTACTCTTTGATCTCGATGGAACCCTTGTCCAGGTTGAGATGAGCCATTTCATCCCAGCCTATGTGACGGGGCTCGGACGGCACTTTCTCGACCGCGCTGCCCTTCCGAAGTTCGCGCAGGTCGCTCTGCAGGCCGTCTATTCTCTGGTTCACGTCGAAGACGGAGGCTGCAGCAATGAGGAGCGTTTTTTGGATGCTCTCGAGCGGGATCTGGACATCCCTGCTGATCTGTATCGGGAGCGTCTCGCCGATTTCTGCAAGGACGGCTTGGGGGAACTTGCTCCGCTGGTCAGTACTGTTCCCGAAGCCCGCTCCCTTGTCGATATATGCTTCGAACGGGATCTTCCGGTTGTCATCGCCACCAACCCGGTTTTTTCCCGATCCGTGATCAATGCCCGCCTGGACTGGGGTGGCCTCAACGATTACGAATTCACCGGTGTGACCACTCTGGAAAACAGCCGCTTCTGCAAGCCTTCGCCCCGCTATTTCCTCGATCTTGCTGACAGTCTCGGTGTTGCGCCTTCCCAGTGCCTGATGGTCGGAAATGATACCGGCCATGATCTGGCCGCCAGCCGTGTCGGCATGCCGACCTTCCTGGTCGAGACGTGGGCTGTCGATCGCGAGGAGTCGTTCACTCCAGACTACCGCGGTAGCCACGAGGAGCTTTTGCAGTTCCTCCGGCAGATCCGCAAATGAAGCCGGCGAGGAAGCGGGTCGATGCCGTCGCTTCTCGTTGACAGAAGGGTTGTTTTTCGTTAATCTTTCTCAGTTGTTGCGGGGGTGCGTCCTTCCAGCTTTATTGCTGACCATGTCGACGGGGAGAACATCGTGAACTTTCAGAAAAGGACTTCCTTCCCTGGCCTTCTGCTTTTTGCTCTCGGAGTTTTCGGACTCGCAACCCTGACCGGTTGCAGCAAGGAAGAAGAGGCCTCCATTCCGATTTTCGTCAGTGACCGGGAGGCAAGGCCACCGGTGGAGAAACCGGCCGAGGAACTTCTGGCGACTCAGAACGCCTTCATCGACGTCTCGGACAAGGTGACGCCGTCGGTGGTCAATATTCGTGCCGCACGGACAACTTCCAGCCGGATTCATCCGCTTTTCGAGGAGTTTTTCGGAGATCTGTTCGGTGAGCAGCAACGCCCCGAACGTCTCGAACAGAGTCTCGGCTCAGGGTTTCTTCTGACCGAAGACGGTTACATCCTCACCAATGAACATGTCGTTGCCGGAGCGGAGGAAATCAGGGTCAGGCTTTCCGACCAGAGCGAATACCCCGCGAAGCTCGTTGGTACAGATCCGCGCACCGACGTGGCGGTCATCAAGGTGGAGACCGAGAAAAAACTGCCGACGGTTGTGTTGGGGGATTCGGACGATCTGCAGGTCGGCCAGTGGGCACTGGCCATCGGCAATCCCTTCGGCCTCGACCGGACGTTGACGGTCGGTGTTATCTCGGCCAAAAGCCGGGCTAATGTGGGTATTGAGGAATACGAAGATTTCATCCAGACCGATGCCTCGATCAATCCGGGCAATTCGGGCGGACCACTGCTTAATATCTATGGCGAAGTGGTCGGCGTCAATACCGCGATCGTTGCTGCAGGTCGGGGCATCGGCTTCGCCATTCCGATCAACCTCGCCAAGCTGATTTCCGACCAGCTCATCGAGGACGGGGAAGTGACTCGTGGCTGGCTCGGGGTGAAAATCCAGCCCCTGACCCGGGATCTGGCGAAATCATTCGGTCTGGAGCGTGCGACCGGAGCCCTGGTGACCGACGTGATTTCCGGCACTCCCGCAGAAAAGGCCGGCCTGATGCGAGGCGATATCCTGTTGACCTTCAATGGACGAGAGGTGCGCGGCGTTCGGGAGCTGCAACTTCTGGTGGCGAGCGCGCCGGCAGGGAGCGAAGCCGAACTCGAGATTTTGCGCGGCGGGGAGAGGGAGACCCTGACCGTGGAAATTACCGCTCGCGAGAGGGAAAAAGTCTCTGGCGAAGAAAAGCTCGAGCCTGAAGTCGTTCAGGGCTGGCAGGGACTGTCGGTTTCCACCGCCGATGGAGAGGGTGTTCTTGTCGAATCGGTCGATTCACGCAGCGTTGCCGACGAGGTCGGCATCCGGCCCGGCGATATCATACTTTCTCTGGGCGGTCAGGAGGTCAACAGCGTTGAAGACTTTGCTGCTGCGATAAAACGTGTTAAAAAGAACAGACCGCTCCGCATGTTTATCCGGCGCGGCGACAGCCTGATGTATCTGGCCTTCACTCCGCGTTAGGAACGGTCGGTTATTTTTTTTGCGATTAACTGAAGGGAAAGAACAATGGCCAAGATGGTGGATAATCCTGACCTGGCTTTTCGTCTGGCCAGGGCGATCATCTCCGATATCGCCCTGTATAATCAGGACAAGGTGAAGGAAGGAATCAAGAACGATAACATCTTCGAGGTTCTGGACGAGGAACTCCAGGAAGGTCGAGAGCATTTTCATAGCCGTGTAACGCCCGAGATGCAGGAGCGCGACCATCTCTTTGATCGCGCCGTGGTCGATGTCATGATCAAGCAGGCCGGCAAGATCGAAAGTTCCATCTGGTAAATGGCGCCCATATCCCGCTTTGTCTTCGGCCGGGGAAGAATCCCGCAACGTCTCGACCTCTACCTGGCCGAAAAGTTGCCGGAAAAATCCCGTTCCCAGATCAAGAAGCTGATCGAAGAAGGGCGGGTGACGATTGACGGAACGGCCGTGCGGGCCGCCCTCAAACTTCGCGGAGGCGAGGAGCTTCGGGTCGACATCCCTGAAGCGATGCCTGTCGAAACACTTCCGGAAAATATCCCCCTCGAAATTCTTTATCAGGACAGCGATCTCATTGTCATCAACAAGCCGGCCGGGATGGTTGTTCATCCGGCCGCTGGACACCATTCCGGAACCCTGGTCAACGCCCTTCTATATCATTGCAGGGACCTTTCCGGAATCAGCGGCGAATTGCGGCCGGGGATCGTCCATCGTCTGGACAAGGACACCTCCGGCGTCATGGTGGCGGCGAAAAACGATGCCGCCCATCAGGACCTCAGCCGCCAATTCAAATTACACAGCATTGCCAGGCGCTATGTCGCCCTGGTTTGCGGACTCTTTCAGAACGAAATGGGGACCATCGACAGTCCACTGGGCCGTCATCCGGTGCACCGCAAGAAAATGAGCGGAACCGGGCGGACCGGTCGGCGGGCGGTGACGCACTGGCAGGTTCGGAAGCGCTATGACCGGGACCGGATCACTCTGGTTGAACTGGCGCTTGAAACAGGGCGTACCCACCAGATCCGGGTTCATCTCGCGGAGATGAACCGGCCGATTCTCGGTGATCCGGTCTACAGCCGTCCAGCCCGGATCAATGCTCTGGCCGATACCGGCTTGCGTCGTCTGGCAGGTCAGCTCGGGCGCCAGGCCCTGCATGCCAGGCTGCTCGGATTCACTCATCCTGCCACCGGGGAGGACCTGAACTTCGAGGCTCCCCTTCCTGAGGACATGCAGAGGATTGTCGATTATCTCGAAGGGAAATATCAATGCAGCAACGATCCAGAACTGGAGAACAACACGCGATGAAACTCGTCAGACAAGGCAAAATAAGTTACAAGCAGCCGAGCTGGGCGGACCGTTTCGAACTCTCTGCAGGCTTTACCACCCGGAACGGGGGAGTGAGCCGACCGCCCTACAATTCGCTCAATCTGGCGTTCAATACCGATGATGCGAGCTCCAATGTCGAGGGGAACCGGTCGACTCTTACCCGGGCCTTCGGTTTGCCCGTCCATCTGCTTCTCACCGTCAAACAGGTTCACGATACAAACGTTCTCGTCATTGACGAGTCCAATCCCGATCTGACGCATTTCCTGGGCGTGGAATGCGACGCCGTGGTGACAGATCAGCCGGGCATCATGATCGGAATCCTGGTGGCTGACTGTTATCCGGTGATCCTCTTCGATCCCGAAAAAAAGGTTTACGCGGTGGTGCATGTGGGCTGGCGTGGTGCGGCCGAAGGGATTCTCGCCAAAACGGTCCGGACCATGGAGAAAAACTTCGGGGTGAAGATCGAAAATCTGTATGCGGCCATCGGTCCCGGCATCGGTGCGCACAAATACGAAGTCGACCGTCCGGTTCGCGAAGCTTTCCGAAGCGGGACCGATCACTGGCAGCGTATCGCGAAGGAGCGAAGCCTGGGAAAGTGGTTTCTCGATTTGCGGTTGAGCTGCCAGCTTCAGTTGCGCGATTCCGGCCTTGACCCGGCCCGCACCGAGGCGGTGGAGGAGTGCACCTGCTGCCACAAGGAGCTTTTTTTCTCCTATCGACGCGATGGCGGTTCGACCGGCCGGCAGATGGGATTCGTCGTGACCGCCTGATGCAGCGCATCAACAGCAGTGATGAGGAGAAAGGGAGACGGCAGGTGCCGCCTCCCTTTTTTTTAAAGGTCTTCAGATTTACTGCGGCGTGTCAGCAGGAGGCTGGACAGGGCGGTTTCGAGCGCATCGGAGGTGTAGGGTTTGGTCAGATAGATCATGCCGCCGCTTTCGAATCCCTTTTTGAAATCGGCGGTGTTCGAACGGCCGGTCACATAGGCGATGGGAATGTCGCTGGTGCGGGGGTGCTCTTTCAGATTTTTGCCGAGTTGAAACCCTTCGATGTCGGGCAGGACAACATCGAGGAGAATGGCATCGGGCAATTCGGTCCGGATGCATTCGACCGCTTCCCGGCCGTTCTTGGCGGCTATCGACTTGTGCCCGAGCTTCTTGATGATGTTGCTACAGACATCCAGACTGATCGGATCGTCCTCGACGATAAGTATCCTGGCCATATGTTCGCTCTCCTGAAGTTGGTTTCTCCTTTTTAAACCGAAAATGGTGTCGATTTCAACCTTTCTCAGGGAGCGGGCTTTTTGTCGTGGTGACTGCTCCGTCGAGAAAATTCCGCCAGGCCTGCCAGTAGGGTGCTCCGGTCGGGGGCAGAGGGGTGTTGTGGTCCGCCTCGGGCCGCAGGAAAAAATGTTTCGGCTCGGGTGCCATATCGAACAGCCGGCGTCCCATATCCGGAGGCACGATGGTGTCTTCGCCGCCATGAATAAACAGGAGGGGGGAGCGGAGTTTCTTTATTTTATCCGCGTTGTCGTACCGGGCATCCAGCAGCCAGCCGAGCAGGAAGGTCAGAATCGGGTTGTGGCGCCATCCGAGGGCCCGGATCGAGGTAAAGGCGGATTCGAGGACGACTGCGGCCGGCGGTTCCTCGACTGCCAGTTGCAAGGCGACCGAGGCTCCGAGCGAGCGGCCGAAATAGACCAGTTTCTCGGTAGACCATCCCCTGGAGCGCAGCCAGGAAAGGGCTCCGCGGGCGTCGTCGTAAGTCCCTTCTTCTGAAGCGCGCCCTTCGCTGCGGCCGTAGCCGCGATAATCGAAAATAAAGACGCCGACCCCGAGGTGATGAAGCTTCCGGAGATTGTCGATGCGGTGGGAGATGTTCCCGGCATTGCCGTGGCAGAAGAGCACCAGGGGCTGATGCGGTTCGCCGGGCAGGAACCAGCCATGCAGTGACGTTCCGTCGTCCGCCTCGAACCGGATGTCCTCGAAGTCGAGACCGTAATCTTCCGGGGTTGCATCAATGGTGCGTGCGGGAAAATAGACGAACTGGTATTCCATAGCGCAGTATGCTCGTCCGACGCCGGAGAAGAAAAGCAAAGCGAAAAGAAAACCGCCGAGAAACGTTTTCATGGAGGTCATTATACATCAAAAGATGGTCTTTACTTGCGCCAGAAGGAGGGGAAAAACAGAACCAGCACCGTAAACAGCTCGAGTCGACCCATGAGCATGCAGAAGGTCAGTACGCACTTGCCCAGTGCCGGTACGTGCTGGTAGTTGTCCACCGGGCCGACCGAGCCCAGCCCCGGACCGATGTTGCTGAGGGTGGCGATGACCGAGGCTCCTGCGGAGATCAGGTCCATTCCGACGGCGGCCATCAGGAACGAGGCGAAAAGAAAGATGCCCATGAAAAGGGCGAAAAAACCGAGAATGGCCTGAACAACATCTCTGTCGACGGGATTGCCGCCGAGCTTGACCAGCCGGACGGCGCGTGGATGGATCAGGCGGAAAACCTGTACGTGGGCGTATTTGAACAGCATCATGATCCGGGCGACTTTCATGCCGCCGCTTGTGGATCCGGCACAGCCGCCGACGAACATCAGAGTCACGAGGATGTACTGGCCCAATACCGGCCACAGTTCGTAATCGGCGGTGCCAAAGCCGGTGGTCGTCAGGATCGAGGCCGCCTGAAAGGCGCTGTAGCGAAGATTATCGAGAAAAGAGGCGTAGACTGTGCCGTGGTTGAGAAACATCAACACCGCGACCGCCCCCAGAGTGAGGCTCAGGTAGAAGCGGAACTCTTCGTTCCGGAAGTACCCCCTGATGCGTCCGCGAAGGGCGTAAAAGTGGAGCGAAAAATTAACGCCGGCGGCAAACATGAAAAAGGTGACCACCCAGTCTATATAGGCACTGTCGTAGGCGCCGATCGATGCATCCCGGGTGGAAAAGCCTCCGGTGGCGAGAGTCGCGAAAGAATGACAGATAGCATCGAAAAAGCTCATGCCGCCGAACATCAGCAGGATCGTCTCCGCGGCGGTCAGGGTGACGTAGACACCCCAGAGCAGCTTGGCGGTATCCTGGATGCGCGGGCGAAGTCGATCGGTTGTCGGGCCGGGTACTTCCGCCTTGAACATCTGCATTCCCCCAACGCCGAGCATCGGCAAGATGGCCAGTGACAGGACGATAATTCCCATCCCGCCCAGCCAATGGGTCATGGCGCGCCAGAAGAGCACACTTGGAGGAAGGGTTTCGATCGAGGTGAGAATGGTGGCCCCGGTCGTGGTGAAGCCGCTCATCGTTTCGAACAGGGCGTCGACCGGGAAGGGGATGGCCCCGGAGAAAATATAAGGGAGCGAACCGAAGAGAGCGAAAGAAGTCCAGCCCAGGGTTACAACGGCAAAGCCTTCCCGGATGCCCAGATCGGTGTTCTTGCTTCTGAATCCCTTGAACAGAACAAGCCCTACAGCCAGAGTCACAGCGGACGAGTAGACGAAAGAGAGCCAGGCGCCGTCCTCGAAATAGAGGGAAAAGGCGATGGGAACGAGAAGGGCCCCGGAGAGATGCACGAGCAGAGCCCCGAGAATGCGCAGGGTCTGGAAAATATTCATCGGGGGAAAAAACTTTCGACCTTGGGCAGGGCTTTGGGCTGTGCAAAAACGACCACCCGATCACCGCTTTTCAGGCGGCTTTCGCCGGTGGGGATCTCGTAGCCGCCTTCGCGAACGATAGCGCCGATAATCGCTCCGGAAGGAAAATTCAGATCCTTTAATTGAATGCCTTCGCCCCGGCTTCCCTTTTTGACCTGAAATTCGATGACCTCCGCGTCGCTGCCCTCGACGGCCGCCATGGAGATGACCTCGCCGCGTCGGACGTACTTGAGGATGGCGCCGGCTGCCGCAAGGCGAGGAGAAATGCAGGCGTCGATACCGAGCTCGGGCGCCAGCTGGAGAAACTCGGGCTGGTTGATCAGGGCAAGAGTCCGTTTGGCGCCATACTTCTTGCAGAGAAGCGATGAAAGAATATTGGTTTCGTCGTTGTCGGTGACAGCGATAAAGACTTCCGCCTCTTTGACCCCTTCGTCGATCAGGGTGCGGATATCGGTTCCCTCGGTTCGGAGAACTATCGTTTTTTTCAGTTTGGCGGCCAGGGATTCGCATCGCTTGAGGTCGCGCTCGACCAGACGGACTTCGAAGCCCATCTTTTCCAGCTGGTCGGCAATGCGCAGACCGATGCTTCCGCCGCCCAGTATGAACGCTCTTGGATGACGCCGCTGCTTGCTCTGCTCCTGTCGCAGAAGATACTGGATGGCGGGCAGATCCTGCTGGTGGGCGAAAATAAAGATGCTGTCCCCGGCCTGAATGGTATCGTCGCCCCGGGGAATGATGGTTTGCCCCTTGCGGCTGATCGCCGTCACGATGAAGCGATACATGCCGTGAAGATCGCCCAGTTCCTTGAGAGTCAGGTCGCAAAGAGGGCTGTCGGGAGCGATACGGTAGCCGATGAACTGGATCTGGCCCTCGACGAATTCCGCCACGTCGAAGGAGCCGGTGCGGCAGGCGATCTTGACAATTTCGTCGGCTACAGCGTCATCGGGATTGATGAGCAGGTCGATGCCGAGCTTTTCCTTGGACAGTACAGCGCTTTCGCCGGAGTATTCGATGCTCTTGACGCGGGCGACCAGAGTCTTGATCTTGTACTCGCGTGCGATCAGGCACGCCATGATGTTGATCTCGTCCATGTCGGTCACGGCGATGAAAATATCGACCGACTTGATGTCCGCCTGCTCCAGGACCTCGGCGCTGGCTCCGTTGCCGTGAACTCCCAGGATGTTGAGACGGTCCTCGATATCTTTGAGCCGGTCGCCCGACTTGTCGATGAGCACGACTTCGTGCCCTTCTGTAGAGAGCCGCTCGCACAGGAAGTGTCCGACCTGTCCGCCTCCGACAACCAGTATTTTCATGACGGCAACCGATCTTTCATTCTTGTAGCGGGCAAATTATCCCCTCCTTGCAGTGACGCGACGGCAGATATATGGCACATTTTCCAAATCAGTGCAAGCACGGGAAGGTTGTCCGGCGATCCTGCCTGTTTTATAATGCAAAAAAAGGAGGAATTGTGAACAGCATTTTTATCGAGCCGGATGAAGAGGAGATCAGGCGCCAGCGCGAGAAGGCCAGGGAACTGCGCAAGAGCAACTGGTGGAAGAATCGCATCGCCAGAGGTCTCTGCCACTATTGTGGAGCTAATGTTCCGCCCGGGGAGTTGACCCTCGACCATGTCGTTCCCGTGACACGGGGCGGAAAATCGACCCGCGGAAATTGTGTGCCGGCCTGCAAGGAATGCAACACCAAAAAAAAGCACCTTCTTCCCACGGAGTGGGCCGAATATCTGGACTCCCTGAAAGATTGATTCCCGGCGAAGACCTTTGTGACCATCCGGACCGATAGGTAAAAGCGCGCCTACAACTCTTCGAAAGTCCCCTCGTCTTCCGCACCGTCATCGATCTCGTCTTCATCCTGGTGGTTTTCATCCAGGAAGCGCTCCAGAAACCTTTCATTGTCGTGAATGCGTTTCTGGATTTCCGCCTGCAGTTCATCGAGTTCCGGGAAACGGGATGTCTCCGCTTCCTCTTCCTCTTCCTCTTCCTCTTCCTCTTCCTCCTGCGGCTGTTCCTTGTTCGTCTTGTTCACGTCGATTCTCCAGAGCTGTTCCGTAAAGTCGTTCGTACTCGAGGGCCGAACGGTCCCACGAGTGATCGGCGTTCATGCCCCGGCGCATGACGTCCTTCCATCGCACCTCGTCCCGATAGAGTTCCAGAGCACGGTCGATGGCGTCAAGCATATTCTCCCCCGTCAGCATGTCAAAAGTAAAGCCGTTGCCCTTTTCAGGATCGACGGCAACGTCGGTGATGGTATCGGCGAGTCCGCCGGTTCTGCGCACAAGGGGGACGGTTCCATATCGCAGTGCAATCAGCTGGGCCAGACCGCACGGCTCGTAGCGGCTGGGAACGAGCAGCATGTCTGCGCCGGCATAAATTCTGCGGGAGAGGGCCTCGTCGAACTCCAGATTGATGGAGGCCTGCCGGGCATGGTCCTTTGTGCAAAGGGAGAAAGCTTGCATCAGTTTCGGATCTCCTGTGCCGAGCAGCACGAACTGGACCTTTCTCAGCATCAGTTCTTCCCAGACCTCCAGGATCAGATCCATTCCTTTTTGCCGGTCGAGCCGGGAGATAACGGCCAGAATGGGGATCCCGGGCTGAATGTCCAGACCGAGTTCTTCCTGGAGGGCCGACTTGTCCTCTGCTTTTCCCGCCAGAGAGTCGACCGAGTAGGGTTGTGGTAAAGCCGGGTCGCCGGAGGGATTCCACAGCTCGGTATCGAGGCCGTTGATGACACCGAAAAGCTTCTCCCGCCGGCTTCTCAGAATGCCGTCGAAGCCGTGCCCCATCGCCGGAGTCTGGATTTCGCGGCAGTAGGTTTCGCTGACAGTAGTCAGCAGATCGGCAAAGAGGATGCCGCCTTTGAGAAGAGAAACCTGGTGATAAAATTCCAGCCCGTCGGTGGTGTAGAGTGCTCGATCAAGGCCGAGAGTCTTGAGCACTGTCGGCGGAAAGTTTCCCTGGTAACCGAGGTTGTGGATAGTCATCACTGTCGCCATGGCGTTGTAGAACGGCTCCCCCTCCAGTTCGTTCTTCAGCAGGACCGGTATCAGGGCGGTTTGCCAGTCGTTGAGGTGGAGGATTTCAGGACTCCAGTCAAGGCCTCGAAGCATGTGCAGGACAGCTCGACAAAAAAAACCGAAGCGTGCAGCGTTGTCCGGATAGTCGCCGGCAGCATCGCCGTAAAGGCCGGGGCGATCGAAAAAGAAGGGATTGTCGATGAAATGAACGGGAATCCCTCCGTGGTCGAGAGTCCGCAGGTGCCCCTCACAGGGTTGCTCTTCGACCAGAACGGTCATTCGCCGACCGCTTCTCGGTGCGGAAAATTCGCTTTCGGCGATGGAGCGATAGTATGGCATGACGATGCGCACGTCATGGCCGCGCTTCTTGAGGGCGCAGGGCAGGCTGCCGGCGACGTCGGCAAGACCGCCGCTCTTGGCAAAAGGAGTGACTTCCGGGGCTATGATAAGAATTTTCATCGACTGCCGCTCCATGATGGTCTCGCAAAAAACCGAAAATCCACCACCAAGACACCAAGACACAAAGGTAACCCATTGAATCTTAGTGATGTTTTCTTGGTGCCCTTGGTGCCTTGGTGGTAAAAGATGACTTTTTGCGAAGGCATCGTTTTTAAAAGAGGCGCAAGAATTTTCCCAGACTGTAACCCGACTGGTGGCAAGCGGTGCGATATTGATCGATCTTGCTCACGAGGGGAACAGCCCCGGCTGGCGGGTAGAAAATTTCCGCTGCCATCTCCATGCCGTTGAGCAGGAGTTCCATGCTCTCCTGGTTGAACCAGACATTGTCTTTGAAACGATTGCAGCCGATCAGTGTTCTTGTTTGGGGCTCTTCAAGCAGAGAGCGCAGTGCTGCGTCCGGTGTCTTCTGCTGGAGCCATTGCTGCCACAACAGCAGGGAGCGCACCAGACCGACCAGGCGCTCAACCTCGGCTGTAGACACGGGTAGGTCGCGCTCTGCCAGCCATTCGAACAGGGGGGCCTCCAGAAGGAGGCGGTCGAATCGATCGGAAACCAGATCGAAACCGATATCGAGATGCCGCAGCAGAACGAGCGGCGGGGCGATGGCCATCGGATAACGCGGCTCCTCGGCAGGTAGACGCTCGAGATCCCGCTGAAGAGCGGAGAGGAGCGCTTTGAGATCAATTTCCCGCCCCGTTTGCATCTCCAGCTCTTCAACAAGCGGTGCAAGCTGTCTGACGGTGAGGCTCTCCGGCGTCCCCATCGCCACGAGGGTATCCACCAGGGCGGCGTGCAGGTTGCTGTAACGCAGCTTCTGGCGTTGTCGATCGAGATCGGTTGCCGGCTGGCCGTCAAGTTCCCGCCAGAGCGTCCGCCACTCTCCTTCGGGATCCTCGAGCGGTTCGAAGTCGATAAAGACACACGCTTCATAGGGACCGAGCTGGAGAAAGAACTCATCCTCGTTGAATTGACGCCCCTTACGCAGGTAGCTCTTGCCTGAGCAATGATCTTTGAACCGCCAGATCGTCTCGTCGCTGCCCAGGGCGAGTGCGGAGGCCAGTGTTGCGTTCTCCATCCCGCTTTTTTGGTCCGTCCCGGGTGACCAGGCTGTTCGGATCCAGCCTGAGGTCTCTCCGTAGCGGTTGTGGTAGACGACCAGGGCCCGCTGGTCGTCCAGGCGGTTGCTGAAGGAGATGACGTCCTCGTTGACGCCCTCGGCTGTGTAAAAATCGAAGAGGGCGAAGTTCTCGACCTCGCTGAACAGGGGCCGGCGGCCCAGCAAGGGGAAAAGCATCCTTTCGTGGTGCAGCAGCAGCGGTTCGTCGACCGATTCATCCCAGTAGGCCCGTGGATATTCCATGCCGTATTTTTCGCGCAGTCCCTCGACCTGCCCGTGTGCGAACATCGGCAAACCCGGCAGGGTGACGAGGAGTATGGCGACGCCGAAATACTTGTCGCCGGTGCCGAACTGCTCGACCGCTGTCTCTTCATCCGGATTGCTCATGAAGTTGACGAACCGCTTGAGGATTTCCGGATCGAACTCAAGGGTGTTTTTCAAGAGATTGCGATATCGCGCGTTGTCTTCCGTTTTCAGCATGTTCATGAACGCGCTGTTGTAGACCCGGTGCATGCCCACGGTGCGCACGAAAAAGCCCTCCATCAGCCAGAAGGCCTCGGCGAGCAGAAGGGTGTCCGGGACCTCGGCGGCGATGCGATCGACCACCTCGCGCCAGAACTCCACGGGAAAGGCACGCTCGAAGTCCTGACGGCTCATCCAGAAGTCCGCACGGGAGGGGACCCCTGCACCTCCTCCAGGCTGGGGATACCACAGTCGTTGAAAGTGTTTTTTTGCCAGGGTCATGGCGGCGTCGAAGCGGATGATCGAAAAACTCCGGGCGATGTCGACAATCTCTTCCAATACCGCCTGCCGCACGTCCGGCAGCAGAAAGTTGAGCTGCGCGGTATCGTTCCAGGGCAGGTGCGTCCCGTCGTTGCCGTGATAGATGAACCGCTCCTTGGCGGTGCGGTGATCCACGTGCTTGAATGTCACAGCCGCTTCGGTGTGATCCCAGTAGCCGTCCTCGATAAAAACGCTGACCTCGTCCTTTTCGCACAGGTCGGGCCCCGTGTAATGGTAACCGGGATAGGGGGGGATGTCGGTCTGGATGTACCAGTCGGGGTGCTCCACGATCCAGCGTGAGCAGATGCCTGTGTGATTGGGCACCATGTCGCAGGCCAGGCGGATGCCTCGGCGGGAACACCTCTCGCGAAGATTGTCAAGCGCCGCCTCGCCGCCCAGCTCCTCGGCGATGACATAGTCGTAGAGCGAGTAGGCGGAGGCTTCTGCCTCGGGATTGCCGCGCATCTGCTTGATGCGTTGGGAGGCCCGGGAGCGTTCCCATATACCGATGAGCCACAGGCCGGTGATATTCCACTGGTTCAGCAGGTCCAGTTCCGCATCGGGAATGTCGTCGAGACGCCGCAGGTGGAGCTGGTATTTTCGGGAGAGTTGATCGAGCCAGACCTGGATCGACTTGGCCATCAGTACGACGTTCGGCATCCAGTCCGCATCGGGGCTGTACCTTCGAATTTCGGTTCCCCTGACTTCTGTGTAGTCCGGAACCGGTGCCGGTCCGCCGGGCCCGGCGCCGCGTATCTGTTGCTCTTCCTGCCAGAGGTCGAAAGAGGTCAGCACCTGGTTCAGCACTCCCTCGGGAAGCAAGGGCCCCCAGTGGCTGCGCACATAGGCCACCTGACCCACCAGGTCATCCGGCGAATGGCGCAGAGGCTGACTGAGGAGTTCAGAAAGGGACTGGTTGAATGGCGAAGGGGATGTTTCCGCCCCGAACAGGCGGTCGATCCTCTCCAGTATCAGGCGATATCCGCTCTGTTTCTGAAAGGCTTCGTCGTCGATCAACCGACGCTCCTCTTCCAGGGCCGGATTGCGCGACTGGACCGCCAGAGCGAACATCTGGACCAGGGCCTCGGTCTGGCGATCGGTCGCCTTGCCTCCGGAAAAAAAGTGTTCTGCGTCGGTTTCGCCGGTAACCACTGCGGCCGGAGGAAAGTGAACGACAAAGGCTTTCAAAGAGTCGAAAAGCCCATCGATGCGTTGCCTTCTCTTGCCGATGACCAGGTGGTCACCCTCGACCTTCACCTCTCTGCCGGCCAGGTAGCTCCAGCTGATATGCCTGAATACCGCGTTGAGAGCCGACAACAGAGCCAGGTTTCCGGTCTCTATGGGGGTGTCGAGCTGCGGGGAGAGCCCCTCCGCGATGGCGTTCAGGCTGTAATTCAGCGGCGGTGGAGGAGAGCTGCGCAATCTCCCTGCGACAGCGTTGTTACGCCAGAAAGCGGCATTAAGTTGCAGATCGTACAGGAAATAGCTTTCTGTTGAAACATGACGTTCGCTCATAGATGTTGTCTCATTGTTTCTTCCGGAGTTCGGCGGTGAAAGAGCCATCGGTTCCTTCCCTTCAGATGGGTCCTAGCTGTTCGGCAGAGCGCTGATTTTCCAGTTGTCGACACGGCTGCAATAATCCCGGGCCAGTTCATATGCCGTTTCGTCATCGCCCGCTTCGGCGACAACATGAACAATGGGTCGATAGGGGTCGGGAAGAATCAGGACCCATTTGTTTTCGAACTGAATCCTCACACCGTCGATGAAGGATGCATCCTTATCGGCTGCGGCCTCCGTCATCTTGCGCATGACCCTCCCCTTGCTGTCGAGAGGACAGGGCGTCTTAAGGTGACGGTAGGATTTTTTCGGCAGGATACCCACGACCTCGGAAAGGGACATGTCGCTTGCGGACAGAAGTTGCAGCAGATAGGCGACGGTAAAGAGGGCATCGAAATGGTACTGAAAGAGCGGAATGGCGAAACGCCCGTCAGTGGAAGCGGACAGGCGGCAGCCGTGGCGCCGGGCCTTCTCAAGGAGGGCTCGATTGTCGAGTCGGGTGCGCACCACCTCGAGTCCTGCGGGTTGCGCCAGCTCTTCGACCACTGTCGGACTTGATACCGGCAACGCCAGGGACCCCTTCTCGTATTGTCGGCAGATCAGGGCGGTCAAACTGCCGAGCATGTCGAGGTCGCTCAGAATTCGGCCGGTGTCGTCGACAGCCACAAGGCGGTCTCCGGAGGGGCTGATCCAGAAACCGGCCTGGGCGCCGAGAGTCACCACGATCCGGGAAAGCTCCTCCAGAGTCCGGTTCTCGACGTTGGGAGTTCCTTCGGAGCGACTGGAGTCGATAAAAGAGTTGAGTTCGGTCATACGGAATCCGAGGCTGCCTAGAAGGGCGGGCAGGATCATGGCTGCGGGCGAGTGGTTGAGATCGATGACCACCCGCGGTCTGTCCTGCCGCAGGCGATCCTGTTCCAGAGAGCGCAGAAAGCCGTCGCGGTAAAAGTCATGCAACTGGGGCAGTTCAAGGATGGTCCCGGGCTCGTTGTAGTGTGCCCGCCGGAAATTCTCCTTGAAGAAGAGCCGTTCGATCCCCTTGGAGGTCGAAGAGGAGATCTCCATCCCTTCGTCGTCGAAAAAGATGATTTCGGTCGTTGCCGGATCATCAGGACACTGACGGAAGTAGACGCCACCGAGCTCCCCGAAGGTCTGCATCTTGTAGGTCATCACCGGAAGAGGCACCATCTTGCAGTCGCGAACACTGATCCCGGTGGAGAGCAGGCCGCCGACGAAGGATCTCTTGAGCATCCGCGAGGCTCGGCAGGAATCGCGCCCGCCCAGTACGACAGAATCTTTTGGCAGGGTCGAGCCGAATGCGGCGCCCAGCTTGGCTGCAAACTCGGGAGTCAGTTCCATGTTGCTCAGGCCGCGGACCACCGCCCCTTCAAAAATGCTCTTGCGCCACTTCTCGCCCCAGATGACGTTTGTGGTCACCGTCGCACCTTCTTCGATCTCCTTGCGCGGCCAAACAAGGATGCCCTTGTTGACTTCGGCATCGTCTCCGACCCGGGATTCGTCGGCGATCACCGCACCGTCGCCGATTCTGGCCTTGGCACCCACCCCTGTGTTGTGGCACAGGACCGCATTGCCGACACGGGCGCCCTTTTTCACGTAGACGTTATCCCAGAGGATGGCTCCCTGAAGCTCGACCCCCTCCTCGATGACGCAGTTGCGACCGATCACGCAGTCGGACAGACGCACCGGTCCGAGGATGTTGCTGTTCTCTCCGATCACGACCGTGCCCTGCAACCGATCCGGAGGCGCCAGAAAGGTGTCGTGTCCCAAATGAAGCCGGCAGTCGTCCCTCGGCTCTCTTTTCTCGTCCAGCTCGAGATCGACCTTTTCCGTGAGGACATCACGGCAGGCTTCCAGGTAGGCCTGGGGGTTGCCGATATCCTGCCAGTAGCCGTCGAGCAAACAGCCGTAAAGGTCCATGCCCTGTTCGAGCATCATCGGAAAGATGTCTTTCGACCAGTCTTTGTTCTCTTCTTCGGGGATCAGCTCGAGCACCTCCGGGTCCAGAAGATAGATTCCGGTGTTGATGGTGTCCGAGAAAACTTCTCCCCAGCCCGGTTTTTCCAGGAACTTGGTGACCTTGTGGTCGGTATCGGTGATGACGACGCCGAACTGCAATGGATCTGCAACTCTGGTGAGAGTCATGGTGGCCCGTGCATTGTTGCTCTGGTGGAAATCCACCAGCTTTCCAAGGTCGAAATCGGTGAGAAGGTCGCCGCTGATGATCAGGAACGGCTCATCGAGATGCTGGGCAGCGGCTTTGACCGCTCCGGCGGTTCCATAATCCTCCAGCGGTGTGATATAGGTGATGCTCACTCCGAAGTCGCTGCCGTCGCGGAAGTAACTCTTGATGCTCATCGGCTGGTGATAGAGAAGCAGCACCAGATCGGTGATGCCGTGCTTTTTGAGCAGCTCGATGATATGCAGCATGATCGGCTTGTTTATCAGGGGAATCATCGGCTTGGGCAGGTTGATGGTCAGCGGCTGGATCCGGGTGCCGAATCCGCCGGCCATGATAACAGCTTTCATCGTGTCCCCCTCTCTTCGTTTTTCATTTCCGCTTGCCGGCGCAATTGACGGGCGACTTCGCTTTTCAAAGCGTTGAGGTCGGAACTCTTGACCACATAGGCGTCGGCGATCCAGGAGGAGAAGTCGTCCTTGTAGCAACTGTAGGCCGTGCACAGAACGACCGGGAGGCGCGGATAGAGGCGGGACAATTTCTGCAGGAAGAGAAGGCCGTTCTCTTTCCCGACCTGGATGTCGAGAACGACAAGATCCGGAATCTGCTTCTCCAGACAGGCCCAGGCTGCATCAATGTCACCCGCGGTTTGCACTTCATGCCCCTCATCTGCAAGTTCGGCGGCAAAGAGCGCCCGGATATCCGGTTCATCATCAATAACGAGAAGTTCGGCCATAAAAACGGATTTCTCCTTTGTTTTCTCGATTCTGAAGCCAACGAAGGGGGAGATCAAAAGCGAGGTTTTCCCCCCAGAATGCGGTAGGGGCAAGTATAGCAAGGCCGTTCTTCTATGCAACTCGAAGAGATGATGACATTATCGATATATTAATAAAATCCGGTTGTTTTCCCCATGAATGATATATAGCAGGTGTTATACTATAATAAAGGGTAGCATATTTTCCCAAATTACACCGGTTGTCAGATAAAACTTGGCATAAAGTATGCTATTTGATTAAATATTCGGATCAATAGGCCGCATGTGACAATCAGGGGCACCTTCCCAATGTGTCTTTGAAAGTGCTGAGCGGTTTATAGAGACTGGTTGCGGTTTTCAGGATTCAGACAGCCAAGGAGTGCGACCATGAATCAAAATATAGAAAAGGCGGAATCCTCCTGGATCAGGACGGAGGGGTTGAGCGAGGGCATCGAGCGGGCCCTTGAATATGTGCAGGATAATTACCAATCCTCGATCAGTGTGCAGGAAGTTGCCAGGCACTCGTCACTTTCCTACCATCATCTGTGTCGCAAATTTAAAAAGGAAACGGGGCGAACGGTCGTTGAACTGATCAACTGGCTGCGAATCGACAAGGCGAAGGAGCATCTCCATTCGTCCCCCGATCCGATCCACGAAATCGCCAAAAAAGTCGGTTTCACCTCTACGGTGCAATTCCATCGCACCTTCAAGAAACTCGAAGGGGACACTCCGATGCAATATCGCAAGAAGATTTTTGGAGAAAGCTGAGACAGCGGGACAAAAAAATGACGCAGAGATGTGGGAGAATGTCAAAACCCCGGCAAAGGTCGGGGTTTTTTTGTTGGCGATGAGGGGGGCGGCAAATCTTGCCGGAATTTTATTTTAATGCCATGATCGAGACATGATGAACGAAAAACGCTACAAGGTCTTTTCACAGACCCTCAAGAATATTTACGGGGAGCGAATTCACAAGATTTCCGTCGATGCCGGTTTCGGCTGCCCCAACCGCAACGGACGGCAGGGCAGTGGAGGCTGCCTGTTCTGCGATCCCGGCGGATCCGGGTCCGTGGGGATCGAGCGCGGGGCTTCGATCACCGCGCAGATCGAGCATGGCAAGGAGGTTATGACCCGCAAGTACAAGGCCCGGCGATTCATGGCTTATTTCCAGCCCTTCTCCAATACTTTCGCGCCGCCGGAGCGGTTGCGTCGTCTCTACGACGAAGCGCTCGGTGTTCCCGATGTCGTCGGCCTCTTCGTCGGCACCCGACCCGACTGCCTGGCCGAAGACGTCGTCGATCTGCTCGCTGAATACCATCGCCGCACTGACTTCTGGCTCGAAATGGGATTGCAGACGATTCATGACGGCACGCTGGATTTTCTGCGTCGCGGACATGACTACCAGGCCTTTGCCGATGCTTTCCGCCGAGTCCGCTCCAGGGGAATCCGTGTCTGCGTTCACGTGATTATCGGCCTGCCCGGCGAGACGAAGGCACAGATGCTGGAAACGGCCGAAGAGATGGCGCGTCTGCGGGTTGACGGCATCAAAATTCACCTGCTGCACGTCCTGCGGGGAACGCCGCTGGGGGATATTTATGAGCAGGGCGGCCTGAAAATGCTGGAGCAGGCCGAATATGTCGATCTGGTTGCAGATTTTCTCGAACGGCTGCACCCCGACACCCAGATTCACCGTCTGACCGGCGACGGACCCAGGGACCTTCTGCTTGCGCCTTTATGGTCGCGCAACAAGTGGGAAGTGCTCAATGCGATCGATGATGAATTGCGTCGGCGGGATAGTCGGCAGGGAAGTCGTTGCGGAACCCCTTGAAGAGACGCGGATCAAAGGATATTTTGCCCCATACGTCGGGATTCGGGAGGATCCGTGGGAGAACCATGGCGGTATGGTTCCAGAAAAGCTTAGCGAGCCAGTGGGCGATCAACGGCGCTGCTTTTTTCCTGAGCCGGAGGTGAAACAACAGCTCCGCTCCAGGAAAAAAGCAGCAACGACGCCCACACCACACCTACTATGACAACAGTTAATCGGAACATGGCGGTTAAAATAGCAAGTTCAGGATTATAAAATCAAGCCTTTTTCTCCGCCGGCAACAGGTATATGATCAGCGCGTCCGATACCGGATGAGATTGGCCGGGACAGGCCGGTCGGACGCGGCTGTCTTTTGTTTTAACGGGATGTAAGAGAGTTAGAAACGATGAATTTGTCCGGCTTGAATAAGGAACAGAAGGAAGCGGTGTGCCATGCCGAAGGGCCGCTGCTGATCCTGGCCGGGGCCGGTTCGGGAAAGACGCGGGTGATCACAGAACGGATCGCCTGGCTGCTCTGCCGCTGCGGGGTGCCGGCCGAGAGCATCCTTGCGGTGACCTTCACCAACAAGGCCGCCCGGGAGATGAAGGCGCGCGTCGAGCAGATTGTCGGCAAGAAGCGCTGCCAGGGGGTGATTCTCTCGACCTTCCACTCCCTGTGCGTGCGTCTGCTGCGCGAGGATATCGACAAGCTCGGCTTCAAGAAGAATTTTTCGATCTACGGCACCTCCGACCAGCTGCGCCTGATCAAGGATCTGGTGCAGGAGCTCAACTCAGACGGCCGGAAGTTCGATGCAGACCGGATCCTCTGGATGCTCTCCGATGCAAAAAACTGCCTGGTCGGCCCGGAAGACTTCACCATACGCTGGGACGATCCCTACGAGCACATGGCCGCAGCCGTCTATCCGCGCTACCAGAAAGCGCTCAAGGCCTACAACGCCGTCGACTTCGACGACATCATCATGCTCACCGTCCGCCTGTTCAACGACTTCCCCGAGGTGCTTGCCAAGTACCAGCAGCGTTTCCGCCATCTCATGGTCGACGAGTACCAGGACACCAACGCCGCCCAGTACCTGCTGCTGCGCAAGCTGGCGGCCGGCCACGGCAATTTGTGCGTGGTCGGCGATGACGACCAGTCGATCTACGGGTGGCGCGGCGCCGACCTGGGGAACATTCACAATTTCGAACGGGATTTTCCAGGGACAAAAATCGTCAAGCTCGAGCAGAACTACCGCTCCACCGGCAACATCCTCAGCGCCGCTAACGCCGTTATCAACAACAACCGCCAGCGCAAGGCCAAGGCGTTGTGGACCGCAGACGGCACGGGAGCGCCCCTCGATTACCTGGAATGCGAAAACGACGAGGAGGAGGCGAAGTGGGTGGCGGAGCGGATTCAGACCGAACGCTTCGGCAGCGATCGGCGGCCCTATTCCGATTTTGCCGTGCTCTTTCGCACCAACGTTCAGTCGCGGATTTTCGAGGAGCATCTGCGTTACCAGAATATCCCCTACGTGCTGATCGGCGGTCAGCAGTTTTTCGACCGCAAGGAGGTCAAGGATGCCCTGGCCTATTTGCGCGTGCTGGTCAACAGCCGCGACGAGGTCAATCTGCTGCGCATCCTCAACTATCCCCGACGAGGGATCGGCGCCACCACCGCCGATCAGCTGATTCGAGCTTCGGCCGAGGGAGGGAAGCCGCTGTGGACACTGCTGAAACAGGCCGGGGAGATTCCGGGAATCGCCGACAAGGCCCGCGAGGCGATCGGGACTTTCGTCGGACAGCTGGAGAAATACCGGCATCTTTTCCGCCAGACGCGCGACCTGACCGGCACCTGTCGCCAGTTTTTCAAGGAACTCAAGCTCGAGGGCGAAATTCTGCGCACCACCGAAGACCTGAGTCAGGCCCGGAGGCGGGTGGAAAACCTGCACGAGGTTCTCAACGCCCTGGCCAATTACGAAGAACGGGAAGGGGCGGGGAAGACCCTCTCCGGATTTCTGGAAAAGGTCTCCCTTCTTGACGACGAGTCGGGCAGCGGCGACAGCAAGGAAAAGAAGCTGGCCCGGGATGCGGTGACCCTGATGAGCCTGCATTCGAGCAAGGGCCTGGAATATCCAATGGTATTCATGGTCGGGATGGAAGAGGAGTTTCTGCCGCACAAGAAGATTATCGACGAGAGCGGCGATATCGACGAGGAGCGGCGTCTCTGTTATGTCGGCATGACCCGCGCCCGCCAGCGCCTGATCCTTATGGGGTGTCGACAGCGCAAAAAGTTCGGCCAGCTGCAGATCCGGATGCCGAGCCGTTTTCTCGAGGAGATTCCGGCCGACCTGGTCAATCGCCGCGAAAAGGGTGACAATCCCGATCTGAGCGAAGAAGAGCAGGACAAGATGGCTGCCAACTTCTTCTCCGGCATCAAGGGGATCCTGGAGGATTGACCGGCATGAGCCTGATCCTGCTGTCCCCTAAATCTGATTTCATCGCTGTAGTGCAGATTTTACCAGGTGAGGGCTGAGGCGTGAGGGGAATTCCCGGGGCAAACCAAGGCTCTGAGCTTATTCTCCTCACGCCTCACCCCTCACGTATTCAGGTTTCACTCTATTGCAAAACACAAAGGAGATTCTCATGTCTATGGACATCACTTTTCCCGGCGGCGTTGCTGTCGAAGCCCGCGTCGACGGGTTTACCATTCGCACCGATCAGCCGAAGGAAAACGGCGGCGAAGGAAGCGCCCCTTCGCCGTTCGATCTCTACCTGGCCTCTATGGGGACCTGCGCCGGATTTTTCGCTCTCCGCTTCTGCCATCAGCGCGAGCTCGAGACCGAGGGTCTGAAACTGTCGGTGGATATGGAGCGGGATCCGGAAACGCGGCTGCCTTCCAGGGTCGCAATGCGGATCACTCTTCCGACGGGATTTCCGGAGAAGTACAAGAAGGCGATTATCCGGGCCACAGACCAGTGTGCGGTCAAGCGCTCGATTCTCGATTCCCCCGAGTTCGAAGTGACCACCGATTGATGGCGTCGCAAAAAGTCCGCCCTGCGGCGTTACGGCGTTTTTTCAGGACCTCGACATACCTGATGTATGCCTTCGCCCCTGGAAAACCACCAGGCCTTGCAGGGCGAAATTTTTGCTTAGCCATCCACCGGGCTTTTGCGAAGAGCATCACAGATTAGCTCATTGCGTTTCTCAGATAGGCGGGTAGGTTCCGGGAGCCGGAGGTGCGGCAGGCTCCATGTCGAGCTCGAGGGTCAAGGCGTGCAGAAGCGCCTCGGCGTCGGTTCGACGGGACGGCGGATAGGCGATCTCGACCAGGCCGGCCATGCCATCGAGGGAGCGGACGAAAGCCAGTCCGTCGTAACTCTCGAGAATGAATCTCAGATCGGCGATGCGCCGCCGGTCGACCATGAAGTGGCGTTTGGTAAAGGATTGATCCATGGATGGCCCCTTTCCCACGGTTTACTGCACATATGGTGCGGATCTGCTAAACTTTGATTGACGGGATTGATAAATAATCCTGAATCTACCACCAAGCCACAAAGACACGAAGAAGTTCTGGTGATTTCTGAAAAGATTTTTTTAGGGGCTTATCGCTCTGACCCCTCACAATGGGCGGCGTACTCATGGTCATCGGAGTTCCGAAAGAAATAAAAAGACATGAATACCGGATCGGCATGGCTCCGGCCGGAGCCCGCGAACTGGTCGAAGCAGGGCATGTCGTGATCGTCCAGAGCGGTGCCGGAGAGGGCAGCGATATCGGCGATGACGAATTCAGACAGGCAGGGGCCCGCCTGGTCGGCGATGCCGGAAAAGTTTATGCCGAAGCCGAGACGATCGTCAAGGTCAAGGAACCGCTTCCCTCCGAATACGACCTGCTTCGCCCGGGGCAGATCCTGTTCACCTTTCTGCACCTGGCACCGGCTCCGGAGCTGACGCGGGCGCTGCTCGACAGCGGCGTCACCGGAGTCGCCTACGAAACGGTCCAGCTCGATAACGGTTCTCTGCCTCTTCTCCAGCCGATGAGCGAAGTGGCCGGCCGTCTGTCGGTCCAGGCCGGAGCCCATTTTCTGCAGAAGGAGAACGGCGGCCGTGGGGTGCTGCTCTCGGGGGTCCCGGGGGTCAGGCGGGGCAAGGTTGTCATAATCGGCGGCGGTACGGTGGGCAGCAATGCCCTGCGCATCGCCGTCGGCATGGGAGCCGATGTGACGGTTCTCGACACCGACCCGTCGGTACTGGGCCACCTGGAAGATCGTTTCCACAACCGCATCCGGACACTTATCTCCAATCCCCGGAATATCGAGGACGAGGTCGCCGCCGCAGACCTTGTGATCGGCGCAGTTCTGGTGGCCGGGGCCAGGGCGCCCATACTGGTGTCGCGCGAGCTGGTGTCGCGGATGAGAGCCGGGAGCGTCATGGTCGATGTGGCCGTCGACCAGGGCGGCTGTGTGGAAACGAGTCGTGCCACCACCCCTGACAACCCCGTTTTCTCAGTTCACGGTGTCCTGCATTACGGCGTGGCCAACATGCCGGGCGCCGTCAGCCGCACCAGCACCTTCGCCCTGACCAACCGCACTTTGCCTTACCTGCGGCGGATCGCCGATCTGGGCCTGTCTGAAGCGGCCCGAGGCGACGAAGCCCTGAGGCGAGGCATTAACACCTTCGACGGCACGCTGTGCAACGAAGCGGTCGCAGAGGCCCTGGACCTGCCGTGGGAACCTTACAACCCCTGAATTCAATGATCGCTCGCAAAATTTTTAACGGACTTATAATCCAAAAGAAGCTCGTCTCAACGCAAAGACGCAAAGATTGAAAGCATGACGCAAAGAAAGTCGCTTGTGTGTTAGTACGGTTTTCGTTGCGGCTTTGCCCCCTTTGCGACTTTGCGTTAGAGAGGTTGCACGTGCTATGTCGCGTAGGTATCGATAAGATATCGTGCAATGCTTCGCTTCGGCGGCAGGGCGGGCAGATCGTCGACGGCGAACCACCGGGCATCCTCCAGTTCGGCTTCCTCCACCACGATTTCTCCTCCGGTCCAGTCTGCGACGAAACCGGCCATCAACTGGCTCGGAAAAGGCCAGGCCTGGCTGCCGATGTAGCGCACATTGTCGATTTCGAGGCCTGTCTCTTCGCGCACCTCGCGCGTTACCGCCTCCTCGAGGCATTCGCCGAAATCGAGAAAACCCGCCACCAGGCTGTATCGACCCTCGGGCCAGGCGGCCTTGCGGGTCAGCAGGACCTCTCCCTCGCGTCTCACGATCACAATGACGCAGGGATGGATGTGGGGGAAATGGGCATAGTCGCATTCGCGGCACTTCTTTCCCCACTCACCCGGCAAACGGTCCATAGCGCCGCCGCAGCGCGAGCAGAAACGGCTGTTCTTCTCCCAGTGCAGGATCTGGCCGGCGACTCCAGCCAGTGAGAGCAACTCGATGCCGATGCGGGGTTCGCTGCTCAGAATGTTTTCGAAGACATATCCCGGAGGAAGCTCCAGGGAGCCGGGAAGCGCCATGGCCGTGCAGGCTGAACCTTTCCATGTGCCGATGAATACCGGCGTCCGACCGGTGGCGGCGGCGAAATCTGGGAGTTCCCCCAGCGGTAGAGCCGGTCCCCCGGAATCTTCATACAGCACCAGGCGGGTTCCCTGCAGCAGCACCCAGGCTCCGACATCGTCCTTCGGGGCGTGTTCGGGCGTTTCCAGGATGAAATCGTTTTTGACCGATTCGGCGTTGAAGGGCAGATGCCGAGGAGAAGGGTAGCATTGGGGCAGAGGGTTCATGTCCGGCGTCCTTGATCCTTGTTCTGCAGCTGTTGTCGATACATAAGCAGGACCAGCTGGGTCTTTCCGTCGGTGATCTCTCCGCGGTCGACGAGATTGAAGGCCTCCCCGGCCGGAATGATCACCGTTTCGATGAACTCGTCCGGTTCCAGGGCTCGATCCACGGCACTGAGTTCCGACGCCAGGTAGAGATGCAACAGCTCGTCGCAGAAGCCGACGGCAGTGAGCATCTCGCCCAGTTTCTCAAGGCGGCCGGCCCGGTAGCCGGTCTCCTCGATCAGTTCCCGCTCCGCGCATTGAGAGGGCGGCTCGCCGCCGTCGAGTTTGCCGGCAGGGATCTCCAGGACAATCCGCCCCACCGGCGCCCGGTATTGACGAATCAGCACCAGACGGCCGTCATCGAGCACCGGAAGCACGGCAGCGCCGCCGGGATGGCGGACGATCTCGAAAGCGGCCTCGCGCCCGTCGGGCAGCCGGTGATTTTCGATTTTCAGATGGATGATACGCCCGTTGTAAATCGTCCCATTCTCGGTCACGGCTCGCTCCTCGGAAAGACCATGGCGATTTTCCCGAATTCGGCGGAAAAATCGACCGGCAGGGTGGTGAAGGGGTCGCCGTCCAGCTGCACCGGAAGGTCGTCCCCGCTGATTCTCAGGTGCCTGGTGTTCAAGGTCAAAGCAAGCGACTCGGGCGGTCGGCGTCGCAGAAGCATGGACCAGATCATGCGCAGCAGGTTGAGGCGACCGGGGCGGCGAAGCAGGAAGACTTCGAAACCGTCGTCGAACAGGGAGGCTCCGGGGGTCAGGGAGAAGCGACCGGCATAATAGCGACCGTTTCCGACAATGGCACTGTAGCCAGTGTGCGTCTCACCGTCGGGAAGTTCGATCTGGATGGGACTGGTGGTCGACGCTGCAAAAACCTTGAGGCCACTCCAGAGGTAGGCGCCCTTGCCGACGCGCCTTTTAAGCGCCGGACTGACGCTTCGCACCACTTCGGCGTCGAAGCCGACGCCGGCCATGAGAAGGAAAAGCCGATCCGCCGCGCGGCCGAGACAGACCGGTCGTGCTTCGCCCTGCAGAGCGATGTCGAAGGCGCGCTCGAGGTCGAAGGGGATGCCGGCTTCCAGCGCGAAGACGTTGGTGGTGCCCAGCGGGATGAAGGCGAGGGGAATCTCGCAGGGAGCCATGCCGTTGACGACCTCGTTGAGGGTTCCGTCGCCGCCGGCGGCTATGATCCGATCGAACCCTTCCGAACGGGCGGCGCCCGCAGCTTTCTCGGCATCGCCGGGGGCTTCCGTCAAAAAGAGGTCGACGCACGTGCCGCGCTCTTCCATAAGCTGGCGGATGTGATAGATTCTCCTGAGGGCATTACCCCCGGAAACGGGATTGGCGATGAGTTTGATATGTCTGGACTGGTTCATTTGCGATGATCCTGTTTCGATGATGATCCGGCCATAAAGTTAGCGCATGGCACCGCTGAAAACAAGGGAGAGTGGAATGGAAACAGAGAAAACCGGCGGAAATGAAGGAAAGAAGAAAGCACCTGTTCTGGTGACAGGGGCGAGCGGTTATGTCGGCGGACGACTGGTGCCGCGTCTGCTCGAGGCGGGCTACAGCGTTCGCGCGATGGCGCGCACACCGGCCAAGCTGCAGTCCCGTTCCTGGTCCGATCATCCGCATGTCGAGATCGTCGCCGGCGATCTCTTCGATCCATCCTCACTCGAGCAGGCCTGCAGTGGCTGTTTTGCGGTCTATTACCTGGTGCATTCAATGCACCCCGGCGTCAAGGATTTTGCCGATACCGACGCAGAAGCGGCCCGGAACATGGCGGCGGCTGCCGAGTCGGCCCAGATGGAGCGGATCGTCTATCTTGGCGGGCTGGGGGAGGAGGGCGAGGAGCTCAGCCATCACCTGAAATCGCGCCTTGAGGTGGCCCGGCTCCTGGCTAGCGGAGAGGTCCCGGTCACCGTATTGCGGGCGGCGATGATTATCGGTTCGGGAAGCGCTTCTTTTGAGATCCTGCGATACCTGGTGGATCGCCTGCCGGTGATGATCACCCCGCGATGGGTCGATACCCCCTGCCAGCCGATCGGCATCCGCAACGTGCTGGGCTACCTGGTCGGTTGTCTCGATAAACCCGAAACCGCAGGCGGGACGTTCGATATCGGTCAAAAAGAGGTTATCACCTACCGCAAGCTCATGCAGATATATGCAGAGGAGGCCGGACTGCGCCGTCGCCTGATCATCCCGGTGCCGGTGCTGACGCCTCGGCTGAGTTCCTACTGGATTCACCTGGTGACGCCGGTACCGGCCGCCCTGGCCCGCCCCCTCGCCGAGGGGCTGCGCAATCCTGTCGTCTGCCGCGATACGCGGATCCGCGAACTGGTACCGCAACACCTGCTCGACTGCCGCATGACGATCCGTCTTGCGCTCGACCGGATCCGTCAGCAGCAGGTGGAAAGCCGCTGGACCGATGCCGGTACCCTGGTCGAATGGGACACGGCCGAAGATCCGCCCTGGGCCGGCGGCAAGGTGTTCGATGACCATCGCCGGGCGGTGTTGAGCGGTACCGCTGAAGAGATCTGGCCTGCCATCCTCGCCATCGGAGGACGCACCGGCTGGTACTACGCCAACTGGCTGTGGAAGCTTCGCGGCGTTCTGGACCGGGTTTTCGGCGGCGTCGGACTCGGTCGCGGCCGGCGTCACGACCGGGATCTGCATACCGGCGACGCTCTCGATTTCTGGCGCGTCGCTGCAGTCGACAAGCCTTACCGGCTGCTGCTGGTCGCCGAGATGAAGCTGCCCGGTCAGGCGACACTGGAGCTGACCCTTCGCGAGAACGAGGACCGAACCGTCGAGCTGCGCCAGCGGGGACGTTTCTGGCCGCGGGGCCTTGCGGGGCTTCTTTACTGGGGAGCGGTCTACCCCTTTCATTATTTCATTTTCAACGGCATGCTGCGGGGCATCGGCCAGGCATCGGGCCGGGCGATCGTGAAGGGACCTGAAAAGATCGACAGATGATGGCGTCGCAAAAAGTCCGCCCCACGGCGTTACGGCGTTTTTTCAGGACATCGACATACCTGATGTATGCCTTCGCCCCTGAAAAACCACCACTGCCTTGTGGGACGAAATTTTTGCTTAGCCATTCACAGAGTTTTGACGAGAACCATCAATAATTGGTTTGCACCTACCAGTTGAAGCTGAGCTTGGCAGAGTAAACAGGGATGTCCGAATATTCGGCTTCCACGGTCAGGGCCAGCATAGCCAGGGAGATCTGCATGCCGCCGAAATAGCGCGTTTCCGTTTTCGACTGGTCTTCCAGCTTGAACGAGCCTGAGAGAAAGTCTAGCTCATCCCCGGTGTATTTGCCGTCGATCTCCAGGATGCCGACGCCGGCATAGGGGGTGAGCATGGTAAACCCCTTGCTGACCAGCGCATCCACGCCGTAGGTCTCGACATCGAGATCGTCGACACCCTCCAGGGTGCTGTAATGGCCGCGCATCGAAAGGGCCGGCGTGGCCATGGTGCCTTCGAGCAGCGCCCATTGCACTTCGCCACCCAGGATCTCGATGTTCGAGTCGGGCACAGAGGCGTAGCTGGCACCGACATCGACATTAAATGGCAGGCCCTTGCGCACGTGGATTCGCGGAATCGGCAGGACGCTCGGCGGATCGGACGTGCCGGCATCGATGACCGGTTCCCAGGTCGAGGTTTCGATGTCGACGAAGCTGGACTCCACGCCGATATCGAAACCGAGAATACCGAGCGGTTCGGCCGGGGCGATCCCGCGGTAGGCGGTGATGATGCCCGCTTCGCGAACGATATCGCCGAAGTTCTGGTTGATAAGATCAACATTGCCGCCGAAATCGATGTCGTTGTCTGCGACGGCTGTGCCGGTGAAAGCGGCCAGGATCAGGATTGTCAAAAACAGGCGTTTCATGGTGAACCTCCGTATGTTGTATTGAATGGATGGCAGCATCGGTACTGTACCAGAGTCTCTTCAGGGTTTCTATCAAGGATGGTGCCAATTGCCTCGCACCCCGTAAAGATGATATCCGCGCCGTTTTTTGTTCAGAGGCGGCAAAAGGGGTCCGCTTTTTGGCCGTGCCTTCTGCCCGACAGGGTCACATGCGGTCCCTGTTTCTAGTCCCCCTTCTCTCTTCTGAGCAGGTCGCCCGGCGCCGCGCCGGCCGGCAGCGCCACGACAATGCGGGCGTTGGGTTGTCCAGCCCGGAGCGGTTCACCCTCGATATTTTTCAACTCCCCGGCCGTGAACGGCAATGTTTTCATCCCGGGACCGATCAGTTCCAGGTTCTCGCCGGCAAAGAAGCGGTTGCGGCCCTCGACGACGGCAGTGCCGTCAGGTCGTGTTTCACGAACGATTCCGATGAAATCGTGGGTGCGGATATACTTTGAATCGTCCGCATGGACCCGGGCCGAGTCGTGACCGTCGAGAAACGCCTCGTCGTAGGGACGGTGGCTGACCATCTCGAGTTCCCGGCTCCACTGGGGATCGGCCGTGTATTCGGCCGGATCGGCGCAAAACCGGTCGATGGCTGCGCGATAGACGCGGGTTACAGCGGCGACGTAGTAGAGGCTTTTCATCCGGCCTTCGATTTTCAGACTGTCGATGCCCGCTGCCAGGAGCTCGGGAAGACGGCCGAGCAGGCAGATGTCGCGGCTGTTCATGATATAGGTGCCGTGCGAGTCCTCTTCGATGGGAAAATACTGCCCCGGCCGGGTTTCCTCGACCAGGGCGTAGCCCCAGCGGCAGGGATGACTGCAGGCGCCCTGGTTGGCGCTGCGACCGGTCAGTGCTGCCGAGAGCAGGCAGCGGCCCGAGTAGGCGATGCACATGGCGCCATGCACGAAAACCTCCACTTCGGCTTCGGTCCCGGCGCCGATGGCGCGGATGTCGCCGATGGTCAGTTCACGGGCGAGATTCACCCTGCTGATGCCGTTGCGGTGCCAGAAATCGACGGCCGCCGCGTTGGTCGTGTTGGCCTGGGTGGAGAGATGCACCGGCCGTTCCGGATCGATGCGGCGGATCACGGAAAGAACCCCCGGATCGGAGACGATGTAGGCGTCGATCTCCAGATGGCGCAGTTTATGCAGATCTTTTTCCAGGGCGGAGAAATCGTCAGGCGTCAGATAGGCATTGAGAGTCAGGTAAAGTTTCTTCCCGCGTCTGGATGTGGCTTCCCGCGCCGCGATCAGATCGTCATGGGAAAAGTTGCCGGCTGCGGCCCGCAGACCGAATCGCCGGGAGCCGAGATAGACGGCATCGGCCCCGTAATCGAGGGCGCAGGCGAGTTTTTCCAGATCGCCGGCCGGTGCCAGCAGTTCCGGTTTGTTCATGATATGTCATCCCGGCTGTTGAATTCGGCAACCATATCACAGCTCCCTGGATCAGGGAAACCGCCATTTGTGCAGACGCCGGCTTCTTCTAATCGCTTGACACTCAACTAAAAAGCCTATAATTTTTAGCAAGCTGGTGGGCTGTCTTTCGAGCCGTTGCGCGCAGCGTATTCAAAACGGGTCACCAAACAACAAAGTAAAAAAACATGGGTTTATATCGGAAGGTTGATGCTGTTATGATTTCGAGAAATGAGAAGGCTGCGTTTTTTATCCTGCTGACGACCTTTTTGCTGGCCGCCTGCGCGGCGCCCCAGACTCCTCCCCCCCGGTCTCTTGATCCGGTGCAGGCTCAACGGCTGGCAGACCGTCAGGAGGAACTGTCCGCAGAGCTGACCCAGGTTCGCGACGAGCTGGACGAAATCCATGCCACCCTGGAGGATCAGGGAGAGTCCATTGCGAAGCTCGAGCGCCGGGAACCGGCGGAAGTCGAGCCGGAGGGAGACGAGAAGGAGGCTGCAGCTGAGGCACTCCTCGATCTCTCGCCGACAGAGGTTTATCGCAAATCTTTTGCCGCCTACGCAGCAGGGGATTACGCCAATGCCATCGAGGGGTTCGAACTGTTCGTGGAGAACTTTCCCGGGAGCCGGTATGCCGGCAATGCATACTACTGGCTGGGGGAAAGTCACTTTTCCCGTGAGGACTACTCTGAGGCGATTTCCGCGTTTCGGAAGCTGGCCGAGAATTTTCCGAAGAACAGCAAAGTGCCCGAAGCGTTGTTCAAGGTCGCTCAGTCCTATAATCGCATGGATCAGCCCGAACAGGCAGAGCAGATCATGGAACTTCTGGGAGAACGATTCCCGGAAAGTCAGGCAGCGCAGAGACCTCTTGAAAGTGGAAATCATTGAGGGAACCAGGCCGTCGTCAGTTCAGGCATGCTGATCAGATGACCGGCAGACATTAGACCGTGGGGAGTATGACATTGAAAAAATTATTGTTGATGACTCTGTTGGTGATGCTCCTGGGACCGTATGCGGCGCTCGCCGAGGAGGAACCCAGAATCTACGTTATCAAAAAGGGTGATACTCTCTGGGGGATTTCACAACGCTTTATTCAGGATCCTTATTATTGGCCGAGTCTGTGGGCCAACAACCCGATGGTGAAAAATCCGCATTTTATATATCCCGGGCAAAAACTGCATATCTACGATGGCCGCATCGAAATGGTGCCGGCTTATGCAGTGGAAGAGAAGGACGAGCCCGTGGCGGAGGCGGAGCCGGAAATTGAGGTCTTCGAAGAACCGGAGGTTGCCGAGGAGCCAGTTATAATCCCGGTGCCCGAAGGGGGCGAAGGGTTCGTCGCTACCAGCGAATTGGACGATGCCGGTATCCTGATCGATACGGTCGACAACCGGATCATGATCGCTACCTCAGAGAAGGTTTTCGTCGAGATGAGCGACCTGGGCGCCACGCAGCCGGGAGAACACTACGCCCTGTTTAAGCGGGGGCGG